>JBGPMS010000126.1:0-13247 GCA_041487115.1 Gammaproteobacteria bacterium
GAGGTCGTGCACTCGCTGCTGGACGCGATGTACGCTGGCCTGCCTTACACGGCGATCCAGCACGGTGTGCGCATCCATCCCACGGTCAGCGAGCTGATCCCTACGCTGCTGGGGGATCTGGTGAAGGTCTGATCGACTTCGGGCCCAGGGGTAGCTAGCGGCTAAAGGCGATGCGGCTACCCCGATCACGGAACTTCGTGCTCGCGGGCCGGAGCGGGTTGGAGGCGGAAGACAACCGGGCACGCTATACTGAGTTTGGTGGACGAGTTGCAAAAGGCGAGGCTTGAAGCAAGGAGTGCGTGCATTGGACTACCACAAGTTTTTCATTCGTGATCCTGCGATTTGCGGTGGCGAGCTCACCGTCAAGGGCACGCGGTTGACGGTGCGCACCGTTCTCGCCAGCCTGGCGGAAGGCGCTGCGGAGGATGACATACTGGCAGACTTTCCTACCCTCACTCGCGACGCCCTTCGGGCAGTGATTGCGTTCGCGGCTGCGAGCGCTGAAGACGACTTGCCGATGCCTCCCGTTCCCGCAATTTGATGCTGGTCAAGCTACGAATCAAACGGCCCAAAGGGTAGTGTCGCTTTGCTCTTCACTCTCAGCGCAACCCAGCCGGGATCAGCGACTGGTCGAGAAGCTCGAACAGCGCGTGCACCAGCAGCGCCAGCGCCGCGGCCGGTACGGCGCCAGCCAGCAGCATGGCGTTGTCGTTGAGTGCCAGTCCGGTAGTGATGCGCTCGCCGTAGCCGCCTGCGCCGATGAACGCGGCGATGGTGGCCGTGCCCACGTTGATCACGGCCGAGGTTTTGATCCCGCCGAGGATCGAGCGCGCTGCCAGCGGCAGCTCTACCAGCCTCAAACGCGCACCGGCGGGCAACCCCAGCGCACGCGCGGACTCGCGCAAGGGCGGGGCGATATCGGTCAATCCGCTGTACGTGTTGCGCACGATCGGCAGCAACGAATAGAGGAACAGCGCAACCAGCGCAGGCCACGTGCCGATGGTCCCCAGCACGGGGATGAGGAAGGCCAGCAGCGCGAGCGACGGGACGGTCTGGATCAGCCCGACGCTGGCCAGGACAGGCTGGGCCGCGACGGGCGTCCGCGCGGCCCACACGCCGAGTGGGATGCCCGCGAGGATCGCCGCGGCGAGCGAGGCGAATACGAGCACCAGGTGCTGCCTTGTAAGCCGCCAGAAGTCGTCGCCGAACAGCAGCGACCAGAAGCTGGCCTTGCCGCCACTTCCCGCGCTAGACGAACCGGGGCTTGCCAGGAAGCTGGCGGCGATCTCGCCGAAGCCCTTGCCGTCGAGCTCCGCCGCGGCATTCATGGCGACCATCCGATCCGCGCTGATCCGGCCTTGCAGTTTCTGCAACGCGGCCCAGGCCTGCGGAAACCGCTGCGGGACGTCGAGCCGATAGACCAGCACCGCCTCGTACTCCGGGAAGAAGTGGCGATCGTCGAGCAGCACGCGCAGCTTGTATTTCGCGATCTTGGCGTCGGTGGAGTAGATGTCCATCACGTCGATCTGCCGCGCGGCCAGTGCCTCGTAAGCCAGGCCGTGGTCGAGTCCGCTCGGCGCCTGCGGTAGAGCGTAGGTACGGACGAGTCCCGGCCAGCCATCGTTGCGATTGAGGAACTCGTGGGACAGACCGAAGCGCAGCTGCGCCTGTCCCGCCAGATCGCTGATGGACTTCACGCCCAGCCGCTGCGCCTCGCTGTCCAGCATCGCCAGCGCGTAGGTGTCTTCGAAGCCGAGCGGTACCGCGACCCCCAGCCCGAGCGATTGCAGCCCGCGGTTGAGCGATTCCAGGTCGGATGCCTCGGACTCGAGCAGCTCGCGCGCCACCGTGCCGGTGTAGTCGGGATACAGATCGATGCTGCCGCTCTTGATGGCTGCGAACAGGATTCCCGTGTTGCCCATGCCCTGTTTGTGTTCGGCTTGTGCGCCGGCGGCGCGCGCCGTCTGCAGCGCGACCTCGCCCAGGATGTAGGATTCGGTGAAGCGTTTGGAGCCGATGACCAACGTCTGCTGCGCGAGCGCGCAGTTCGTTACGCCCAGCAGGAGGAGTGCAGGCCACGGTCGTTTCATGCAGCCACCGCCAATCTCGGGTCGGCCCGCTGCGCATGGACGAACTGCGTGACGAACCCGTCCGCCGGCCGCGCGAGAAGATCATCGAGGCTTCCGCGCTGGACGATGCGGCCTTCCCGCATGAGCACGATCTCGTCGCCGAACCAGGCCGCCTCGTGCAAGTCGTGGGTGACGAGCACGACGGTCTTGGCGAGCCGGGCGAAGATCTCCTTCAGCTCGGTCTGCAGCTCGCGCCGCGTCATGGCGTCGAGTGCCGCCAACGGCTCATCCAGGAGCAGCAATGCGGGGTCGAGCATCAGCGCCCGCATCAGCGCTACGCGCTGGCGCTCACCGCCGGACAGCTGACCGGGATAGCGCGCGAGCGCATCGGCGGGTATGCGCATCAGTCCGCAAAGCTCGCCGACGCGCGCGTCGATCCAGGCCGCTTCGCGCCCCAGATAGCGGGCGAGCAGCGTGACATTGGCCCGTGCGTCCAGGTGGGGAAATAGTCCGCCCTCCTGGATGACATAGCCGATGCGGTGTCGGATTGCGTCGATGCTGGCCGGCGCCAGCTCGACGCCGTCGAACAGCACGCGGCCGGCATCGGGCGAGACCAGGCCGACCATCAGCCGCAGCAGCGTGGACTTGCCGCAGCCACTGGGCCCGAGCAGGACGGTGGTCCGGCCGCGCGTGGGGACTAGCGAAGTGGACGCCAGCGCCAGCTTTGCACCGAAGGATTTCGAGACGTTGTCGAGGGCGAGCATGGAACGAAGTGAATGCGTGAATGACTAGCGTCGTCTCTGGTTATGACCCCTCACCCCAACCCTCTCCCACAAGGGGAGAGGGGGTGTTCCGCGGTGGCTTCGAAGTCATTGCCATAGGCCAGTATGGGCTAGGGACTAAGGGATTTTGCACTTACGCACTCACACATTCACGCATTCGCTCACTCCAACTCCTGCGTCATATCGAAGGCAGGAACGTCCGAGCTGGGTTTGCCCACCGGCTTCGCCGGCACGCCGGCCACCGTGGTGTGTGGCGGAACCGGGGCGAGCACTACGCTGCCTGCCGCGACCTTCGAGCCTTCGCCCACTTCGATGTTGCCGAGGATCTTGGCACCGGCTCCGATCATCACGCCGCGGCGGATCTTCGGGTGGCGGTCGCCGGTTACCTTGCCGGTCCCCCCCAGGGTGACCGATTGCAGAATGGAGACGTCGTCTTCCACGACGCTGGTCTCGCCGATGACGATGCCGGTGCCGTGGTCGATGAAGATGCCCCGTCCGATGCGCGCAGCGGGATGGATGTCCAGGGCGAAAGCATCGGCGACGCGGCTCTGAAGAAAGCGTGCCACCCCGCTGCGGCGCTCCATCCACAGCGCGTGCGCCACCCGATACGCCTGCAGCGCCTTGAAGCCCTTGTAGTACAGGAACGGGATCAGCACCGTTTCGCAGGCGGGATCGCGCGCGCGCACCGCGTCGAGGTCGTACAGGCTGGCGGTCACGATGTCGGGATTGTGCGCGATGGTGTCACTGGTGAGGTCGCACATGGCCACGAGGTTGAAGACGTGGTTCGCCAGGCTGGCCGCGACCAGGTAGGCGAGCGCCTCGGGATAACCGCGGTGCCGGATGACCAGGTCGTACATATGACTCGAAAGCACGGGCTCGCGCTCCGCTTCGCCGATCGCCGATCGCCGCAGCTCGCTCCATACCTCTTGTTCGGCAACGTTCATGTTCCCTCCCGAGTCACACGAGCCTCACGCCCGGCTCACCCGCCGCGACCTCCCCGATGACGGCCGCGTGCTCGAAGCCATCCGCACGGAAGATCTCGAGCACCTGTTCCACGGCGCCGGATGCGCAGGCGACCAGCAACCCACCGCTGGTCTGCGGGTCGGTGAGCAGCGCCTGCTCGATTTCGCCGTAGCCGCCGAGATCCACCAGTTGACCGTACCCGGCCCAGTTGCGCCCGGAGGCGCCGGTCTTGTGACCCTGGCTCAGCAGCTCGGGGACACCGGCCAGCAAAGGCACACGATCCCAATGGACAGTCGCGCTAACCTTCGATCCCTTGCAAACCTCGAGCAGATGGCCGAGCAGGCCGAAGCCGGTCACGTCGGTCATCGCGTGCACGCTATCGAGCCGGCCCAGTTGCGGGCCCGGCGTGTTGAGCTTTGTGGTGCAGGCCATCATCGCACGATAGCCCGCATCGTCGAGCGCCAGTTTCTTAAGCGCCGCGCTGTAGACACCCACGCCCAGCGGCTTGCCCAGGATCAGCTTGTCGCCGGGACGGGCGTCGGCGTTGCGCTTCACGTTCTTCGGATGCACCAGCCCGATGGCCACCAGGCCGTAGATCGGCTCGACCGAATCGATGCTGTGGCCGCCGGCGACGGGGATGCCGGCACGCGCGCACACCGACTCGCCGCCTTCGAGGATGCGCCGGATCGTCTCCGGAGCCAGCGTGTTGATCGGCATGCCCACCAGCGCCAGCGCGAACAGCGGCGTGCCGCCCATCGCGTATACGTCCGAGATGGCGTTGGTCGCGGCGATGGCCCCGAAGTCGAAGGGGTCGTCGACGATCGGCATGAAGAAGTCCGTGGTGGCGACGATGCACTGCGACTCGTTGATCTGATACACCGCCGCATCGTCGCTGGTCTCGATCCCCACCAGCAGCTCTTTGGGCAGCAACCCGCCGACATTCCTGGAGATGATCTGCTCCAGCACCGCCGGGGCGATCTTGCAGCCGCAGCCGCCGCCGTGGGACAGGCTGGTGAGACGGATCGGCTTGATGTCAGGTGCGTTCATTGCGCTGGCTCCGCAGCAGGAGACGCGATTCTAGCAGGCGCGCTCTTGGGTGCGTCGAGCGGAAACCACCCCGTCGCTTCGCGCCACCCCTCCTTGAAAAGGAGGGGAGAAAAAAAAGATCTTTCCCCTCCTGCCCGAGGAGGGGTGACCACGGAGTGGTCGGGGAGGAGGGAGAAAAGGAGGGGGAAAAAAAGGATCACGTTCGGGCTTTCCCAATTCGCTCCGCGATCGCCAATATCCGCTTCATGGACCGTACCACGGGCAGCTCGATCAGCTCGCCGTCTATCACCACCAACCCGGTCTTGTCCTGCTCGAAGGCGGCGACGACCTTACGTGCTTTCTCGATCTGCGGCTGGGTCGGCGTGAACGCTTCGTGGATGATGGGGATCTGGTCGGGGTGGATGGATGCCTTACCGGTGAAGCCGAGACGCGCGCAGCCCATCGCCTCCTCGCGCAAGCCGCCGGGATCGGCCAGGTTGAGGTAGGGCACGTCCAGCAGGTCGATGCCGGCACCCGCCGCCGCGTGCACCAGGCGCGAGCGCGTGTAGAGCAGCGGCTCCCAGGCTTTCTCGCAGCGCAAGTCGGCCGACATGTCCACGGCGCCGAGGATGAGCGAATCGATGCGATCGGACGCGCGGGCAATTTCGTGTGCGCGCTCCAGACCCTGGTTGGTCTCGATGATCACGCAGAAGCGAATGTGACGCGTCAGGCTGGTGGATAGCAGCGTCTCCAGCAGTTTGATCTCTTCCGCCGATTTGACCTTGGGCACCATGAGCGCAGGCGGCGGCGCGAGCGATTCCAGGATCGCCTGCAGGTCCTTCAGCCCGTGCAGCGTCGACAGCGCGTTGATGCGCGCCATTTTCTCGACCTGGGGATGGGTACTGGTCGCGAACAGGGGCAGCGCCAGTTTGCGCCCCTCGTCCTTGCGGTCGAGCGCAACGGCATCCTCCATGTCCACGCAGACGATGTCCGCGCCGGCGGCCAGCGCCTTGGCATAACGGTCCGGGCGCAAAGCGGGCACGAAGAGGAGACTGCGGCGCGGTTGGACCGGCGGGTCGGACGTCATCGTCGCTCCTGCGGCGGGAAAAGCAGCATGCTAGCCCGGCGCGGGCGCGCGTGCCACCCCTGCATCCGCGGCCCGGCACGCGAGGGAGGCAGAACACGCCTACTCGGCGATCAGGAGCTCCGATTGCTTGCGATCTGAGGCGCTCGCCGGCCGCGGGCGACCGATGAACAGGACCAGCGGCAACGCGCACAGCGCGGCCACAGCCAGGAACAGGAACACCGTATTGTAGCCCGCCAGGGCCGCCTGCCGTTCGATCTCGACTTCGATCAAGGCGAGGCCGTGAACGGTCCCGGCATCGAATGCGCCGATATCGTGAGCGGAGCGAAGGGCCGCGCTGTACGGTGAGATGTATTCCACCAGCCGCGCCCGGCTTTCCGTCCCGGTCACGACGAACAACGTGAGCATGAGCGAGATGCCGACGCTGCTGAAGACGCTCCGCACCAGGTTGAACACCGATGTCGCCTCGGTGCGCAGGTTGGGCGCCAAAGACGGAAAGGCGATGATCTGGATCGGGACCAGCATGATGCCGGCGCCGATGCCCTGCAGGAATCCGGTCCAGACGATGGGCCATTCCCCGACCTCGTCGGTCCAGACCGACATCTCGTAGTTGGTCAGGGCGAGGCACAGCAGTCCGGCGGCGATGAGCAGACGCGGGTCGATCTTGCCGGTGATCCGGCCGCTGATCAGCATCGCGGACAGCATGCCCACGCCTCTCGGCGACTGCAACAACCCGATCGCATCGACGTTGTACCCGCGCAGGTGCTCCAGGAAGGCGGGCATCAGCACCATCGGCGGCATCGTCATGAAGCCATACATCGAGATCAACAGCAGGGTCACGAAGAACTGGCGATGCGTGATCAGTTTCGGGTTGAGGAACGGATCGCGTGTGGTGATCGAATGCACTACGAATAAGTAGAGTCCGAGTCCCGCCAGGCACGCGAGGACGACGATTTCCCCGGATTCGAACCAGTCGAGCCGCTGGCCGCGGTCCAGCATCATCTGCAATGCGCCGACGCCCAGCGCAAGCGTGAGGAAGCCGAACCAGTCGAGACGCCGCCCCGGATCGCGCTGCGTCTCGGGCACGAAGGCGAGCGCACCGCACAGCGCGATCACCCCCAGCGGTACGTTGATGTAGTAGATCCAGCGCCAGGACGCGTACTCGGTCAGATAACCGCCCACGGTCGGCCCGATCACCGAGCCACATACCGACCCCATGCCCCACAACGCCATGGCCTTGCCGTGCTGCTCCGTCGGATAGGTATCCAGAATGATGGCGTGCGACAGGGGAATGAGAAAGGCGCCGCTCATGCCCTGGAGGATGCGCGCCAGCACCTCCATCGTCAGCGAGTCGGCCGCGCCACACAACAGGGAAGCCAGCATGAATCCGGCCAGCGAACAGATGAAGACGCGCTTGCGGCCGAACCGAATACTCAGCCATCCGCCGGTAGGGATCATGATCGCCGAGGCGACGATGTACGACGTGATCACCCAGGAGATCTGGTCCTGCGTCGCGGAGAAGGTGCCCTGCATGTGCGGCAGGGCCACGACGCCGATGGTCCAATCCATCGAGTAGAGCAGGGAACCCAGCACGACGGAGGCAGTGATCAGCCCGCGATGCCGCGGCAGAGCCGCCGTGGCGCTATCCATCGCCGGCGCGGCAGCGCTCATTTTTCGGTGCGAGCCAGCGCCGAAGGGGGTTGCAGGAAGCCGGGCAGGTAGCCCTTGTCGATCAGCCGCTGCACGACGCGCGGCAGTCCACGCTCACGACCGGTGTCGATGGTCACCGTGACGGTCATGCCGGCACGCAGCATCTGCTGTCCCGGCGACTGCTCGACCTGGAGCCGCACGGGCAGGCGCTGCACGACCTTGACCCAGTTGCCGGTGGCGTTCTGGGGCGGCAGGATCGCGAACTCGGCGCCGGTTGCCGCTGCGATCGCCGAGACTTTGGCCGACCACTCGATGTCCGGGAATGCGTCGGCCACGACTACTGCGCGCTGGCCCGGGTGCATGTGAGCGAGCTGGGTCTCCTTGAAGTTGGCCTCGATCCACACCGGCCCGCTCTCGATCAGGCTGAAGATGGCCGCGCCCTTCTCCACGTGCTCGCCCACCTGCAGCTTCATGTTGGTGGTAACGCCAGCCGTCGGGGCCCTCACCACGGTGCGCGCGAGCTCGTCGGCGGCGGCATCGTAGGCCGCCTTGGCCTCGGCGAAGCGCGGGTGCCGTTCGGCGGGCAACTGCGGATCGCCGACCAGGCCGGCGAGCACGCGATTCGTACTCTCGTGGATGTTCTGCAGGCGGCTCCGTGCCTCTTCGAGATTGTGGCGTGCCTCGTCATAGACGTCGGCGCGGCTCATGCCCTTCTCCTTCAACATTTCCTGCCGCTGCAGTTGCCGCGCCAGGAATTCGATGCGCTCCTGCGCGGACGACGCGTCCAGTAGTGTCGCGCGATACTCGGCACGCAGTTGCTGCACATCGGTGCGCACCACGTCCATCTGCGCCCGCGCTCTGGCCACGGCAATCTCGAAGGGAGCGCGGTCGAGGCGGAACAAGACCGCACCGGCCGCAACCGGCTGGTCGTCGCGCACCGCCACTTCGGCGACCTTGCCGGACAGCTCTGCGCTTACCGCGATCACGTTCTGCTTGACGTAGGCATTCTCCGTTTCGACCTCGCGACCGCCACGTGCGTAAAAGTACAGTCCGGCCAGCACGGCGAGCATCGGAACCAGAACCAGGAGCAGCAACCGGACCACGCGGCGCGTGGTGACCAGCGCTTTCAGCCATGACGCTGCCATCACCGTTTCCTCCGGGCGCCGCCGTTGCCCGCCGCACCGTTGTCCGGACGGCTGAGGTTCGCCTTGACTGCCAAAAGGGCATCGACGAAGCGCGTCTGGTCCTCGGTGGACAGGCCCACCAGCGCGTCACGGCGCAGCTCCGCGGCAGCAGTGCGCATCGCCTTCAGGGCGGGCTCGACCTCCTCGGTGAGGAACACCCGCTTCGCGCGACGGTCACCGGCGGCCGCCTGCCGCTCGATCCAGCCCTTCTGCTCCAGCCGGTCCAGCAGCCGCCCGAGCGTGGCTTTCTCGATCTCGAGGATGTCGGCCAGCTCCGACTGGGTCGCCCCGTCGTTGCGGAACAGATGGTTCAGCACCCACCACTGCGAACGCGTCAAGCCGAGCGATTTCACGCGGCGGTCGAAAGCGGTCCGCAGCAGGCGGGCGACGTCGTTGAGGATGAAACCGAAATTGCGGGAGAGATCTTCTTGAAACATGGCTCAGGGTAAGGATCCGGCCGGAGGCTTCCCCGCTGCGGCGTTGGAATATGGCCTGCCGCCCGGCTGGGAGTGGGTCCGCCGTGGGATCCGGCGCGCCGGAACATTTAGTTGTCTAGCTTACGATAAGCAAGCCTACTACTTTCCCCGCCGCAGCGCCAGCCCCGGGGGCCTCCCCAGTACAGCGGGCGGCAGAGCCGGCGAACCCGCCCGTGTAGAATCGCACTGCTCTTACCCGCCACAACGAGACCACCACAATGAAAATCACCGCGATCGAAACCATCACCCTGGAAGAGTTCCCGAACGTCCTGTGGGTGCATCTGCATACGGACGAGGGTATCGTCGGCCTGGGTGAAACGTTCTACGCGGTCGAGCCGGTCATCGGCCACATCCACCAGACCATCGCGCCCTACCTGCTGGGAAAGGACCCTCTCACCATCGACAAGCACAGCCGCCACTTCCTCTACAACTACCTGGGCTTCAAGAGCGTCGGCGCGGAGATGCGCGCCGGCTCGGCGGTGGACATCGCGCTGTGGGACATCCTCGGTCAAGTCAGCAACCAGCCCATCTATCAACTGCTGGGCGGCGCGACTCGCGACAAGGTGCGCGCCTACAACACCTGCGCCGGCTACCAGTACGTGCGCGCCAAATCCGAGCAGGGCACGGCGAACTTCGGCATGCCTGGGGACGCGGGCAAGTATCAACCCTACGAGGACCTGGTCGGCTTCATGAAGTACGCCGACGAGCTGGCCGAGTCGCTGCTCTCGGAGGGCTATACCGGCATGAAGATCTGGCCCTTCGACGAGTACGCCGAGGCCTCCAACGGCACCTACATCTCGAACGCCGACTTGAAGAAGGCGATGGTGCCGTTCGAGAAGATACGCAAAGCCGTCGGTGACAAGATGGACATCCACGTCGAGTTCCACTCGCTGTGGAACCTGCCGGCGGCGATCAAGATCGCCAAGGCGCTGGAGCAGTTCGACCCGTTCTGGTACGAGGACCCGATCAAGATGGACAACCTCGACGCCATCGCCGACTACGCCCATCGCACCAATGTCTGGGTCACGGCCAGCGAGACGCTGGCTACGCGCTGGGGCTTTCGCGACCTGTTCGAGAAGCGCGCGGCGAGCGTGTGCATGCTGGACGTGGGCTGGTGCGGCGGCTTGAGCGAGTCCAAGAAGATCGCGACCATGGCCGAGTGCTATCAGTTGCCCGTCGCGCCGCACGATTGCACCGGGCCGATCCTGCTGACGGCGTCCGTGCACCTGTCGATGAATTGCACGAACACGCTGGTGCAAGAGGTGGTGCGCGCCTTCTATACCGACTGGTACGGCAAGCTGGTGACACAATTGCCCCCACTGAAGGACGGTTATATCACCGCACCCAACGGCCCGGGGCTGGGCACCCGGCTGCAGCCCGACGTGCTCAAGCGCAAGGATGCGCACATCCGGCGCAGCGCACTCAGCTGACGCGAGTGATTCCGTTTCCCGACTACCAACGAAGCTCAGCCGCGAGCAGGCTCGCACCCCGCTGCGCGGGCACCCGATCCTCCCCTCCTTCCGAAGGAGGGGTGGCGCGAATGCGACGAGGTGGTTCGCGAGCAGGCTCCACCACCCCACCCGCTGCGCGGGCCCCTCCTCCGGCAGGCTCCCACCACCCCGCCCGCTGCGCGGGCACCCCTCCTCCGGCAGGAGGGGAAGGATCTTTTTCTCCCCTCCTTTTCAAGGAGGGGTGGCGCGAAGCGCCGGGGTGGTTACGGGCGCTCAGCGCCAGCTAACTGAGGCTGAGACTAGCGACTGATCGGCACGATCGTTGCCCAGGACCGCAACGGAGCCTTCGGGCTCCGTTTTCAATTGTGGCGCCCCGGGAACCGCTACACTATCCCTCCTCCACTAGAGCCACCGCGCGGGGTGGGTATGGCGTTCTTCCAGAAGACCGACGGCTCGGGCGTGTTGCTGCTCGCGCCGGGCGACAACATCGCCGTAGCTACTGCCGAGCTGCCGGCTGGCGCCGAGCGCGAGGTCGGCGGCCGTAAGGTCGCGCTCCGGTCCGGCGTGGATGTCGGACACAAGTTCGCCATCCGCGCCATTAGATCGGGCGAGCGAGTCTTCAAGTACGGTGCGCCCATCGGCGTCGCCAGCCGCGATATCGAACCGGGCGAATACGTGCACACCCACAACATGGCCAGCGGCTATCTGCCCACCTACACGCTGGAAGAAGGGCGGCAATTCGTCAAAGAGGTGAAGCCATGATCAACAGCTATCTGCGCAGCGACGGCCGCAAGGGCATCCGCAACAACATCGTCGTCACCTATCTGGTGGAATGCGCCCACCACGTGGCGCGCGAGATCGTCCATCCCTTCCGCGAGCAGGGCGTGAACCTGATCGGCTTCTCCGGCTGCTACCCCAACGCCTATTCGCACAAGATGATGGAGCGGCTCTGCACCCATCCTAACGTGGGCGCGGCACTTCTGGTTTCGCTGGGCTGCGAGGGCTTCAACAAGAGCGGGCTGCTCGAGACCATCCGGAAGTCCGGCCGCCCCGCGCGGCTGGTGGTGATCCAGGACACTGGCGGCACCCGCAAGAGTATCGCCGAAGGCCAGGCCTGGATCGCGCAGACGCTGCAGCAACTGGAGAGCACGCCGCGCGCGGAAATGGGCATCGACGAGTTGATCGTCGGCACCAAGTGCGGCGGCTCGGATGCGACATCCGGGTTGACGGCGAACCCGGCCATGGGCCGGGCGTTCGATTTTCTGGTGGAGCGCAACGCGGCCTGCATCTTCGAGGAAACCGGCGAGCTGATCGGCATGGAGAACTGGATGGCCGAGCGCGCCGCTACACCCGAGCTGGGCCAGGAGATCATCAACACCGTGGCCAAAGCTGCGCGCTACTACGCCACCCTGGGTCACGCCAGCTTCGCTCCGGGCAATGCGGACGGCGGCCTCAGCACCATCGAGGAGAAATCGCTGGGCGCCTACGCCAAGAGCGGGCAGTCGCGCATCTCCGGCATCATCAAGCCCGGCGACGTGCCCATCACCGGCGGGCTCTATCTGATGGACATGATCCCCGACGGCGAAGTGCGCTTCGGCTTCCCCAACATCAACGACAACGCCGAGTTGGCCGAGATGATCGCGTGCGGCGCGCACCTGGTGATGTTCTCCACCGGCCGCGGCTCAGTGGTCGGCTCGGCGGTCTCGCCTATCATCAAAGTGTGCGCCAACCCCAAGACCTACCAGCGCATGTCCGAGGACATGGATGTGGATGCGGGCCGCATTCTCGAAGGACGCGCCACGCTGGATGAGGTGGGCAAAGAGATCTACGACCTGCTGATCGACGTCGCCAACGGCGCGAAGACCAAATCCGAAGCCCTCGGTCATCAGGAGTTCGTGCTGATGTACAAGAGCTTCGAGCCGCTCGGGCCGGCGTGCTTTCCGTCTGCCGCGTAGCAGAGCCAGATCCCCTCTCCCCTTGTGGGGTAGTAGTTCCCCTCTCCCCTTGTGGGGTAGTAGTTCCCCTCTCCCCTTGCGGGAGAGGGCTAGGGTGAGGGGTGACCTAGGGTGAGCGGCTACACCAAAAACAACCACCGGGAGGAGACCCATGGTCCGCATCAGACTTCGCACCGCGCTGCTCATCGCAGCAGTGTGCCTGCTGCCCTGCTTCGTCGCCCCCGCTGCGGCTCAGAGCACGCCGCGTTTGGCGGTCGATCCCTACTGGCCCAAGCCACTCCCCAACAAGTGGATCCTCGGTCAGATCGGTGGCATCGCGGTCGACTCTCACGATCACGTCTGGGTATACCAACGCCCGCGTACGCTCACCGACGACGAGCGTGGCGCAGCCTTGACCCCACCCGCGTCCAAGTGCTGCTTTCCCGCACCGCCGGTGCTCGAGTTCGATCAAGCGGGCAACCTCCTTCAGGCCTGGGGCGGGCCGGGCACAGGATACGACTGGCCGCGCAGCGAGCACGGCATCTTTGTCGACGCGCAAGACAACGTGTGGCTGGGAGGCAACGACAAGGACGCCGATCACCAAGTCCTCAAGTTCACTCGCGATGGC
>JBGPMS010000127.1:0-13136 GCA_041487115.1 Gammaproteobacteria bacterium
CCTCAGGACATCAAACAAAGCCAATGTCGACGGATCCGGCTCGAACAGGCTGGTCATACCCGAGCCGTCGCAGATATTGAGCGTGTGTGTGCCCCCGTCGCCCACGGCATACGGCAGGTATTGCTCATTGGGCCCCTTCCTTCGCTGCAACTCGAGCAGTGCTTGCTCCTGGGGCTCAAAGCCAGTCACGCGACACAGCCCCGTGGAAAGCATTGGCGTGTAGGGTGGGTCACCATCAATAGGGTTCGCGCCTACGTCTACAACTTCGGTGGGGCGTTGCAGCGACAGAAACTCGACAAGGAGTGTAGTCATTGGTGCGCTTTGTGCAGGGTTGGGCGGCAGTTCCGGAACGGCCCGGTGGTCATCGAATCACCTCGTCGGCACGCTGCAAGATCGACTGGGGGATCTTGAGCCCGAAGGCTTTGGCCGTTTTGAGATTGACGACCAGTTCGAACTTGGTCGGCTGCTCGACGGGCAACTCGGCCGGCTTGGCACCCTTCAGAATCCGGTCCACCAGGCCGGCGGCCCGCTGGAACATCTCCGAGAGGTTGGTGCCGTAGCTGGCGAGACCACCCGCCTCGGGAAACTCCCGCCACGCGGACACTGTCGGAAGGCGGTGCTTGGCCGCCAGCTGAGCCAAGGTGAGCGAATGGCGATAGAGCGGCGGTGAGCCGAGCACCAGGAGGGCACCCGCCCTCCCCTTCGCGGCGTCGGCTACGGCGCCGCTAAGACCTGCCGGGTCCCGGATCTCCTGGAGATCGAGCTGAATGCGCCGCGCGCGGGCCGCGGAGGCGACCGCCTGGAGCATCGGCGGCGTCTCCGGGTCGACGGGATAGACGAGAACCGCGACACGGCGGACGCCGGGCACGATCTCCGTGACCAGCTCCAGCCGCTTGGCGCCGAGATCGGCGTTGAGCGAGGTGACGCCAGTGACATTTCCGCCGGGTCTCGACAGACTTGCAACGAGCCCGGCGCGAACCGGGTCGACCGCGTGGATGAAGACGATCGGGATAGTCGAGGTCGCTCGCATGGCCGCGGCCGTCGACTCCGTCGTTCCCAGGGTGAAAATCACGTCAGGCTTCAAGCGGACAAGGTCCCGCGCCAACTCGGGCAACCGGGCAGGTTGGTCGTCCGCGAACCGGGAGTCTATCGTGAGGTTGACTCCGTCGACATAGCCTAGACGCTCCAGTTCCTGGAGGAATTTCTTGGTCGTCGACAAGGCCAGGGTATTGAGGCTGCTGAGGATGCCGATACGCACACGCGGCTCGGGCTCGTCGCCGAGGACAGTCGGCGCGATCAGGATTCCGGCCGCGAGGGCCAACAACCCCTGGAACGCGAGGCGAGTCAACGTGCCTGCTCCGCGCGAAACGGAGGGATGAGGAATTCCATCAACATTGGCCTGACTTGTTCTCTCGCTCGTCACCGCTGTCATCTGCATCGCGACCAACGGATCCGCATAGCCGGCGGCCTCGAGGTCGTTGATGAACGCAAAGTCGTCCTTCCAGGTGCGTTCAATCTTCGCAGCTCGGACCCTTCGGAACTTAACGCCACTCCGGCGGAACGACTGGGCAACCACGAGATGGACATAGAGTTCATCTTGCCACAGTTGATAGGCAAGCTCCTCGGCGCGAGTCGCGCTCCCATCTTTCCATTCGAACTCGAAGATCCAGCGGATCACGACCCGGTTCCCGCTCACGAATACCGGTCGGACACAGGTGGACCGCACCGACTCGGCGCGAGAGAGAACCCGGCGCTCGTGCGCGACGAGCGTCTCGCGTCCGACGCGCGGCGCTAGCTGGTTCTCTTGCATCGAGGCACCCTGGGTATAAACTCCTGTATTGCCTCGACGTGCGCGTTCTCTTCAACCCGCGCAATGAACCGTTCGAGCGTCTCGGGTGATGGCATAGGGCTCCTTGAGGGAAATAGACGGTCGGGTGCTCAACGTGATATGCGTCGGCAGCCGGGCAGCAGCGGCGCGGGGCGGCGCTGTTGAACGGTCCGCTGCATGTGGTCGCTGGGCGTAGCCAACACTCGAATCGCTGCGTGTTTGGGCCGGCCTGTTTCAGGTCCGGGGTGGTGGTAGCTGCCCCAACGCTCTTTCCACTCCAAATGCGAGAGCAAGCAACTGCCGATCCTGTCCATTGGGACCGTCGAATTCTATAGCTGTCGGCAAACCACTCTTGGTGAGGCCGGCGGGAACGACTACACCCGGCACGAGGCACAGCTGCCAACCAGCGCGTTGCGCCCGAAGGCAGCAAAATACGGGATCTTTTTGCCGCCGATTTCGATCTCTGTCTCTTGTCCGATTAGAGGTGCCGGCATCATCAAGGGCGTGACGCCGGCATCCTGCAGCCGGCGCAGCGCAGTCTCGACGACCTCCGCTCTCACCGGATCACCTCGTCGGCCTGTAGCAAGACTGATTGGGGAATCGTCAGGCCCAGCGCTTTGGCGGTTCTGATGTTGATGACGAACTCGAATTTGGTCGGCTGCTCGATCGGCAGGTCACCTGGCCTGGCCCCCTTGAGGATCTTGGCGACATATCCGGCCGATCGGCGGAGTAGGTCCCCGAGATTCGTTCCATAGGACATCAGCCCGCCTTCGTCGACGAACTGCCTCGGCGCGTAGACCGCTGGTAGCTGGGCCTTCGACGCCAGCTCGAGAAGCCTCGTTCGATGGACAAAGAAGGGAGCGTCGTCGATAACGTACAAGGCCTGCGCGTGCGCTCGGCTGATGGCAGAGAATGCCGGACCGAGCTCCTCAGGCGCCCGCGAAACTCAGTTCGAGCGACAGCGAGGGCGCGGCAGCTTTGAGGTCCGCGATCACCTTCGGGTGCCATGACGTGCCTGGATTCCAAAGGACTGCGACGCGGGTAAGCCGTGGGACCACCTCCTTGAGTAGTTGCAGCCGCTTGGCGCTGAGTTCCGCCGCCATCTGAGAGAGCCCAGTGACATTCCCCCCAGGGTACGCAAGGTTCGTGACCAGGCCGGATCCGACTGGGTCAGCGACGATCGCCATTACGATAAGGATGGTGGACGTGGCGCGCTTGGCCGCCTGCGCTGCAGCCGTACTCAACACGACGATCACCTCGACCTTGCGCTGTACCAGGTCCGCGACCAACTTCGGTAATAGATTGTAGTCGCCGTTGGCCGATCGCCACTCGATCACCACGTCGCGCCCCTCGGCGTAGCCCGCGTCTAGTAGCCCCTGCCGGAATTGCTGTGCCCCCTCCCCCTCGCCCTCGGGTGAGAAGCCCCCGACCCCGCGGAGAACCCCGATGCGCCGGGCGATGCCGGCTGCTGAGCATGGGCCTTCACAGGCAGGCAGACCAGCCCAAGAGATCCGACAAGGGCGGCGAGGTCGCGTGTGAACGCGCGCCGAGTAATTCGTCGAGTCACCGGATCACCTCGTCCATGCCCTCATGAGGCAGGCCCACGGCCCTCTCGTGTTTGACGCCGAACGCAGAGCTAACCGGCCGCCGCAGCGCGAAGCGCTGAGGGCACCAACGAGCGACGCTCCTTGGCGGTCCGGTTGAGCGCCGGGTTCGGCGGCTGCCGGCAGAGAACCCCTTGGTTTGATACTCGACTATACCGAGACTAAGCCGGAATCTGCTCGTACGAGAATTCGGGGATGCCGGTGCGATCGGACGCATGCTCAACCGTGATTGCGCAGATATTGCCGGCGGCATCAACATCCAACACAGTGTTCTCGTCCAGATCGCGGGTCTCCGCCACCGTCCCCTCGCGGAACTCAATGTACAAAGTGTCGGTATCGGCAAAATACTTGATCTTCATGGCTCGAACCTGCGATCAAAGAACGCATTATGGACCGTCTCTCCATCCGGCAGCGAAACAACCCGAAGGTAGCGACCATCCATCTCCTCGACCTTCACCCAGCGTCGGACGCGACCATCAGCTTGAATCTCCTCCCGCACGGGGTTGCTTATGGCCCGCTCGAGCCACTCATCCAATATCACGGCCCGGTCCGCACGTTTCCGGATCTCGAGGAAGTATCGTGTGAACTTCACGCAATCACTGTACCAAAAAACCAGCGCGCCTTCGCGCAACGGCGAAAGATGACTGCGGTACGGCGAGGTGAAGCTTCTCGGCTTCTCGGCGGTCCTGACACACTGCGCTCATTGCGTACATGTCGCGAGCCCATCCCGCTTCCACGACTGCGAGACGCCGAACGAGATGCCCATCAGCGGCCGGGCAACTGCGGCGCGAAGCGGCGCTGTTGAACGGTCCGCTGCATGGGCGGGTTCGGCCCCCGATTGCCGGAACAGACCATGTCTATCACGCGGCAACCTCAATCAGAACTTCGGGATGACGCTCCGCGATCTTCAACAACTGTTTCGCCGCACCGGACGGTTCACGACGCCCTTGTTCCCACTGTTCCAGGGTGCGCTTGGAAACGCCGAGGGCAGCAGCAAACTGTGCTTGCGACAGCCCGCTCTTCAGGCGGACGCGAACTACCTGCGATGTGGGTTGCACTCTCGTGCGCTTTCCGCCGCCAGCCTTGATTTCCTTCACGCCTTCCAAAACTTCCTTCCACACGTCGCGCTCGGCCTCGAACTTGGCCAAGGCTTTCCCACTCAGCTTCTTACCCATTCCGGAACGCCTCCAACAACTCTTTCAGAATATGTCCAGGGACGTTGTCCAACTTGGCCTTTGCGTACGTAGATGGCCAACATCCAAAACTCGTTCGGATTGAACCGCACGAAGTAGATAACTCGAAGCCCTCCGCGCTTCCCCATTCCCGCGCGCTTCCACCGCAGTTTGCGCACGCCACCCGACCGGGGAACGATCTGGCCGGCCTCCGGGTTCTGCATCATAAATTGCTGTAGCTCAGCGAGTTCATCCTCATCCAAGTACACGGGGCGGGCAGCCTCGAACGCGGACGATTCGATGAACGTGAACATTGCCACAGTATACGCCGCTGGCGTATGGCTGGCAAGAACCTCCTCAGGTAGATGCGTGCGAGTCAGATAAGGGCCGAACGCCGCGGTTAACCGAACGCCAGCACGCGACGCGTGACGGGAACTGAGCAGCGATGCTGCTTGGCGCTCCGGTTGAACCGCTTGTTAGCTAGCATTTCTTCCCCGGTCACCTTCGAATTTTGCTTTCGCCTCTTGAACTTTCTTTTCAATGTCGTAGTACAGCGGCACCATGATCATTGCGATACACCTGAGGGCATACCAAAGCCCCAAAAAAGCGACTATCAATGGCAGGAGCACTGTCGCGCGATAGAGCTCGTCCCGGGATTGCAGCAGTGCAGTTGAGAAAAGGATGAACGCGCATGTCGCCACGAACAGTGCGGGTACGAGCTTCATGATTTGGAGCGTGAAGAAGAGGTCGAGCTTGCCCTCTCCGTGTCGCAGAAGGAATCGGGCGAGCTGTCCGGCAGCTGGAGCCGCAAAGTGAATCAGCAATCGCGTAAATGACCGCAAGGGAGCCTTCCCCAGGACAGGCAGAAGTAGCCGGTTCACGAGCCAAATCACCAGGGCTGCAAGGATACTTCCGATCGCTCCCAGCACGATGATCCCGGGGATCGTGGTCTTCAGCCAGTCTGAGAGGGGAGCGAGATCCATCCAAGTCTCCGAATGCCAGCTAACGGCGGCACGCTACTTGGCCCGTCGATGGTTGCGAAGACACCTACGGCAAGCGTCAATGAACCGTGCCTGGTGCCCGTGGGACGGAAACGGCAAGAACGACTTATGAATGACGTTGAATCCGGCATGTCGCAACGGACCATTAAATGCCAAGAAGACGTTCTTCTTCACCAAGATGATCGGAGTATTGTGTGAGACCAATGTCGCGATTTCGGATAGCTTCGCGTTCAAGGCGGCATTGAGGACGGAACGACGCTTCCCAGATGAAAGGCGATTGACCGGAGAATCGGTGGCGTCAATCATGTAGTAACCGTGCTCCTTGAATCTACGAAGCCACTTGTCCTTCTCCCCGGGACGATATTCGAAGTCGGGGAAGACCGCCTTCATCACCGAGCGATACATGTGGTCCTAGCGTTCTTGTCTCGGATTGTAGAAGAACCGGACCTCGTCATCAGATGACTCGGGAGGAGATTCGGCCACGAACAGAACCTCGACGTTTTCAGGTTTGTAGTCCTTCCGTAGCCGAGAAATCGTCCGGCTCATAGCGCCCAACGTTGCGGTTGAGGGCGCGCCGGCGCGCGAAGCGCGACGGGAGGCTTACGTGCATTGGGTCAAGCGTTTCATCTTGTTCCATGGGAAGCGCAACCCGGCGGAAATGGGCGAACGCGAGGTCACCGCATTCTTGACCCACCTCGCCGTCGATGGGCAAGTGGCTGCGGCTACACAGAACCAGGCGCTCAACGCGTTGGTGTTTCTCTACCGCAATGTTGTCGAGCGCCCTCTCGGCGAATGCGTGGGATCGTGCGGGCCAAGCGCCCGCAGCGCCTGCCGGTGGTGCTCACGCCTGCCGAAGTGGCAAGCGTCCTGCAGAAGCTGAAAGGGGTCTACTGGCTGATCGGCTGCCTCCAGTACGGTTCGGGATTGCGGCTCCTGGAGAGTCTGCGCCTGCGAGTCAAGGATCTGGACTTCGAGCATCGAGCCATCCTGGTCCGGGATGGCAAAGGCGGCAAGGATCGCGTCGTGACTCTGCCCGATGAGCTCATGATTCCCCTCAGGCGGCATCTCGCCAGCCGCAGAACCCTATTCGAGCGCGACTATGCCAAAGGTCTCGGCACAGTGTTCCTCCCCTATGCCCTTGCCCGCAAGTACCCGAATGCGGAATCGGAGTGGGGGGTGGCAGTACGTGTTCGTGGCGGACACGGCAAGCCTCGATCCGCGTTCCGGGAAACGGCGCCGTCACCACGTGGACGAAAGCAGCGTACAGAAAGCGGTCCGCGCCGCAGTGCGCGATTCAGGGATTCACAAGCCGGCGAGCTGCCATTCCCTGCGACACGTCGTTCGCAACGCACCTGCTCGAACGCGGCGCAGACATACGCACTGTGCAAGAGCAGCTTGGGCACGCGCACGTACGAACGACACAGATCTATACGCACGTACTCAAGCGCGGCGGACTGGCAGTGAGGAGCCCTCTCGGAGCCGTGCTGGAGATAGGGAATCCAACTGGATCGGAGTCACATCTCTTTTGAAGTAACGCTCGGCATCGTCCCTCACCCCAGCCCTCTCCCACAAGGGGAGCGTTCAGCGGTGCCTCCGAAGTCACTGTCACAGGCCACTAGGGAATGAGTACGGTCGCCCCGAACGTGCGCCGTGCCTCCAGTTCCCGATGGGCGTGCTCGGCTTGTGCCAGAGGGTAGCGCTGGTTGACCGAGGGTTTCAACACCCCCTGCTCCAGGAGCTCGAACACACGTCGAGCGCTGGCGCGCAGTTCTGCGGGATCGGCAACGTAGTGGAACAGGACGGGGCGCGATAGCTTGGCGGATTTCGGCGTCAGCAGCCCGATATCGACGGGCTCGGGTGAACCCGAAGACTGGCCGAAGCTCACCAGGTGGCCGCGCACTGCGAGCACGTCCAGTGACTTCATCAGCGTGTCGCGGCCCACACCGTCGAACACCACATCCGCCCCGCGCCCCTGGGTGATATCCCTCACCTGAGCGACGAAATCGTCCCGCGTGTAGACGATGGGATAGTCGCAGCCGTTGTCCCGCGCGATCCTCACCTTTTCCTCGCTTCCGACGGTCCCGATGACCGTGGCGCCGAGGTGCCTGGCCCACTGGCACAGGAGCAGCCCGGTGGCCCCGGCGGCGGAATGGACCAGCACCACGTCTCCCGGACGGACGCGATGCGCCCGACGCAGCAGGTACTCCGCGGTCATACCCTTGAGCATCAGAGCGGCCGCGGCTTCGTCGCTCACCGCGGGCGGCAGTACCACCACGCGGTCGGCTGGCAGATTGCGGCATTGGCAGTAGGCTCCCGGTGGAAGACAGGCGTAGGCCACGCGATCACCAGGCAGCATTCCGACCACGCCGTTTCCTGCGTCGACCACCTCGCCGACGGCTTCGACACCGGGCGTGAGCGGTGGCTGGAACTGTGTGTAGCGTCCCGCGCGGATGTTGACGTCGATGTAGTTGACGCCGATCGCGGTATGGCGAACCTGGACCTCGCCTGGTGCCGGCGGCGACACTTCGATCTCCCGCATCTTCAGCACCTCGGGCCCGCCGTACCCGTCGACGACGATGGCTTCACAGCGGAGTGCGCGGGCCGAAAGGTGTGGCCGCGCGCGAACCGGCCGGGGAACGGCCCCGGCTGGAGCCGACCGCCCCGACATGAGCGCACGGATCGCGTCAAATCCACGTTCGTAGATCTCTTCGCCCACCAGGCGCTCCAGCGCTGAATCCAGACCAGGCGGAGTAGCGAAGGTGGAGCGCCAATTCCAGAAGGTGCGATTCCCATCGGTGACCCGCCGCAACGTAATCGTCGCCACGTAGCCGATCAGCGGGATGGGCGAATCGAGGATGCAGTAGGTATAGCTGCGATCGCGGTCGGACAGCTTGAGCAGCTGCTCGCGAAGTTGTGCCCCGGTAGTCAGCCGGAAGTTGCGCACCGCGCCGATCTGGTCGCCGGCACGCACGCCTTCGATGTGGCTCTCTTCCACTGCCGGGTGCCAGCGGTCGTGGCCGTTGAAGTCGCGCAGCACGCCCCAGACCGTATCGATCGGCGCGTCGATTATTGTGCTGCGGAGAACGGTTGGCATTCGTTTAGGTGAAGGGTGAACAAAGTGAAGGGTGAAGAGTGAAGGGTGAACCCCCTCACCCCAGCCCTCTCCCACAAGGGGAGAGGGGGTCCTATAGCTAGCGTTACCGCCCTCCGAGCTGGCGCTTCAAATTGTCGAATGCAGCCTGGAACACGCCGTTGCCGATCTCGTCCGTCAGCTCCTGCTCGCGCCCCGGCTCGCAGTCGAACTCGGCAGTCCACTCGGCGAAGGTGCGGTCGCCGTCGGTAATGGGCATCAGCTTCAGCGTCGCGACGTAGTTCTGCACGCCCATCGGCGACACCAGGATGTTGTAGGTGAAGCTGTAGTCGTAGTCCGACAGTGCCAGCAGTTGCTCGCGCAGGTTGCCGCCGTCCTTCAGATTGAAGTTGCGGATGCAGCCGACCTTGTCGCCGGGGACGCCGCCCTCGATGCGGCTGTCGGCCACCGCCGGCACCCAGCCGGGCAGCCCGTTGAAATCACGGATGTGGGCCCAGACCCGGCCGGCCGGCGCGTCGATGACGCTGGAGATGTAGACCTTGACCATGGCCGATTACTCCCGTTTCTTGCCGCTGCCGGAGCCGAGCGGCGTCACCGCGGTCTCCTCGGCGAGCTCACTGGTGAACTTGTTGATGTCACCGCCCGAGATGCCGATCTCCTTGAGCAGGGCATCGATCAGAGGAGCCTGGGCCCGATAGCGCAAAGCCTGGTTGACGAGGTTCTCCGTGACCCCGCCCTTCCCGTCTCCTTCGGCCCGTGCTCCGCTCCCCATCAGACCATCAACCTGAAGGATCTTGATGGTCTCGATCTTTTCCATCGGCTTGACGCTCTCGCGGATGATCGCATCGAGTTTGTCGACCAGCTTCATCCGGATCGCTGCGGCGCGCGAGTCCGGCGTGAGAATATTCTGGGCTTCGTTCATCTGGCGTGTGCCCGTCGCCTCGATCTCGTAGCGAATCTTGGCCGCCAGCGCGCGGATCTTGTCCGCGTCGGCCTCGCCCTCGGCCGCCGTCCGGCGTGCCGCGGACCGATCCACGGCCGCCTGCTTCTCGGCCGAAGCGAGCTTCTGCAGACGTAGCGTCTCGCGCTCGATCTCCTGCGCCGCTCCGATCAGATCGATCTCCTTGCGCCGCTGCGCGATCTCGATCTCACGCGCGGAGAACACTTTCTCTTCGGCCGACACCGCCTGGGCCCGGGCCAGGTCGGCCTCGGCCTGCGCCTCGGACTGTTCGCGCGATTTCCCTGCGACGGCGATGGCGCGATCCTGCTCGGCCAGCTCCATCGTCTTGCGCCGCTCGATCTCGAGCTGCTGGATCTGACGTTCGCGAGCGATGCGCTCCTCGTCCAGCGTCCGCTCCTGCAGGATCTTGGAGATCTCGATCCGTTGCTGGGACTCGATGCGCGCCTGCTCCGATTCCTGCTCGCGGAGCGACCGTTCCTTGGACAAGTCGGCCCGCTGCACGGCGCGCCGCACCTCCAGCTCTCTCTCCTGCTGCAAGCGGGCGTATTCGGAATCCCGGTCGATCTCCAGCGACATCTTCTCGGCTTCGAGATTCTTGTTGCGGATCTGGATCATGGTGTCCTGCTCGATGTCGTTGCGGATCTTCTTGCGCCGCTCGATCTGCTCGGTGAGCTGCGTCAGGCCTTCGGCGTCGAACGCATTGGACGGGTTGAAAAACTCCATGTTGGTCTGGTCCAGGCCGGTGAGCGACACCGCCTCCAGCTCCAGGCCGTTCTTGAGCAGGTCCTCGGCGACCGCCGCCTTCACGCGCTTGACGTAGTCGCCGCGCTTCTCGTGCATTTCCTCCATGGTGACTTCAGCCGCCACCGAGCGCAGCGCATCGACGAACTTGCCTTCCAGCAACTCGCGCAGCTGGTCCGGTTGCATGGTGCGGCTGCCGAGCGTCTGCGCCGCGTCGGCCACCGTTTCCGCGCTGGATTTCACGCGCACGTAGAACTCGGCCACCACGTCGACCCGCATCCGGTTCTTGGTGATCAGCGCCGACTCGCGCCCGCGCCGCACCTCCAGGCGCAGGGTATTCATGTTGACCTGGATCACTTCGTGGACGATCGGCAGCACCAGCGCGCCGCCGTTGATCACGACTTTCTGGCCGCCGAAGCCGGTACGCACGAAGGAGGTCTCCTTGGACGACCGCCGATACAGCCACGACAGCAGCCAGAAGACGAGTACGACGACGACAACGAGAACGATCAGACCGAGAATGATCCAGCCGATGGTTGCTCCGCTCATGGCGTTCCTCCTCTTTCTTCTAACTCGCGCGCCGGGCTCGCGCAGGGCCCGCAGTCCGCTTCGATCCGATGGCCTTGAAGCGCCTGGTCTGCTCGGTCAGGGCCGCCTCCACCGGCAGCCGCTCCATGCTGCTGGCGCCGTAGAAGCCGTGGCAGTGCCGGCTGTTGGCCAGGATATACGAAGCGTCCTCGGGCATGGCGATCGGGCCGCCATGGCATAGGATGATAACGTCCTGCCGCACCTCCATGGCTGCCTCGGCCCACTCGTCGATCAGCGGCACGCACTGCGACAGCTCGACCGCCGTCTCCGCCCCGATCGAGCCGCCGGTGGTGAGGCCCATGTGGCAGACGACGATATCGGCACCGGCCTCGGTCATCGCGCGCGCATCCTCCGCGCTGAACACGTAGGGCGTGGTGAGCAGGTCCAACTCGCGGGCCTTCCGGATCATCTCCACCTCCGGCCCGTAGCCCATGCCGGTCTCCTCCAGGTTGGCGCGAAACCGGCCGTCGATCAGGCCGACGGTCGGAAAGTTCTGCACACCCGAGAACCCCAGCTCGATGAGCTGCTTCAGAAACGGCTCCAGCAGCAGGAACGGGTCGGTGCCGTTCACGCCCGCCAGCACCGGCGTCTTCTTCACCACCGGCAGGACCTCGGCCGCCATCTCGAGCACGATCTGATTGGCGTTGCCGTAGGCCATCATCCCCGCAAGGGACCCGCGCCCGGCCATACGGTAGCGGCCGGAGTTGTAGATCACGATCAGGTCGATGCCGCCGGCCTCCTCGCATTTCGCCGACAGGCCCGTGCCGGCGCCTCCGCCGACGATCGGCTCGCCGCGTTCGATCATGCCCCGGAACTTCTCCAGGATGCTGCCTCTTGCCACTCTTGGCATGCTGTCCCCTCAAGACTTGACTACCAATAAAGCTCAGCCGAACCTGAGTCCTTCCCCGCTAGCCCCGACCGCCCAAAATGCCCCCTGCCCCCTTTGCAAAAGGGGGGTTCCGCCTTCACGCCGCCGCCAAGCCGCGCGAGACTGCGCGGAAGCTCTCGACCAGCGCCTCGGCGAAGGGCGGGTCGTTGATGTTGTACGGCAGCCGGATCAGCCTCCGGTTGCCGGTGACGCGCAGCGTCTCGGTAATCGCCTTGAACAGCGCAGCATCGGCTTCCGGGTCGTGGAACGGCCGCCCCGGCTGATCGTACAGAGAGACGCCGCCGTCCGGGATCAGGAACCGCACCGGTCCCTCGCACTGGTTCAACTTGTCCGCGATCCACTTGCCCATGCGCGCGTTCTCGTCGGGCGTGGTGCGCATCAGCGTGACGCTCGGATTGTGCTGATAGAGATTGCGGTGCTTGTAGCGCTCCGGCACCGTATCGATCGGGCCGAAGTTGACCATGTCCAACGCACCGACGGAGGCGACGTACGGAATGCGCGTGCGGATGATCGAGCCGAATCGATCCTCCCCCGCGCTGAATACACCACCCATCAGCAGGTCGGCCACCTCGGTGGTCGATACATCGATGACGCCGGCCAGCAATCCAGAGTCCACCAGCTTCTCCATCGACTGCCCGCCGGTGCCGGTGGCATGGAACACCAGGCAATCGTAGGTGTCTTCGAGCAACCGGGTGACGGCCTGCACGCAGGGCGTGGTCACGCCGAACATGGTCAGGCCCAGCGCGGGTTTCGTCTCGCGCCGGCTGCTTTTGCGCCCGGCCGAAAGCGACCAGGCGATCATGCCGGCCAGCGCGTGCGCGGCGTTGGACAGCACGAGCTCGGAGATGCGGTTGATGCCCGACACGTCGGTCACCGAGTACATCATGCAGATGTCCGACGGGCCCACGAATCGTTTCACGTCACCGGACGCTACGGTCGAGACCATCACCTTGGGAATGCCGATGGGCAGCCGCTGCATGGCAGGTGTAGCGAGCGAAGTGCCGCCCGAACCGCCCGCCGAAATCAGCCCCGCCAGGTCGCGGCGCGTGACGATGAAGCGCTCGAAGGCCTCGGCCATGGCACGCACGGCCGTACCGCGATCGCCGGTGAACACGGCGCGGGCGCCTTTGGGATGAAAGCGCGCGACTTCGCTCGGGCCGACATCCGCCGGGGAGGGCCGCTGCGTCGTGGACAGATCCACGGTGACTGCACGCATGCCCAGCTTCTCCAGGCAGGTCTTGATGAAGGTGAGCTCGCGGCC
>JBGPMS010000128.1:0-13124 GCA_041487115.1 Gammaproteobacteria bacterium
CATCCGGCCAATGCCAATGCGAGGACGATGGTGAGCAGGGCTGCGGTTCGAAGTCTGCTGGGTAGGGTCACAGAATGCTCCGTGTGTGTGCCGAGTCTGCGTGCCCGGGGGCGGTCGCGATCTGCGTTGGAAGGGAACGTCCGCAGTCTATGTGCGGTGTGTTACCTGTGGATTTCAGATGGATGCTACCACAACAGCTAAATGCTTGAAAAAGCGACAATAGGGACGTCCCCTGAGACGGAATTTTGGGATCATTTGCCCGGACTGATCGGCGGCAGCATGAGCAAACAGACTAGAGGATGGAGTATACCCTGCGAGCGTGGATTCCCACGCTGGTTCAAGGACCTGAAAGGTGAAGGTTGTGCAAAAAGCGGCTGAGTGCTTCGACTCCGCGGCTGCCGCGCTACGCTCAGCACGAACGGGGGGTGCTTCGACTCCGCGGGCCGCCGCGCTATGCTCAGCACGAACGGGGGGTGCTTCGACTCCGTGGCTACCGGCGTACCCGGAATGCGCTGATACCATGCGGGCCGCTGGAAGGCGTACCCAGCCAGACGAAGCCCAGCCGAACAAACCGCTGCTCAGGGTCCGTAGCACGCGCCAGTCGCGCGCCGAGTACGCCCGCAGTTAGACGAGTAAGGCCGCGCTGAACTATCGGACCTGCGGTTCGTCAAGCGGCGCCTTCGCCTTCTTCAAGTCTGGTGAAGCAGGGACTGCGGCCGCGAGTGCCGAAACGTGGTACTTGAAAATCGAAACTGCAGGTTTCCTTTTTCAATGTGATGCCGACTGCGAGACCGCCGCGGACTCGTGGTGCTCGACGAGGTTCACCGAACGCCAGAAGAGTTCAAGGTTCTGCGCGTGCTGGCGGATCGGCCCGACGCGCCGGCCCAATTCCTCCTGCTCGGCAGCGCCGCCCCCGGACTGCTGCGGCAGGCCAGCGAGACACTCGCAGGCCGCCATCGAGATGATCGAGGTTGATGGCTCCGGTCGATGCGGCAGCCGTTTTAGTGCTAATCTCGCGCCCTGCCTCGAAGTCCTTCATGAACCGACTCTCCGTTTTATTGCTCCTCGCGCTTCTGTGTTCCGTCGCGTACGCCGAGGGGATCGGCCCATCCGTTCCTTCGCGAGGCGGGGGCATCGATCACTCCACGATGGCGGTCATCATCAATACCGCGGACCCATTGAGCCTGGCGGTGGGGGAGTACTACGCACGCGCGCGGCAGATTCCGGCAATCAACGTGATCAAAGTAAGCTTCCCGGTTGGGCGATCGGAAATGCCGGCGGAGGAATTTCAGCGGCTGAAAGGGGAAGTGGACGCCGTGACGCCTGGGAATGTTCAAGCCTATGCTCTCGCCTGGAGCGCGCCCTATCGCGTGGGTTGCATGTCGATCACGAGCGCGTTTGCCTTCGGGTACGACCGGGCCTATTGCGCAAGCGGATGCGCGGCAACTCGCCTCAGCGGCTATTTCAACTCGCCGAGCCACCTTCCGGAGTTCGAGTTGCACCTGCGCCCGGCGATGATGCTGGCGGGACGCAGCTTTCCCGACGTCAAGGCGCTGATCGATCGCGGCGTGGAGTCGGACGGGACGTATCCGCGCGGCACGGCCTACCTGCTCGTCACGGGGGACAAGGCGCGCAATAGCCGGGTACTGACGTATCCGCAAGTGGAGAGTGTTGCGGCTGGCCTGATCAACATCGAGATGGTCCGGCAAGACAGGCTCATCGATAGGCAGGACGTGATGTTCTATTTCACCGGCGTGGCGTCAGTGGCCGGCCTCGAGACCCTGAAGTTTCTGCCGGGCGCTATCGCGGACCATCTCACGTCCTTCGGCGGGATGCTCACGGACAGCGGCCAGATGAGTGCGTTACGCTGGCTGGAGGCGGGTGCGACGGGTAGTTACGGAACGGTGATGGAACCCTGCAACTTCCCGCAGAAGTTCCCATATCCTGCCATCGTGATCGGCCGTTACCTTCGAGGCGAAACGCTGATCGAGGCGTACTGGAAGAGCGTAGCGTGGCCCGGCCAAGGGGTGTTCATCGGGGAGCCGCTGGCTGCGCCTTTCCGCCTGCGGAGATGAGCGATAACGCTTAGAAGGTCAGTTGGCCAGTGAGCGATATGAGTTGATCTTTGAAGTCGCCGAACTGGACGTTGGAGGTTCGTTGAGACCAGGAATAGTTGAGGCCGAAGAGGAGCGTCCGGGTGGCCTGATAGCTAAGTCCGGCTCCGAGAGTGCCTAGCTTATCGTGTCGATCCGAGGCGGTGGTAGTGATACCGAATCCGGGGTTACCGAGGAAATGGATATCCTGGTACTGAGCCAGACCGTTCAATCCCACCTTGCCCGTCAGTTGATAGGTGGGCTTGGCCGAGAGCGTATAGGTCCGAACATAGGTAACCGCGATGTCTTCGAGGCCGCCGATATCCCGAGCAGCGACAAACCGTACCGAACTCTTGCCTGAGGGCGTCCAGGTCCATCCGACTGAACCCGTCATTCCCTGAAAGTCCCGTTGCGGCAGGTTCTCGTGCCGACGCTCCTTGTACCCGACGCTTCCATCGATGGTCGACGCGCCCGAGAACTTCCAGTCGAAGAAGGTAGAGGCGCGCGTGTCGCGATACGCGTTGTCGAAGGGCGCCCCCTGAAAGGGAAAGATGTTCGGGAAGCGCACGGACCAGCTCTGCACACGGACTCCGACTGAGTTCCCGCTCGGTGTAATGTAGCGCGTCCCCAGGTCCCATCCGAACTGGTTGAAGTCGTTGATGTCGGCTGACTGCAGGCCATTCCGAACTGTGGAGTAGTTCACACCGGCCTGGAGCTCCCAGTTCGGCGCGATTCTGTATCTCGGGTCGAAGCTGAAGTACTGTCTGTCGATGACGTTGCGCTGGGTACTGGCAAAGTAGTTGAAGCTTTGAAGCGATCTGCTCAAACCGTAGACTACATCGCCACTCCAATCATCACCGACCTGCCACAGCCATGCAGCGCGTCCGGAACCTCCGACGTAGTCGAGATTGGAAAAGCGCGAGTACCGGTAGTCGTTAACGTTCAAATTCGCCTGGAAGCGCTGGCGGCTATAAGGGACATCGGCCGATAGGCCAACTCCAGCGTTATAGATTATGTCGCCCTTGTTCGAGTTGCCAATGAATCCCTCGACCTGTTGAGGAGTCAGGTCACTCGATACCCTGAATACATTTGAGTCGTAGGTAATTCCTCCGTTGCCACTGATGAACACCGTATCGCTCCCGAGAGCCGACACGTTCTGCGCCGCGAGCTGGAGCGTGACGGGGATTGCCGCCATGGCAAACTGGCGCCACGTCGGGGCATAGCGACGGAAGATCCGGAGACTTAGCGGATTGCGCAAGGTTCTTCATCCGACTTCTAGTTAACCGAACCTTACCAGAACTGCCACTGTCCGGCATAGAGGACCCACAACCCGAGCAAGAGATTGGTGATGGCGTGTGCCGCCACAGCGGTCCACAGATTGCCGCTACGCATGTAGATTCCGGCATACGCGAGCCCCGCCAGCATCCCAGCCAGCCATTCGTGGTGCTCCAAGCCGAACAAAGCCGAGCTGACAAGGAAGGCCATTGCTCCCACCTGTCTGGGAACGACGGCAAGAAAGTCATGGCTGCGGATCCAGCGCATCACCAGCGAGCGCCAGAACAGCTCCTCCATGACGGGAACCACGATCACCGCTCCCGCCAGACGTGCGACTATCAGAGACCAGTTCCTTTCCCCATTGGCACTGAGCGGATTCCACCCGACTGGCGTGCCGAGCATCGCCCAGGGCTGATCCAGGAAGATCCACAGCACGAAGATGCCGACACCAGCGACCAGGGACAACGTCCAATCCGTAGCGCTCACACTGCGTGGAGTGGCAAGCTCACCGTAGTGCTTCCACAGCACCGCCAACGCGACGGCCACGCAAGCTACCTTCACGGCATACAGCCAGCGCACGTCGAAACCGGTGTGGGTCTCCGGAAGAATCGATTGCACCACCAGGAAGCCGATGTAAACGGCGAAGGGGAGGATGCGGGCGAAGGCGGGGCTCACGCGCATGACGGCAGGCACGAGGAACCGGGTGCGCGGCAGAACGTCAACTCGAGGACAGGAGCGGAAAGGTATGACAATAAAAAGCGGGCGCGAAGCAACGCTGGAACCAGGACTCGGGTCCGAATCGTGAACAAACAGTCAACCCTGCGAGGGATCCGCATGACAGTCGGGTCTCGGCGACGCGATGAGGGAAAGAGCTACGATGATACCCGTCCGCATCGTCCTCTCGTGCTCAATGCGGCGGTGCCGGCGGCCCTATCGGCGGTTCCATTGCGCGGGCGTGCCGGACGGGCCAATTCTAGAGTCGTTCACGCGGTCGCGCACACTCGAAAACTGGGAACAGGGTCGTGCCAAGCCGAATGCGCAGGCCGCGCTGCTGATCAACCTCGTCAAGCAGTATCGGGATACGGTCCAGCGGCTCGCGGCAATCTGATCCGTCCGTAGCGTCACACGGCATCTTCAATCGGATTCCGCCCGAAGCGCTCCCGAGCCATCTCCGATCCGTATGCAATGCATACCTGGATATCTTCGCGGGTTAACCTGGCCCCCTCACCCTCTCCCGACCCTCACCCTAGCCCTCTCCCGCAAGCGGGAGAGGGTATCTGAGATCAGCCGCTCTGGCGAGCACTACGTCATCGGCGATTCCTGGTGATTCGGTGCGTACCCAAAACACCTCGTGGCCGGCTGTCCGCAGCTGTTCCACAGCCTTCCTCGGGAAGTTCTCATTCGCAAGAAAGCGCATGCATCAAACCGAAGTATCGGCTAGCGGATAGACCTTCTCCGATCCCAGCACGTCTGCAGCGTATTGAAGGCAAGCAGCGATCTGCTCGTGGCTGATGCCAGGGTAGTTGTTCTGTATATCCGCTTCGGTCCACCCTTGCGCGAGTAGTTGGACGACGAATTCGACCGAAAGACGGGTGCCGCGAATGATCGGCTTTCCAGTAAGGATCGCTGGATCGATCACGATATGGTCTTGTGCATCCATGATGCGTCCTCGCATGAGGTTTGTAACGGATAGGATTTCCGCCCGAGTCGCTGACACAACACCGCGAATTGCTCTCGATAACTTGTCGCTGATCAGTCACAGCGATTATGCCACCAGCCGACATCCGCTGTTGCGTCGCTCCGAGGTCCCCGCTGTCAATCAGGCATCAGCCGGCGAGGGCAAGATGTGATAGCCCATTGCCTGATAGCCTTTCTGGCGCTCCCCCACATCCTCAATAGAACGGGCAGGTCCTCGTCCACGTAGTGGTAGATCCGGATCGTCGTCTTGAGCGCGTGCTGGTGGTGGAGCCGACCGGCGTATTGCTGGAGCGTTCCCTTCCCAGCAGAGTTCGCTGCTCGCTTCAACTGAACCTGGTTACTGCGGGCTCCCATTCCAGCGGCTCCCGGCAATCTGATCCGTCCTCCTGCCGGGGAGAGGGACCTTTCCCTCACCCTAGCCCTCTCCCGCAAGGGGAGAGGGGATCTCAGATCAGCCCTTGGCGAGGATCTTCCGCGCCTCCTCCATGGCCGGGAAATCGGATTTGCCTTCGACCGCTTTTTGCAGGTACTGCTTTGCGTTGTCGACTTGTCCGGCGTTGTGAGCGCCATGCCGAGGTGAAACTGGCCGGCAGGGTTGGTGCAAGTTATACTACAAAACGCTTCGATGTAGTATAACCACCTGGGACCCCGGTGAAACGCTACGAAGACCTCTCGCTGTCGGCGCAGACGGCCTATGCCGAGCTGCTGGATGCTGCTTCGGCCCAGGAGCTGACTCGCTCCATCGCCCAGTTGAACGGCAGCTTTGCCTCCAAGGACGTGAAAGGGCGTAGGTACTGGTACTTTCAGTATCGCGATATCGACGGCAAAGTTCGCCAGCTCTACGTCGGGCCCGATGGCGAGCGCGTGCAAGCCCTGATGACGCGCGCTCAGGACTCGCCGCTCAGGCCACTCGAGCTGCTGGCTCGCTCGGCCATCGCCCTTGGATGTCAACGGGTACTGCCCAGGCACTTTCGTATCATCCGCAGGTTATCCGAGTACGGATTCTTTCATTCGGGAGGTGTGCTGGTCGGCACCCACACCTTTCTGGTTTTGGGAAACGTGCTCGGAGTCAAGTGGCTCGATGCAGCGCGCACTCAGGATGTTGACTCCGCGCACGCCGGAAGCAACATATCCATTGCGCTGCCTGCCACGATAAAAGTCGACGTTCATCAAGCGCTGTCGTCTCTCGAGATGGGGTTCCTGCCTATCGGTGCCGTCGAGGGCAAGGCGGGGGCGACTTATCTCAACCCCAGCCAGCCAGATCTTCGGGTGGACTTCCTGACCACCGTCCGTCGGGGCGGAGATGCTCCTGTCACGATAACGAATCTCAACGTGGCGCTGCAACCACTCAAGTTCATGGAGTTCCTCCTCGAGCACCCGATCCAGGCGGTAGCTTTCTGCGAAGAGGGTGCGGTCACGGTGAACGTGCCTTCGCCGGCGCGCTATGCTCTGCACAAGCTATTGGTCTGGGGTGAGCGCAAGGGAGCTTATCGCGCCAAAGCCGCGAAGGACTTGACGCAGGCGGCGGCGCTGATCGCCTATTTCAGGGCCCACCGCGCCGTGGAGCTGGAGGAGACATCCCGCGATCTGCTGTCCCGAGGAAAGGGCTGGGCCAGTCGCGCTCGGGAGGGTTTGCGCGCATTGTCGAAGCTCGATCCTGAACTGACAACGACGCCGCAGTGACATAGGCCTTCGTCTCTTTTTCGAGACCTGAAGCTGCGGTTCGCCGACGCGCGGCGGGGCAAGGGCAAACGTGGAGGCCTTCGGGTGATTTACTACTGGTGGGTAACGGGCTTTCAGTTCTGGCTCTTTACTCTCTACGACAAGGATGAGATGGCAGACCTGACGCCGCAGCAACGCAAGGCGCTCAAGGCAATGATCAAAGCGGAACTGGAAGCAAGGGAAAGGGTATGAAGACAATCGGATACGGTCCAGCGGCTCGCGGCAATCTGATCCGGCCGTAGCGTCATGCGGCATCTGATATCAGCCCTTGTTCCCCTCACCCTAGCCCTCTCCCACAAGGGGAGAGGGGATCTCTAGCCCTCTCCTACAGGGGGAGAGGGGTCTCTAGCGGGGAGTCACGCTTGCGTCGCTGGCCTTGTCCTTGAATTCCTCGAGCAGGTTTTCCACTTGCACGGACTTCAGGCCGGTAAAAGGTTCGGACAGGAGAAACTTCTCCCAAGCCCCGCGATTCGCCTTGTACCTCGCCACCAGGTCCATGGTCACCGAGTAGAGCTGCCGGTTTTTTTCTTCGCACCTATTCGCGCGCACGGTTTCACCTTGGAGTGATCCCTGCAGCTTGCCGACATCCTGTTCGCCCTGCCGCCTTGTCTCGGCGAGCGAACCCTGCGTCTGACCGAGCTCGCGGCGCAGCGTTGCGAGTTGATCCTGACACTTTTGCGTAGTGTCCTTCAGCCGCTCTTCGGTTGCGGCAAGCTTGGCTTTGAGATCGGCGTTGTCCTTTTCGGCGCCTTCCAGCGCACTCGCAGACTTGCGCAGCCGCGATGCCTGCCCCTTGAGCTTGCCGCGCTCAGCATCGGCGGCCTTCAGCTTGGCGTCGAGATCGGTCTTGTCCCGCTCGAGGGCCGCGTTGTCCTGCTGCAGCTTGGAGATCTGCTGCTGGGAACGGCGCAGGGCTTCGCGCTCGCGCGATTGCTGCTGGGCGAAGGTGGATGTGGCTGCGAGCAGCATCGTTGTGCAAAGGATTGCGGGTACTACTGCACGGCTCGCTCCTGCACACCTCACTACTGCACCCCTCACCCCAGCCCTCTCCCACAAGGGGAGAGGGGGCGCACCGTGGATGAGGAGAGGGGGCGCACCGTGGATGAGGAGAGGGGGCGCACCGTGGATGGGGAGAGGGGGCGCACCGTGGATGGGGAGAGGGGGGTTTTGCAGGGAGAGCGTGGGCATCAGAACTTCGCGTTGAAATCCAGCTGCAGGACGTCGATGGCGAGCGGCGGGCCATCGATCTCGTCTGCGGACATCCAGCGTAAGCGCAGCCAGGCGTTGCTGCCCAGGGCATAGCGCAGTCCGAGGGCGTAGCCCCTGGTGTCGGTGCCGCCGAGGTGGAAGTCCGGATCGTTGAAGGCATCCATCACCGCATCGCGCTGCAGGTAACGGTAGGTCAGGAACACCTGCCAGTCGCGGAATGCCTTCAGCTCGGGGGAGCCGAACTGGATCTGGCCCTGGTAACCCGTGGTGCGCGGCTGGATGCTCAGGCCGGTGCGCGCGAGCACGTCCTGCTGGTCGAAGGCGATGTTCTTGACGTAGTCGCCCGAGATGCGAACCAGATACGGGTCGAGATGCATCAGGTCCAGCGCCCCGGTGAGGTTGATCTCTTTGAACTTGGAGGCCAACGCGAACTGCGACGGGTTGCCAGTCCCGAAGTTGATGTCGAACAGCGAGTTTCCTTTCTGAGTGAACTTGGGCACGGTCCAATCGAACTCGTCGGGCGAGGCGGTGGTGTTGCGTTGCCCCTCGACGTGCTCGAAGTCGTAGTAGGCGAGCCCCAGCTTGAGCCGGGTGTTGCGGTTGATGTCCCAGTCGGTGCCGCCCTGCAGCGCCAGAAGGTACTTGCTCTTGGGATCGGGCGTGACCGGCGTGGACTGCGGGTTCTGGATCAGGAAGCCGCCGCCGGTCAGGAACCCGCGCACACCGGGCGCCAGTTGCGGCCGCGCGGTCGCGGCAATCCCATCCATCACGAGATCGTCCCACCAGACCAGCTCGCTGCTGAAGAAGGGTTTGGGCATGCGGCCAAGGGTGCCGGACAGCCAGTCCTTGGGGTCGTAGCGCACATACGCGTTGTCGAGCTGGACCGAATAGCCGCTGAAGTAGTTGGCGGTGTCCTGATTGAGTGAGATCGGGCTCTGCGCGTTGCCGGTCGCGATGCTCACTTTGGCGTTCCACTCGGGCGACAGATTGGCAAGCACCCCGAGCCGCGCGCGGATGCGCCACCACGTCTCGTCGTTGGTCGTGTTGTTCAGATTGGAGCCGGTGATCGCGTTGTACACCACGGTCGGCGTGTTGCTGTCCTGGTAGAAATTTCCTTGGTAGCGGAAGCGAAGATCGCCCTCGAAGGCGATGCGGTCGAGCCACTCGGGCAGGGCGTTGGGCTCGGCCCAGTGCTCGGCCTTGGCTTGCGCGATCACCTCTTGCTTGACCTGGTCGCGGATCTCGTTCTTGACCATCTCGGGCACGTAGGGCACGCGTACGACCTTGCTGTCGGTCGCGAGCTTCGGTTCGACCGCAGCGCCTGGAGGCGCCTGCGCCTGGGACGAAATCGCTGATTTGGGAGCCGCAGGCTTCACCTCGAGCGGCGTGATGGCGCTGCGCTCGGCCTCGCGCACGAGTGCTTCAGCCTTTTGCTGAGTGAGAACGCCTTCCTGCACCAGCAGCTTGATGAGGTTCAGCGTGGTGTCGCGCAACTGCTGGAGGTCCTGCTTGTCCTTTGCCAGGATGGCTGCGTCCGCGGCGAGAGGGGTAGCTGCGGAGCCGGGCGGAGTGCTGGCCGCATTCGGCGGGGCGGGTGCAGCCGCCGGTTTCGTCGCGCCGCCGGTGGGCGGTTGGGCGGTGGAGTTTTTGGCCGGTTTCTTCTTGGGCATGGGCTTCTTCTTGGGCGGCGCTGCGTTGGTCGCTTCCGGCGCGGACTCAGCCGTTGCAGGAGCCGGCCGTGCGGCGGTTGGTGATTGCGGCCCTGCGGGCGCGGCCGTCGTCTGAGCGGGCGAATGACAAGGGCTGATCAACACAGCAATAAAGGCACCCCGCGCCCCCTGATGGAGGAGGACGAGGAGCAAGCGTCGCGCGTGCAGCGTCACCACGCTCCGCGCGATGTGACCCGCAACTTCACCGGCTGCGGCATGCTCTCGGGCGGCGCCTGCTTGAGCCGGGGCATCTCGTCCAGGGCTAGCCTCAGGTTCTGATCGATCTGCGGATTGCCGCTGGAGCCGGCCAGCTCATAGCGCGCGAGGCGGCCGTCGCGCCCGAACCACACGCGCAAGACGACTTTGTAATCCGCGCCTCGAAGCTTGCTGTTCTTCTGGAGCTGCTCCTGCAACTCGCTCTGCACGAGGCCCGTGAACCATGCGAACTGGGACCCTCCACCACCTTCGCCGCCGATGGTGGTGATGTCGCGGCCGCCCTTCTTCGCAGCGAGGCCGAAGCCGTCGCCGCTGCCGTTGCCATCCGCGTCCAGGCCGAGTTGCTCGCTGGGCGGAGGCGCTTCGTCGGCCGGCTGCGGCTGTTCGGGCTCCGGTACTTTGACCTCCTGCTTGGCCTCGGGCTCGGGCCGCTTCTGCTCCGGCGGGGGCGGCGGTCGAGGTGGCGGGGGTGGAGGCTTGAGCAGCGAGATCTGTACGATCTGCTTCCGGGTGGTCTTCTTGTCCGCCATCAACGCGCAGGCACTCCAAGCCACGACGCCGACGAAGCAGCAGAGCCCGGCGGCAAGCGCGATGCGTGCGATCCAGCGGCCGCCTCTGCGCTTTCTTGCACGCACATGCAGATCGTTGTCGTCCCACGGGTCGGTCATGGATGTGTCCTCGCCTACTTCACGATGCGTTGCGTCACCAGGCCGAGCTGAGTGATGTCCAGCTTGCCCAGCATGTCCAGCACGTCGATCACCTTGCCGTACTGCACGCCGGCGTCACCTTTCACGATCACCGGCAGATCGGGATCCGCGGCCTTCAGCGCCCGCAGCCGCGCTTCGAGCTCATCCATCGTCACCGGATACGCGTCGAGGAAGATCTGTCCGTCATCGCGGATGGTCACGGCCTTGGTCTTGGGCTTGGCCAGGGCGGGCGCATCGCTCGCCTTGGGCAGATTGACCTTGATCCCCTGCACCGAAGCCGTGGTCATGATGATGAAGATGACCAGCAGCACGTACGCCAGGTCGAGCATGGGCGTGACGTTGATGTCGTCGTAGGGCTTGTTGTCGGACTGGACGTGCATGGTTTCCCCTCACCCCCACCCTCTCCCACGGAGGGGAGAGGGGGTTTTTGGGCAAGTCCAGCGGCTGCGGCCCTGCTCCCGGCACGGTGGAAGTAGTCCCCCTCTCCCGGGCCTCCCGGGCAGAGGATAAGGTCCCTCTCCCCCGGGCCTCCCGGGCAGAGGATAAGGTCCCTCTCCCTCTGGGAGAGGGAAGGGTGAGGGAGGCGTCGTCTTCGACGCGTGGGAGAGGGCGGGGGTGAGGGGATCACGGCGCATACTTCTCCGCCATCCGCGACACCAGCTCGTCTGCGAACACGGTCATGTCGTTGCTCATGTTCTTGATGCGCGACGCGAGGTAGTTGTAACCGAACAGCGCGGGTATGGCGACGGCGAGGCCGGCCACTGTGGCCACCAGTGCGGCAGCGATGCCGGGCGCGATGGAGTTGACGTTCACGTCGCCCGCCGCGGCGATGGCCGCGAAGGTGATCATCACGCCGACCACTGTGCCCAGCAGCCCGAGGAACGGTCCGCCCGAGATCGCGATGGTAAGCAGTACCATCTGGTTGTTGAGCCGCGCGCTCTCGCGCACCATGCCCGCATCCAGGCTGGCCTTGATGGCGCCCAGCGCCTGGGGAGTCAGGTTCCTGGACTGGCCCGCCCTCTCGTAGAGCTCGAAGCGATGGCCCAGCTCGCGCAGCCCGAGGCGATACAAGCGATAGAGAGAGGAGCTGTCGAGGCTCTTCGCCGCACGCTGGGCCAGAGACGGCTCGAGCATGCCGTTGGGGTCACGCTGAAAGTGCTCGAGGAAGAGCTGGTTAGCCTTGTCGGTGCGCGCGACGAAGAAGCCCTTGCCGACCATCACGGCGACGCTCATGAACATCATCACGATCAGGATCGCGATCACCACCCAGCCGTCGACGGTCACAGCGCTCAGCAGGATCCTGAAGTAGGAGTGACCGCCGCTGCCGGCCTGCTCGTCTTCGCCGTAGCCGATCAACTTCGCTTCGGGGCCCTGCCCGGACCAGGTCGCCTTGATCCAGTCCGGCGGCCGTGCGATGTTGGCCAGCTCCACTTCGTCGAGCTCGCCGGTGAGCCCGGCGCCGATGACGACGTCACCACCCATATCGGGAACGGCGGCGGCAGCCTCGCCCGCCGACTTGCCGTCGACGAACAGCATCAGCTTGCCGCCGCCCAACGTGGCCGCGACGTGGTGCCAGGCGTTGGAGCTGAGATCGACGGACGACTGCACCTGTGCCGCGCCGGCGCGCGCGAAGGGTTTGCTGCCCGCGATGCCGACTGACACGGCGTTTGCGCCGTCCTGCTGAGAAAACAGTGCCGCCTCAGGCTGCGCATTCGGAATGCGCACCCATGCAGAGAAAGTGAGGCCGCCTTGCGATTTGATGTGCAGATCGGGCGCTGCCGCGACACGAATCTGGCCCGAGCCGCTGAACGTGAGCGCGCCGTCGATCGGTCCCAGGGCCAATGGCGCGACGCCGGACTGGGTCACCTGGTTGGCGTAGCTGGAGGAATCCGCCGGCAGGCCCGGCGTCGCGCCGAAATGCAACACGAGCGTCGTGGCGGGATCGTAGGTGCCCTTCGGGTCGTCGTCGCGCGCGGCCTTCTGGTTGCCCACATACAGCCAGATGTGCTCGGTAGTGGACGCCGCGGACACGCGCGGCACACGCACCCAGATCAGCGCCAGCTCGTTGGCCGGGTCCCATAGTTCGATGTGGTGCTTGAGCGGCGTCTTCTCGTCGGCTGCGACGAAGCGCAGATCGCCGCCGTCTTCCTTCGCGTCGAGGAAACTGAAGTTGCCCGTGTGCAGCCGCACGAGCACGGGGAGATCGGCGAGCGTTTCCTTCGTGTCTGCGCCGGAGGCCGACGTGTTGAGCGTGATCTTCTTGCGGAAGGGCCAGTCTTCGTTCCACCAGGCGTGGGCGAGCGCAGGCAGGGTGAGCAGCGCGATCAGCGCGGCGAGCGCGAATGCTCGCATGTTGTTCTCAAACCCCGTCCGCGCTGGGCGTAGCAGCAGCTGCGGAGTCCAAGCGTGCCTGCGGCCCATCCAGAACCCCGTTCGCGCTGAGCGTAGCAGCGGAAGCTGCGGAGTCCAAGCGTGCCTGCGGCCCATCCAGAACC
>JBGPMS010000129.1:0-13111 GCA_041487115.1 Gammaproteobacteria bacterium
GCCGCACCGTCGAAGAGGTCACCGGTGTTGTCGTCCTTGCCTTTCTTTCCTTCCATGTTTCCGCCTCCGGCGGAGTGAAGGGTGAAGAGTGAAGGGTGGAGCCTAGCGGGTGAAGAGTGAAGGTGAAGAGTGAGCCACCTCACCCTTCACTACGTAATATCCGCTTCCACTAAATTCCCGTACGTCTCCATCCACTCGCGGCGCTGCGAAGCGTTCTCTTTGGACATCATCATGTTGAAGATGTCTACCGAGACGTCCATCCCGTCCTCCAGGGACACCGGCAGCATGCGGCGCGTGTCGGGGTTCAGCGTCGTTTCCCACAGCTGCTCCGGGTTCATCTCGCCCAGGCCCTTGAAGCGGCTCACGGTCCAGCTCCCGGGCTTGGCGCCCTCGTCCTCGAGCTTGGCTTCCAGGATCTCGAGCTCTTGCTTATCGAGCGCGTAGAGCTTGCGCTGGGGCTTGCCCTTGCCCTGTCCCGGCACGTCGATGCGGAACAGCGGCGGCTGCGCGACGAACACGTTCCCGCTCTCGATCAGCTTGGAGAAGTGGCGGAAGAACAGCGTCAGCAGCAGCACCTGGATGTGCGCGCCGTCCACGTCGGCATCCGCGAGGATGATGACCTTGCGGTAGCGCAGACCCGCCACATCCACCATGTCTCCCGACTTGTGGTGGTCCACGCCGATGGCGAGGGCGATCGCCTCGATCTCCTTGTTGGCGTAGAGCGTGTCCGGGCTGTCCTGCCAGGTGTTCTTGGGCTTGCCCTTGAGCGGCAGCACGGCCTGGAACTCCTTGTCGCGCGCCTGCTTGGCGGAGCCGCCCGCGGAGTCGCCCTCGACGATGAACAACTCGTTGCGGTCGGGATCATCCGATGCGCAGTCGGTGAGCTTGCCCGGCAGCACCGCAACACCCGAGATCTTGCGCCGCTCCACCTTCTGTGCGGCGCGAGTGCGAGCCGCCGCCTGGCGCAAGACCAGCTCGGCGATGCGCTTGCCTTCGTCCACATGCTGGTTCAACCACAGCTCGATGGGGTCGCGCACCATCTGCGACACCAGCTTCACCGCCTCGCGCGAGATCAACTCGTTCTTCACCTGGCCCTTGAACTGCGGGTCGAGCATCTTCACGCTCAACACGAAGCTGGCGCGCGACCAGACGTCCTCGGGCACTACTTTTAAGCCGCGCTGCCCCATGGCGTGCAGGTCGATGAAGTTCTTGATCACGTTGTAGACGCCCTCGCGCAATCCCGACACGTGGGTGCCGCCGATGCGCGTAGGGATCATGTTGACGTAGGACTCGGTGACCAGCTCGCCCTCCGGCGTCCAGGCGATCGCCCACATGGCACCCTCACCCTCGTCGAAGCTGTCGGACTCGGACTGCGCCGCGACGTAGCGCTCGCCGAAGAAGCTGCTGGCAACCGGCTCCAACCCGGCGATGGCGCTCTCGAAGTAGCCCTTGATGCCCTCCGGGAAGTGCCACGTCTGGCTCTCGATCTTGCCTTTCTTCTCGATGCCGAGCGTGAACTTGACGCCCGGCAGCAGCATGGCCTTGGCGCGCAGCAGGGCGGCGAGATCCGCGGTAACGATCGCCGGCGAATCGAAGTACTTGGGGTCGGGCCAGAAGCGAACGCGGGTGCCGCTGTCGCGCGGGCCGGCAGTGCCGATTTTCCTGAGCGGCTCCTTCACCTTGCCGTTGTCGGCGAAGACGATGCGGTACGCCGCGCCGTCACGCTTCACGTCCACCTCCAGCCGCTTGGACAGCGCGTTGCTGACGCACACACCCACGCCGTGCAGGCCGCCCGCGATGCGATACGCGGCGTCCTTGTCGGTCTTGCGGAACTTGCCGCCCGAGTGCAGCGTGGTGAAGATCACCTGCACGGCCGGAACTTTCTTCTTCGGGTGGATGTCGACGGGAATGCCTCGCCCGTCGTCCTCCACCGACGCGGAGCCGTCCTCGTACAGGATCACCGAGACCTTGCTCGCGAATCCCGCCAGGCCCTCGTCTGCCGAGTTGTCGATCACCTCCACCAGCGCGTGATTGGGGTTGACCGGGTCGGTATACATACCCGGCCGGTGCAGGATCGGGGACAGATCCTCAAGAATCTCGATGTCTTCGGCGGTATATCCGCTGGGCTTCCTGGCCATTGCTACCTCGCTTGATTCTGCTTGCCGCTGCTCTCGATCCCGCTGTCCGCGCGCTCACCTCTCTCTGCGGCGCAAGGGTCAGCACCTTGCCGTCGGACGATTCTTTGCCAAGCCGCACCCTCAACTCGCGGATCGCGGCGTCGCGCTCCTGCATCGCGCCGCCCCGGATCGCGTCCACCAGCGCCAGCAGCTCGTACAGGCTAGGGTCACGCCGCGCGGCGAACGGCACCGATTTGTACAACGGCGAGAACTCGTAGCCGCGCACCTCGCCCTCTGCGTCGGGCCACACCGGCGGCGCCTCGTCCGAGCGGGTCAGGACGCGGCTCAGCGGCGGCGCCGCGTAGGAAGTGGGAATGCCACGGGTAAGCCCGCCGTGAACCGGGGTGAACACGTACTTCACGCCGTGCACGAGAAGCTCCTCGAGCGCGCCTGGGTCCGGAATGCCCCAGCCCTCCTCCAGCCGCATTAGCGACGCATCCGTGGCGCGCTTGACGCCGGCGTGCACCTCCGAGGCCGACATCCCCAGTTCGTAGGCAAGCTGGCTGTAAGACCAGGGAGCACGGTCCAACGCGACGATCTTGAGCAGGATGCAGATATCCTGCGGCTTGAGGCTCAAGGTCCAAACCCCCGAAGCGAACCCGTGACTGCGCGATTGGCCGGCATTCTATTCGCCAATCGCGAATAGCGAAAGAGGCACCGGGATCGCATCCGCCCCGGCGTGCGAATCACAGATTCCGGCCGGTCGATGAACTATGCTTAAACGGCACGATCACTAAAAACTTGGCGGTATTCGTCGACATGGGGGAGGGACTGGCGGGCCAGAGCCGGCCGGGCGCGCATGTTCAGACTGCAACCATTCGAGGAGCACGGAATGGCAGGACTGAATCGAGGACAACTCCCCCAGTTCGACCGGCTGCTGACGGAGCAGTACCAGTCGCTCATCCACCAGGTTCGGGACCAGCTCGATCACTCCGAGCACGAGCAGTTGCGCGCCATCGCGACTCGGGTAGCCGCACTCGGCGAGCACTCGGCCGCCGCCGTGCTGGCCGACCTGGGCTCGCCCACGTTCGACCACCAGGTTTCCGAGTTGCGCCACATTCTAAGCGCCAGGCGCCGGATCGAGCAGGGAACTTACGGCGTATGCGAGATCTGCGGTGCGGCGATCGACTTGCCCTGGCTGCGGTCTCACCCGAGCGCGTCGCGCTGCCCCGGGTGCGAGCGGCACTAGGGAAACAATGCACTCCTGAGTACCGCGAGCGGGCCTCGACCCCGCTCGCGGAAAGCCCGCTATCGGAGCTGGCCTGCTGGGTTTACACTAATCCGGTGGCTGGCCGACTGGCCGGGCCCTGTCGGATGCTTCCAGAAGGAAAGTCGAGATGGCCACGCTAGACAAGAAACAGCTTGCCCACCTCACGCAGTTGCTGGGCGAGCGCCAGCGCACCCTGCTGGCAGAGGCACGCGCCATGCTTGTGCAATCGGGCAACGAAACCTTTCTCAACATTGCCGGCGGCGTCATGGACACGGGCGATGAATCCGTGGCCGACATGCTGGCCGATCTGGGCGCCGCCCAGATCCATCGCCACGTGCAGGAGTTGCGCGACATCGAGGCAGCGCAGGCACGCGCTCGCGCCGGAACGCTGGGCATCTGCATCGATTGTGGCAGCGACATAGCTTGCGAGCGGCTGACCGCCCATCCCACGGCGAGGCGCTGCATCCAATGCCAGAGCATGCGCGAGCGGAGCTACGCGCACGAAGGACGGCCGACGCTCTGACCTGTTTGACCCCATGGACGCAGTCCTGTTTGACCTCGGCGGGGTTCTGATCGACTGGAACCCGCGCTACTTTTACCGTCCGCTGTTCGGCGGCGACGAAGCCGCCATGGAGCAGTTTATCGCCACCGTGGTTGCGCCCGAGTGGAATCGCCAGATGGACGCCGGCAAGCCGTTCGACGAGGCTATCGCCGAGCGTCAGCGGGAGTTTCCCGAGCATGCCGAGCTGATTGCGCAGTGGAAGACGGGGTGGCCAACCATGCTGGGCGACGCCATCCCCGAAACAGTAGAGGTGCTCGATGCGCTACGCGACCGCGGGCTGCGCCTCTACGCGCTCACCAACTGGTCGGCGGAGACCTTTCCAGTGGCTCGCGCGAGGTTTCCTTTCCTGGGCTGGTTCCAGGACATCGTGGTATCGGGCGAAGTGAAGCTGGCCAAACCCGACCCGCGCATCTTCGAGCTGGCCATCGAGCGCTGCGGGCTCACGCCTCGGACCACCGTCTTCATCGACGACCACGCGCCGAACATCCACACGGCGCAAACGTTGGGCCTGCACACCCTGCGCTTCGAGCATCCACGAGGGTTGCGCGACGATCTTGAGCGGCTCGGCCTGCTCCCCTGAGCCATCGCTGCGACTCCGCCGCGTTACAGCCACTTCGCCTTGCGGAACCTCCAGAACAGCCAGCTGTCGATCGTCACCATCGCGGTCAGCGCGAGCGGGTAGCCCAGCGACCACTCCAGCTCGGGGATGTTCTTGAAGTTCATGCCGTAGATACCGGCGATCAGGGTCGGGCCGGCTACCAGGGCGGCGTAGCCGGCCAGCCGCTTGGTGATCTCGTTCTCCTGCAGCTGGATCAGCGACAGGCTGACCGACATGGCCGCCGTCACCATGTCGCGCAGGCCGTCGATCAGTTGATTCATCCGGCCGAGGTGATCGTAGACATCGCGGAAGTAGTCCTGGCTGCGTGCGCACACCGCTGGCACCCGGCCGCCGTAGAGCTTGCCCACCGCCTCGAGCAGCGGCGCCACCACGTGCTTACAGCGCGACCCATACGAAGCTGTCCGGCCGCTTGAGATGTTTGCTGATGTCCTGGCACTCGATGTCGGCGACCTTTTCCCCCTTCTGATAGGCGACACAATTGACCAGCATGCTGTTTCTCCGGGCAGTTGGCTGGGCACAGTGGCGCAAGCATGCCGGCCGCGTAGACGCTAAGCATACCTACCCGCACCCCACGCCTCCAGACCGACTTTGTTGCAGTCGTGTTGCTGCTTCCGGCTGCGCCTCTCGAGCTCTGCGCAGGGCGGAGAATCCATACGATCAAACTGTGCGATCATTGCAAGCCATCGCTTTCCCCGTGGAGCATGAATGCAACATCGTCGTCGAGATTTTCTCAAGCTGCTCTCGCTGATGGCCGCGGCAGGGTTGCTGCCGGCCGGAGCGGCCCGCGCCGAGGAATGGAACAAGGCCGCCTTCGGGAGCAAGAAACTGGACGAGCTGATGAAGCTCCTGGGCGCGGGCGCGCCGCAGCAGAGCGACCTGGTGGCCCTGATCGGACCCGAGATCGCCGAGAACGGCGCCGTGGTGCCGCTCGAGGTGGAGAGCAAGCTGCTCGATACCGAGTCGATCGCCATCCTGATCGAGAAGAACCCGAACATCCTCGCCGGCATCTTCACGATCCCCTCCGGCACCCTTCCCGATATCCAGACGCGGGTGAAAATGGCGGAGACGTGCAACGTCTACGCCCTGGCCACGGCCGGCGGCAAACGCTACTTCGCCGTCAAAGAAATCAAGGTGACTCTGGGGGGCTGCGGGGGCTAGGCCAGCCTCCGAAGCCGCGGCAGGGCAGCGTTCACGCGGGTCCAACGCGGTCACCGCTACACCACGAATCGAACGAGGAAGCGCAATGGGAAACCCGATGAAGATCCGCACCAAGCTGGACGGCGACGTGGTGCAGGTCCGCGTCCTGATGAGCCATCCAATGGAAACCGGGCAGCGCAAGACGCCCGAGGGCGAGCTCATTCCGCAGCATTTCATCCAACTGGTCAGCGCCAGCTACAAGGATCGCACGGTGCTGTCCGCCCAGTGGGGTGCGGCGATCTCGCGCAACCCGTACTTGTCCTTCAAGTTCCAGGGTGCAGCGAAAGGCGAGAAGGTCAAGATCTCCTGGGTGGACAGCAAGGGGGACAGCCGCACCGACGAGGCGACCATCGAGTGAAAAGACCCGGCACGCGGGCAGCACGCCGGTGGACGGCTGCGCTTGCGGCCGGTGCGAGTCTCATCCTGGCCGTGGCGGCCATGGCCCAGGACGATCGGACGCTGCGGGAGATCCAGAAGTACCGGCAGATGCTGCAGGAAGGCAACCCGGCCGAGCTGTCGGAGGCACGCGGCGAGGAGCTGTGGGCAACGCCGCGCGGCCCGGCCAAGGCGACGCTGGAACAATGCGATCTCGGGCTCGGGCCGGGCAAGCTGGAGGGGGCCTATGCGCAACTGCCGCGCTACTTCGCCGACACCGGCAAGGTGCAGGATGCGGAGTCGCGGCTGGTCACCTGCATGACCACCCTGCAAGGGTTGAGCTACGCCGACGCCACGCGCGGCTGGTACAAAGCAAACTCGGACCTGGAATTCCTCGTGACCTACGTGGCGGGAAAGTCCAGGGGCGCGAAGATCGAGGTGCCCGCGACGCGCCCGGAAGAAGCGGACATGCTTGCCGTGGGTGAGGCTCTCTTCTTCCGGCGCTCCGGGCCGCTGGACTTCTCGTGCGCGACCTGCCATTCCCAGGAGGGCCGCCGCATCCGCCTGCAGGAGGTGCCCGACTTTCTCACCAGCGCCGGAGCGCGCAGCTCCATGACGCAGTGGCCGGCCTACCGGGTATCGCAGGGCGCCGTGTGGACGCTGGAGCGCCGCCTGATCGACTGCATCCGGCAAATGCGCTGGCCCGAGCCGCAGTATCTGTCGGACGCAGTGGTGGCGCTGGAGGTGTATCTGCAGAACCGGGCCAGCGGCGGCGTCATGGAAGCGCCCGGAATCAAGCGCTGAGCAACGGCACATGACCGCGAACAGGCTCATCGCACTGCTGCTCGGCATCGGCACCGCGAGCATGGTCGGCGCCGATGGCGGCGACGCTGCGATCGAGCGTTCGGAACAGGTCGTGCGGGAGTCCTTCGCCGGTGCCACGCCGGAGGAGTGGAAGGCACGTCTGGCGCAGGACCGGACCCAGGCCATGTGCAGCCGGTATCACAATGCACCTTCGACCGACGTGGCGGCGAGCATCGTCGCAGAAGCGCTGGGCTCGATCCGCTATCCCGAGGACGGCAAGCTGCTGGGCGACTGGAAGGAAGGCGAGAAGCTGGCTTCGATCGGCACCGGCGGCCATATCGGCAAGCTCCAGCCCGACCCGCCCGACCGCAAGCGGGGCGGCAACTGCTATGCGTGTCACACCCTCGCGGTCGAGGAAGTGGCGGCAGGCAACCTCGGCCCCAGCCTGACCCACTACGGCAAGCTGCGCGGCAACGCGCCGGAGACGGTCAAGTATGTGTACGAGAAGATCTACAATGCGCAAGCCTACTTGCCTTGCTCCCTGATGCCGCGCTTCGGCCACAACGGCTGGCTCACGCCGAAGGAGATCGCGGATGCGGTGGCCTTCCTCCTCGATCCCGAGTCTCCCGTCAACCAGTAGACGCAGAGGTCCCGATGCGAGCGCTCCGCTGTACAGTGTTCCTGATGATGGCAGCCGCAAGCGCCCTGGCGTGCGCGGAGGACGACGCAGCACAGGCGCAGCGGTTGTTCGACCAGTACGTCGCGCTCGGCGCCGCCTTCGACGAGAAGGTCGCGGATCTGTATGCCGATTCGGCCCACGTCCAGAACACGCGGCGCTATCCGGACGGACAGTCCCACCGCATGAGCATGCCCGCGCTCACCTACAAGGCGCTCATCCGGCAGATGATGGCGAAAGCCAAAGAAGCCGGCGACCTGAGCACGTACAGCGACGTGAGCTACGCACCGGAGGATGGCCGCGTGCGGATCAACGCGACGCGATTCTCGGAGCTGAAGAAATACGCGAGCCCTTTCTCCCTGCTGGTCGGCCCCGGGCCCGACGGCAACTGGCTGATCTTCGAAGAGCTGAGCGAGTCGCGGCCTTAGCCAACGAATGACTCGCCGCGAGTTCCTGCAACTGCTGGCGGCAGCCGCTGCGGCGGGACTGCCGCTCGACCACCGACGGGCTCTGGCCGGCGACCTGTCCGCTGCGCTCTACGACCTGCCGCCCTTCGGCAATGTGGGGCTGCTGCACATCACCGACTGCCACGCGCAACTGCTGCCCGTCCACTTCCGGGAGCCGAGCGTGAACATCGGTGCAGGGGCGGCTTCCGGCAGGCCACCGCATCTGGTGGGGGATGCATTGCTCCGTCAGTTCGGGATGCAGGCCGATACTGCCGACGCGTATGCCTTCACCTGTCTAGACTTCGCCCAGGCCGCCAGGACGTACGGCAAGGTAGGCGGGTTCGCGCACCTCGCGACATTGGTGAAGAGGCTGCGTGCCGAGCGACCCGGAGCATTGCTGCTGGACGGGGGCGACACCTGGCAGGGTTCCGCCACGGCGCTGTGGACGCAGGGACAGGACATGGTCGACGCCGCCTTGCTGCTCGGTGTAGACGCGATGACGGCGCACTGGGAGTTCACGTACGGCGCCGGCCGCGTGAGCGAAGTCATCGAGCGCGACTTCGAGGGCCGCATCGACTTCGTGGCGCAGAACGTGCACACCGCCGATTTCGGCGACCCGGTGTTCCGGCCTTACGTGATGCGCGAGGTGAACGGCGTGCCGGTCGCGATCATCGGCCAGGCCTTCCCCTACACCCCGATCGCTCATCCGCGCCATTTCGTGCCCGAGTGGAGCTTCGGGATACGAGAAGAGAACCTGCAGAAAGTCGTCGACGCCGCGCGGCAAGCAGGAGCGCAAGCGGCAGTGCTGTTGTCGCACAACGGCATGGACGTGGACCTGAAACTGGCCGGGCGCGTCACCGGCCTCGACGCGATCCTCGGCGGCCACACTCACGACGGCGTGCCGGCAGCGATCGCGGTGTCCAATGCCAGCGGCAAGACGCTCGTCACCAACGCCGGCTGCAACGGGAAGTTCCTCGGTGTGCTGGACCTCGAGGTCAAGTCCGGGCGCCTCACGGGGTATCGGTACAAGCTGCTGCCGGTGTTCGCCAACCTGCTGCCGGCGGACCCCGCGATGAGCGCGTCGATCGCCAACAGCCGCGCGCCGTTCGAGGCGCGGCTGGCCGAGCCGCTGGCGGTGACCGAAGGCCTGCTCTATCGTCGCGGCAACTTCAATGGCACCTTCGACCACGTGATCCTCGATGCGCTGATGGAAGTGAACGGTGCCGAGATCTCCTTCTCACCAGGATTCCGCTGGGGCACAACACTGCTGCCCGGAGAGACGATCACACGCGAGCAGCTGATGAACCAGACCGCCATCACCTACCCTTACACGACTCTTACCGAGATGAGCGGGGAGACCATCAAATCCGTGCTCGAAGACGTCTGCGACAACCTGTTCAACCCGGATCCTTATTATCAGCAGGGTGGAGACATGGTGCGCGTGGGCGGCCTCACGTATGCGTGCACGCCCGACGCGAGAATGGGCAGCCGGATCAGCGATCTGCGGTTGAATGGACAGCCGCTGGCGGCGGCGAAGAAGTACAAAGTGGCCAGCTGGGCCCCGGTGGCCGAAGGTGCGAGCGGCACGCCGGTCTGGGAGGTGGTGGAGACCTGGCTCAAGCACAAGAAGACCATAGCCGCCAGGCGGCCTGCTCTCCCTCGACTGGTCGGGGTGGCCGCAAACCCGGGGCTGGCGTTGTCCTGTCTGGCGGGATTAAGATAACCGTATCCGCAAGCAGGCAGGCCCCATGGCGATCTCGGCGATCCCTCCCATCACCAGCGCGACGACCTTCGTCCCGCCGCTCACGTTGGTGCAGCAGGTCGAGACGCAGAACTTGTTCGCCCAGCTGGCGGGCGCTTCGCTGGCGGTGGATTCCTCGCTCAACGCAGCGACCGTCGCCCCCGCAGCGCTGACGACCACCAGCAGCGGCAATACGCAGTCGCTGGCCCAGCTCGAGCAGGCGCTGTTCAACGACTGGCTGACCAGCCTGCAGAACACGATATCGCCGTCCCCCACACCTTCCCTCGATCTGCTGCTCTCCGGCGAGCTCAACTTGACCGCTGCCGCAAGCAGCGGCGCACTGCAATTGCCGCTCGGCACCACGACCGGACAAGCCGCGAACGTGAACTCCGCGCTCATCTCGCTCTTCAACACCATGCAGCTGCTGGGCACTACGGCGAATCAGTTGCAGGCCGGTTCGCTGCTGGACCTCCTGGCCTGATCGTCCGCAGCACCAATGCACGGCACGCGAGCGCGTGCCGTCGCCCTACATCTGCGCAGCGGAGAAGGTGTCGCAGGACTTGGTGACGCCGGACTCGAGGCCGCGCTTGAACCAGCGCACGCGCTGCTCCGAGCTGCCGTGGGTGAAGGACTCGGGCGAGACGTAACCGCGCGCACGCATCTGCATGCGATCGTCCCCGATCTGGCTGGCCGCGTTGAGTCCCGCGTCCACGTCGCCGGCTTCGAGAATGTGACGGGAACGGTTCGCGTGGAAGGCCCATACTCCGGCCAGGCAGTCCGCCTGCAGCTCGACCCGCACCGAGAGGCCCTTGGCTTTTGCCCCGGAGCCCTGCTCCTGCGCGGCGCGCACTTTGTCCGAGATACCGAGCAGGTTCTGCACGTGATGCCCGACCTCGTGCGCGATCACATAGGCCTCGGCGAATTCCCCCGGTGCATGAAAGCGGTCGCGCAGATCGCGGTAGAAGCTCAAGTCGATGTAGACCTTCTGATCGGCGGGACAGTAGAACGGCCCCACCGCGGCCTGCGCGAAACCGCAGGCCGATTGCACCGCGCCGGAGAACAGCACCAGCTTCGGATCCACGTAGGTGCGCCCGCTCGCCCGGAACAGTTCGGTCCAGGTATCTTCGGTGTCCGCCAGCACTACGGACACGAAATCCTTCAGCGGGTCGTGCTGATGCGACGGCTGTGCGGGCGCCCCGGAGGGCACCGCGTTGCTGGTCGGCAGTTGCTGCATCAGCTCCCGCGGGTCGACGCCGAGGAACAGCGCAACGACGACGATGACGACTGCGCCGATGCCGCCGCCGGCCAGGCCGACGCCGGACATCCCCCGCCGGTCTTCGACGTTATCGCTGCGCCTTTCGTCTTCCCACTTCATGCCCGCCCTCTTGGTTCGGGCAGCGCAAGCGCCCGCTGCAGCAGATCGAGCCGGTCCTGCCCCCAGAAAATCTCGCCGTCCACAACGTAGCTCGGCGCACCGAACACCTGACGCTCGATCGCCTCCTGGGTGTACGCGTCGTAAGCGGCCTTCGCCTCGCTCTCGCGCGAGCGCAGCGCATAGCCATCCACGCCGGCCGCGGCCGCGATCTGGTCGAGCGTGCCGGCATCGGCGCAGTTGCGCTCCTCGGCCCAGCACGCTCGCAGGATCCCGAGGGCGAGCTTCATCGCCGCCTGCGTGCCGTGCTGACGGTCGGCGGCGATGATCAGGAGCGCGGCGCTGTCGGCGGCATAGGGGAAGTGCTTCGGCTCCACATTGAGGGGAACACCGAGGAAGTCGCGCCAGCGGCGCAGCTCCACCAGACGATAGGCCTGTCGCTGCAGCGCGCGCTGCTTGACCGGCAGCCCGCCCGAAACCGGAAAGATCCGCCCATAGTCCACCGGCTTGACCTTCACCTGCGCGCCGGAGCGCGCGAGGATGTCGGCGAAGCGCTGGTGGCCCAGGTAAGTCCAGGGGGACATGGGCGAGAAGTAGTAGTCGACGGTCTTGGCCATAGGGATAGGTATGCAAAGGACTCGGTGGGAACGCCATTATCCTCTCAAAAACCGCGTGCGCCCCCCAACTCGGTCGTTCAGCGCAAGCCGCCGCCCAGCACCTCATCGAGTATCTGCCGCACGTAGCCGCCAAGCTCGGCCTCACCCGAGGCACGCGGGCCGGCGACGTTGAGCACGCGGATCGGGTGCCGGTCCAGAAACGCGCGCAGCAGACGCGCGGAAGGCAGCGCTGGATGAAGATGCACGCAGGGCTTGCCGTAGCGCACCGCCAGCTCTCGAGTCAACCGGGAGCCGCCGGTCAGTCGAGGTGCCAGCGAGAAGATGACGGTCGCGTCGCTGTCGCGCACGTTCCACTGCGTGCGCTGAGCGTAGTCGGGCAAGGGCGTCTCGCTGAGCGGATATGCAACCGGAATGACGCGGTCCTCGGCGCGGCGACCTCTAGGGCACCAGCCTCCGCACTCGACGCCATTGTCCAGCGCCCAATCCAGCGCGGCGCGATCGGCACCGGTCTGGCCCCCCGATATGATCTTGGGTAGACGACCTCTCACGGCGAAGTCGCGGCCCGTCCGGCGACAAAGGTGCGCCGCGTCGGTCTGCCTCAGCTTTTCGGCAGCCGCTCCAACGCGAGCTTCAGCAGCGTGGCCACTTCGTCGGGCTGCGCCGAGCGCATGGACGCATTCTTGAGGCCATTCAGCTCCACGTAACGGCGTCCCGCCAGGGTGCCCGCTACGCCTTCGACGAAGAAGGCGGCGTCACCCACACCTGGCAGAGGATGCACCTTGCGCATGCCGCTGCCTTCGGCCAGGGTCACGCGCTGCTCGTAGCGCTTGCGGTCCCAGGCGGTGGCGTGCACCAGCAGCAGGAAACGGCGCCCGTCCTCCCCCTTCATGCCGTAGACGCACATGGGCACGCCCAGTGGGTCGTGATCGGCGCGCCCCTCCAGCGGCATGTGCCCGAGCACGGGGGCGAGCTCCGCCGCCTTGAGCAGGCAGGGGTTGATGCCGGCCGCGCCGGCGCCGGCGCAGACCAGGTAAAGGAACGAGAGCAGAACAGTTCTCATGGCGGCACGCTTCCGGCGGTAACGCAGCTCGCGGTCGAGACGCCGTTTCAGGGCGTCTCCACCTTGATCGCGAGGACCCTCGCCTTTTCCTGCTCCGGCAGGTACCAGTCGTACAGGTCGATGCGCTTGCGTGTGTCCTTAGCGCCGACCTCCACGAAGAGCAGCTTGTGGTCCTGACACTCACCCGCCGCTGCTTTCTCGGGCCAGCTCAGCACGCACAGGCTGTAGGCGCTGTAGGCGCCCCGCAACGGCGAC
>JBGPMS010000130.1:0-13099 GCA_041487115.1 Gammaproteobacteria bacterium
CTGCCCCGCGTGGATGCCGCCGGAGGCCACCGGCATCACCTTGCGCAGGTTCGCCCACGGCTGCTCGAAGAAGATCCCGCGCGCGAGATCGACGGCGTTCTTCTCCTCGCGGCACACGTTGTAGAAGCCCTGCACCGTCAGCGGGTCGCCTTCGAGCTTGCCGACCGCGGTGCCGGCGTGAATATGGTCGACCCCCGCCATCCGCATCCACTTGGCGATCACGCGAAACGAGATGCCATGGTTCTTCTGCCGTGTGTACGTCGAGTGCCCGGCGCGGTGCAGGTGCAGGATCATGTCGTTGCGGCGCGCCCACTTGGCCATCGACTGGATCGCGGTGTAGCCGATCACCAGGTCGATCATGACGATGACGGAGCCGAGCGACTTGGCGAGCTCGGCGCGCTCGTACATGTCCTCCATGGTGCCGGCGGTGACGTTCAAGTAGTGGCCCTTCACTTCGCCGGTGGCGGCGCAGGCCTTGTTCACCGCTTCCATGCAGTAGAGAAATCGATCGCGCCAGTGCATGAACGGCTGAGAATTGATGTTCTCGTCGTCCTTCACGAAGTCGAGGCCGCCCTTCAATGCCTCGTACACGACGCGCCCGTAGTTGCGCGCCGAAAGCCCGAGCTTGGGCTTGGTGGTGGCACCGAGCAGCGGCCGCCCGAACTTGTCGAGCCGCTCGCGCTCGACCACAACTCCGGTGGCCGGCCCCTGGAAGGTTTTGAGGTAGGCGACTGGAATGCGCATGTCCTCCAAGCGCAGCGCCTTGACCGCCTTGAAGCCGAACACGTTCCCGATGATCGATGCGGTCAGGTTCGCGATGGAACCGGGCTCGAACAGGTCCAGGTCGTAGGCGATATAGGCGAAGTACTGCTGCTCGGTTTTCGTCCCCGGTCCGGTATTGGGCACCGGGTCCACGCGGTAAGCCTTGGCGCGGTACAGCTCGCAGGCGGTCAGCCGGTCGGTCCACACCACGGTCCAGGTCGCGGTGGATGATTCGCCCGCCACCGCTGCCGCCGCTTCCTCCGGATCCACGCCTTCCTGGGGTGTGATGCGGAACAGCGTAATCACGTCCGTGTCGATCGGCACGTAGTCCGGATCCCAATACCCCATCTGCTTGTAGGGCAGGACACCCGATTTGTAGCGCTGCACCAAATCCTTGATCGTGCCGTTGGGATCCTGAATCGCGCCCTGCGCAACCATCTGATTCATGTTCGTCTCCCGCTCCTGCTCGGTGTGTTTGTTCTGGATGAGGCGGACTGTACAGGCGCGCATGCATAAGCTACAGTCAGTGTTTCTTTGAATCGGCATAAGCATCGCTGATATGGCAGGCCTGCGCAGCGTGACCTTGAGGCAGTTGCAGATCTTCTGCTCGGCAGCACGTCACTCGAGCTTTTCCCGCGCATCGGAGGAGCTGCACCTCACGCAACCCGGGGTGTCGATGCAGATGCGCCAACTCGAAGACAGTGCCGGGCTGCCCCTGTTCGAGCGGACCGGCAAGGGGTTGCACCTCACCGACGCCGGCCGCGAGTTATTGCGTCACGCGCAGCAGGCCCTCGGGGCGCTGCGGGACGCCGAGGACTCCCTGGACGCGCTGAAGGGGCTGAAGGGCGGCAGGTTGACCATCGCTGCGGTCAGCACGGCCAAGTACTACGCGCCCAAGCTGCTGGCCCTGTTCTCGGGGCAGCATCCGGGGGTGGAGCTGAAGCTGTCGGTCAACAACCGCGAAGCGGTAGTCCAGCAACTGGCCGCGAACGAGATCGACCTGGCCATCATGGGGACGCCGCCGAAGCGCCTGGACACCATCGCCGAGCCGTTCGCGCGTCACCCGCTGGTGGTCATCGCTGCGCCCGGCCATCCGCTGGCTGGGCGCAAGCGCATCCCGCTCAAGGCGCTGGAGAAGGAGACGTTCCTGGTGCGGGAACCCGGTTCGGGAACCCGCTCGGCCATGGAGAGGTTCTTCGGCGAGCGGGAGATTCAGCCCGGGATCGGCATGGAGATGAGCAGCAACGAGACCATCAAGCAAGCGGTCATGGCCGGCCTCGGCGTGAGCTTCATCTCACAGCACACTATCGGCCTGGAGGTGGCCACCGGCCAGCTAACTGTTCTGAAAGTGGACGGGCTGCCGGTGATACGCCAGTGGAACGTGGTGCACTTGCGCGAGAAGCGGATGTCTCCAGCGGCAGAGGCGTTCAAGGCTTTCATCCTCGACCACGGCAGCAGCTTCCTCAAGCTGTGGCCCCAGGGCCCGGCGGCCGACGTCGATCTCCCGCCCGCGCGCAGAGAGGCCTGAGCCGTCCTGGAAGTACATCAGCACATCGCAGAACATGTAATCGATCATGGGCAAAGTTTCTGGGGCTTACAATTCCAGGTACTTCGTCGAGAACCCAGGTAAAGATGCCGTGCGCGATGATGTAGTCGAACTGGCGGTAGCTGTCATCGACTTCCATGACGTTCGCGGCAACGAGCTTGATGTTGGGAAGCTGCAGCGCCTGGATCACCGTGTCGCCCTGGGCGATCTGGACGGTTGATCGCAGGTAAGCAGCGTCAAGAGGGCTTCCGGAGAACGTGCACGTAGTACGCCGCCAGCCCCGCATCGAAGACTTCGAGCTGGGAGCGGCAGGCCTGCACGAACAGACGTGCGTGGCGCGGCGACTGGAAGCCCAGCGCCTTGACCAGGCTACCGAGCCACGGGACGCGGGCGACCCACGACAACGGCAGCAGGACGGATGTCGCGATCGCGGAGATGCGCCGGGCCGATGCGTAAATGTGCGCAGTGGCGTCCTCGGCGCGCAACAACTCGAAGCCGGCGGCGAGTGCGGCCTCCTGGAACTCGCGCGGCGTCGCCGGCAGCGGCATGGTCCAGCCGTCGAGCACGTCCTGGATCCATTGCCGCTCCTTCTCGTCGGCCGGCTCGCGCAGGCGAACGCCGTCGAAGCAGACGAAGGTGCGGCCCGGCTTGAGGATCCGGAACATCTCGCGGCACAGCATGGGTTTCTCGGCGATAGGCGTATACACTTGAGTCTCGATGGCGAAAATGCCGTCGAAGCACGCGGCGGGGAACGACGTGCTCAGATAGTTGCCTCGCACGAATTCGGTGTTGGCGAGTCCGCGGGCGCGGGACATGGCGCGCCCGATCTCGAGCTGCTTCTCCACCAGTGACAGGCCGGTGACTTTGGCCTGCGGCAGCATCGCGGCTACTTGCGTGACGCCCCCGCCGATTCCGCAGCCCGGCTCGAACAGCTCCGGCCACGCCACACCCAGGAGATCGAGGGAATCCACCGCTCGACGGGTGGTTTCGAGGATGGCGTGGTCGAGCGAGGGCGCCGTCTCGAGATCCCAGGCGTAGTGCAGGTGCGAGGGATGATTGGCGTTGGCCCAGCCCCACAGCAGCGCCCGCAGGACCGAGCGCGGGCTGCCCCAGAATTTGTAGAGGTCGGCGCCGAGGTCGAAATGCTCGGTGAGCATCTCCAGCGCTGCGCTGGAATAGGCCGAATCGTAGGGGTTGGACGTGTGTGCCATGCTCCTGACTTGCCGCGGGGGAAGCTGCGAAAAGTCGCTCCAGGACCAGTGGACGCACCGGAGCGGATCGATCAGGGCAGATTCCCGCAAGGGTCGCGAACCAGGCGGGGGCCGGCGCCACCAAACAGTGCCCTTCGTTCGGGCCTCTCCCTGAACCGCGCCTTAATCCATCACCGGTCGCCGCCAGCCCCGCACCCGCGAGTATGTTTGTTCATGACGCGGTCCAAGTCAAGCGCAGAGCGAGCATCGGCGCCGGTTGCGGCGTGGTGCACTGCATGTAAGGTGAACCGCGTCGACCCAGGATGTCAATCGCGGTATGGCTGTTCCGGCGGCATTTTTTTCTCCATAATCGAATCGACCGGGCGCTGTTCGCCACTGCGCTGCAACAGGACGTCGATTTCGAGAAACCGGGAATGAAGCTACGCGATCTGTTCTCCCGCATGCGCCGTCAGCGCTCGACGGCTCCCGGCCTCCAGTTTGGGAGCATAGACCTGCAGCGCTACCGCAGGACTGCGCTCAAGGTTGCGCTGTGGGCCTTGGGGCTGCTCGTCCTGTTCGCCCTGGTCGGATTCTTCGTCGTGCCGCCGGTGGCCAAGCACTATCTGGTCAAGAACCTGTCGGAGCTGCTGAACCGCCCGGTCGCGATCCAGGCCATCGAGCTCAACCCTTTCAGCATGACCGTAACGGTGCGCGGATTCTCGGTCAAGGAGCCCGGCGGCAATCCGGAAGTGTTCGTGTCCTTCGAGGAGCTGTTCGTCAACCTTCGGGCCGAGTCCATCATCCGGCGCGGGCCGATCTTCGAAGAAATCCGCCTCCAGCGCCCGTACGTTCACGTGGCCCGCCGCAACGACGGCAGCTACAACTTCTCCGATCTGTTGAAGAAGTTCGCAGCCGCGCCCAAATCCGAACCGCCGCCGAAGGAGAAGCCGGAACCCCTGCGCTTCTCGCTGAACAACATCCAGATCTTCGCCGGCAAGGTGCTGTTCGACGACCAACCCAACGCCGCGCAACACACAGTGACCGATCTCGACCTGGCCATCCCGTTTCTATCCAGTCTCCCCTACCTGGCCGACCGCTATGTGCAACCGTCCTTCTCGGCGAAGGTGAACGGCACGCCCGTGTCGATCAATGGCCGCACGAAGCCGTTCGAGGACTCCCTGGAGACCCAGGTCGACTTGAACATCTACGCGCTCGATATTCCGCGTTACGTCGAGTACGTTCCCATCGAGCTCGGGTTCAAGATCGCATCCGGGACGCTGGACACCCGCATCACGGCCACGTTCACGCGCTATCAAAACAAGGTGCCGACCCTTGTCCTCGCCGGCAAGGTCGGCCTCGAGAAGCTCTCGATGACGCAACCGGACGGCCGCGCGCTCGCCAGCCTGGCGAAGCTCGAGGTCCCGGTTGAATCGGCCACCGTCTTCGCGCGCGATGTGAAGCTCGGCAGCATTCTCGTGCTGGGCCCCGAGGTGTTTCTCCGCCGCGAGCGCGATGGCAGCCTCAACTGGATGGGCATCCTGCCCAAGCAGTCCGAGCCGCCACCGGATGCCGCGTCGGCCAAGCCCGCCGAGGACGGCGCGCCACAGCCGCTGAAGCTCCAGGTCGCAGAGGTGAAGGTCGAGCAGGGACAGGTGCACTTCTCCGACGACGCGGTTGCGAAGCCGTTCAAAACCGACATCGAGGACCTGCAGGTGGTCCTGAAAAAGTTTGCCCTGCCACAGACCGAGCCGGCGTCGGTGGAGCTCGCCTTCAACACCAAGTTCGGCGAGAGCGTGAAGCACGCCAGCACGCTGTTCGTCTCGCCGCTCAATCTGGACGGCAACCTCGAAGTGACCGGCGTCAAGCCGCGCAACTACGCACCCTACTACGGCCACTTGGTCTTGTTCGACGTCGAGGAGGGGACGCTGGATCTCTCCGCCCGGTTCCGCGCGTCGCAGGCGGGCGAGAAGCTGTCGGCCGCAGTGTCCGGGCTGGACACCTCGCTCACCAAGCTGCGCCTGCGCAAGCGCGGGGCGCAGGAGGACTTTCTGTCCTTGCCCACGCTCGCCGTGAAGGGCGTCGATCTGGATCTGGACAAGCGCTCGGTACAGGTGGCCGAGGTGTCGAGCAAGGAAGCGCGGCTTCACCTGGTGCGCGAAAAGGACGGCAGCATCGATCTCACCCGCCTCACCCCGCGCGACGAGAAGAGCCCGGCGCCGGCACCGCCACCCGCTACGCCGAGGCCGGCGGGCGAGGCGTGGCAGTGGCAGGTGAAGAAGATCGCCATCGACCACTACGGGATCACGTTCGACGATCGAGTGCCAGCGCAGCCCGTCACGCACGTAGCCGAGCCGATCAGGCTCGCGGTGGAGAATCTGTCCAGCCGCCGAGATTCGACCGCGAAGGTCGTACTCGATCTCGCGATCAACAAAACCGGCAAGGTGCTGGCGTCGGGGCCAGTCGGATTCAACCCGCTGAGCGCGGACGTGACCCTGGACGTTCTGGGGGTCGATCTGGTCCCGCTGCAGCCCTATTTCGGAGACAAGCTCAACATCCTGGTGACCAGCGGCGACGTCCAGGTACGTGGAGTGATCGGGCTCAAGGCGCAGGATGCGGGCGCCCTGGTCTTTGTCTTCAAGGGCGACGCGGGGGTCAACAACTTCGCATCGGTGGACAAGGCCAAGTCCGAAGACTTCTTAAAGTGGAAGACGCTCTACTTCGGCGGCATCGACACGACCACGCAGCCCTTCGCGCTGCAGATCCAGGAGGTCGCGCTGTCGGAGTTCTACTCCCGCATCATCATCTACCCGAGCGGCCAGTTGAACGTACAGGGCATCGTTGGGAACGACGCGAGCGCACCGGAAGGGGAGGCCGCGGCTCAGGAGCAAGCGCCCGCCGGGCAGAAGGCGGGGGCGGGCGACAACAAGAAATCTCAAACCCCCGCAGCCAAGGACAAGGCTGCGCAGGCCCCTGCCGCGACCACGGCACCGGGGCAAGCCAAGGCCCCGCCGCCACCGATTGCCATCGGCAAGGTGACCCTCCAGGGCGGCAACGTGAACTTCAGCGACCTGTTCATCAAGCCGAACTACTCGGCCAACCTGACGGAAATCGGCGGGTCGGTCACCGGGCTCTCGTCGCAACTCAACACCACAGCCGACATCGATCTGCGCGGTCACTTCGCCAAGACCGCGCCGGTGCAGATCAAGGGCAAGGTCAACCCGCTGGTGCAAAACCTGTTCCTCGACATCAAGGCCGAGGTGCACGACATCGAGCTGGGGCCGTTCACGCCCTACTCGGACAAATACGTGGGTTATGCCATCGAGAAAGGCAAGATGTCCTTCGACGTGGAGTACAAGATCGAGAACCGCAAGCTCACCGCGAAGAATCGCCTGACCCTGGATCAGCTCACCTTCGGCAACAAGACCGACAGCCCGACGGCTACCAAGCTTCCGGTGCTGCTGGCGGTCGCGCTCCTCACCGACCGCAACGGCGTCATCGACGTGAGCCTGCCGATCTCCGGCTCGCTCGATGACCCCAAATTCAGCATTGGCGGGATCGTGCTGCAGATCATTTTCAATCTGATCGAGAAAGCGGTCACCGCTCCATTCGCGCTGATTGGCTCGATGTTCGGCGACGGCGGAGCAGAGCTAGCCTATGTGGAGTTCGAGCCCGGGCGTGCGGTGCTTGCCTCGGGGGCGGAAGAAAAGCTCACCCAGCTGCGCAACGCGCTGGTCGAGCGACCAAAACTAAAGCTCGATGTGACCGGCCGCGCCGATCCCGACAAAGATCGGGAGGGAATGCGTCGCTACCGCTTCGACCAGCTGGTGAAGGCGCAGAAGCTCAAGGACCTGGTCAAGCAAGGCGTGTCGGTGACGTCGCTGGACGACATCAAGATCGAACCGCAGGAGTACGAGAGCTATCTCAAGCGGGCCTATAAGGAGGCGAAGTTTCCCAAACCGCGCAATCTCATCGGTATCGCCAAGGACCTGCCCAAAGAGGAGATGGAGAAGCTCATGCTGGCCAACATCCAGGTCAGCGACGACGAGCTGGTCCGGCTCGCCAACCAGCGCGCCCAGGCGGCCAAGGATTTCGTGACCGGCGGCGCACAGGTGCCGGTGGACCGGGTGTTCCTCCTGGCGCCCAAGCTGGAGCCGATCAAAGCCGAAGCCAAGGTCGCTGCAAGCCGGGTAGACTTCTCCCTCAAGTGAGGTGACCGAAGATGAGAGTAGCGATCGCGATGCTCGTGGCCGGCCTGGTGCTGTCGGCCCAGGCGGCGGACGAGCAGAAGTCCGAGCCCGCGGACAAGGACAATTTCTTCAAGCGCGCGGCCAAGGTGATCGGCCACGACGCCAAGACCGGAGCCAAGGAAGCCGCTCAGAGCGTCAAGCAAACCGGGACAGCCATTGGCCACGGTACTGCCAAGGCGGTCACGGACATCGGCCACGCCATGAAGGAGAGCGCCGAGAAAACCAAGAAAGCGGCCGAGGACACTTTCAAGTAGCCACCCCGCGGGCAAGTAGCCACCCCGGGCGTGCTCCGTCCCTCTATAACTTTCGCCCGGTTTTATCTATAACTCGCAGTGCGTAGTCTCCTGCGGCAAGTGATGCAACTTGCCAAAGAGGCAACGATGTCCCGCACTACGCCGATTGCTGTTCTCTGTCGAGCCCTCACAGCGAGCGCTCCGCACGCCATCGCCGCCGTGCCCGCCGTCGCCGTTTCTCCCTCTGCTCCTGCGAGGGGGTGCCAGGGCCGACCGCGCGGCCAGCATCAGGATCTCCCACGAGCGAGCCCAGTTACCGAATCTCCTGAGGGGTGGAATGTGATCAGCGTCCTCCCATTGCAGATGATCCGGACGCCTCCGGCCTCCGGATCATCTGTCCTTTTTTCTGATCCCGCCACCCGATCGATGCGGTAAGCTGACGCCAATCAGCGACAAGATCCTCCGTGGCCAACGAGGCACCTATGCTCCCCTCCCACTCTCCGCTCGCAGACGACACCGAGGCGCCGAACCACGCTTCCGCGCCGGCTGGCAACCACCTGCTTGCGGGGCTGCCCTTCCCCCCTGCGCCGGCAGTCGGCGGCCGCATGACAGCGCCGGAAAATGGGCGCAAGATGGCGACCGCACGGGAGGGGACGTCGCTGATGAAGGTTCTGCTGGCTGCTCAGCCGGGTTTGTTCGCGGATGCCTTTTGCGGATCCCTGGCCAAGCTCGCCCCGCGCGTGCAGGTCGAGCGCTGCGATCCGGAACGACTGGAAGAGCCCGATCCTCGCACTGGTTTCCGTCTGGTGTTGATAGACGCCGACGCCGTCCCCGGCCAAGCCGCGAGTCTGGTACGCAGTTGCCACGAAAGCTTTGGAGGGTCGCCCATCGTTGCGCTCGCCAGCGCACTGGACCAGAGCTTCATCGCCGCGATCATGCGCGCCGGCGCACAGGCGTACCTGCCCAAGAGCTACAGCGAGGCGCAGGCGTTAGGGGTGCTTCAAGTCGTGCTTCAAGGTGCCAGCCACCGGCCGCAGGTCGAGGCTGTGGCGGATGTAAACGATGCGCCGGATCCGGCGCCCGGGATCGAGGTTGAGAGGGGCCGGCGCGGCGGTGGCAACCCCTACAGCCTGACTGGCCGCGAGCTCGAGGTCCTCACCCAGGTGTGCGAGGGGCGGTCGAACCTGAACATCGCCAAACGACTCGGAATCACCGAGGGCACGGTCAAGATCCACCTCAGCAACTCCTACAAGAAGCTCGGGGTGGAGAACCGCGCCCAGGCCATCCGCATCGTCGAGCGCCTGGACCAGGTCCGCAACATAGCGCTGAACGACGCGGAGCAAGGTGCGTCGCTGCGCGACTGGCTGCTCCCCCACATGTCGCACGAGACTCACCGCAAGGGAGAGGTCTTGTTCCGCAAGGGCGACCCGGCGCGGGCACTGTACTTCATCCAGCAGGGGACGGTGGCACTGCCGGAAATCCGCAAGGAGATGGCCGAGGGCGCCTTGTTCGGCGAGATCGGCATCTTCCTGCCCGAGCATACGCGCAGCTGCACCGCCCGCTGCGAAACCGATGCACAGCTCTTCTGCCTGACCGCGGAGCGAGCCAAGCGCCTGTTCTTCGAGAACCCTCAGTTCGCCTATCACGTGATGCAACTGATCGCGGGCCGTCTGCGCGACGATCAGACCCGCCTGCACTGACCCGCACCGTCCGCGCGCGGCCCGGCGAGCACCCTGGAGTGTCCAGATGAGTCCGCGCGCCGTTCTGGGGGCGCCGTGGCCAGCGTGGAAACATGCTCTCCTTGTGGGTATGGGAGCAGCGGTACTGGGGGCAGCTCTCGCTGCGGCGCCATGGTTCTGGCCGCTGCAGGAGAGCTTCGATCTATGGGTGTTGTTCAAGCTGCGCGGACCGAAGCCTCCACCCGAGGACATCGTGCTGGTCACGATCGACCAGCAGTCGTCCGAACGCATCGCGCTTCCCGCCGATCCGGAGGCGCGGGAGCGCTGCATCGATCTCAGAGTCGGAGCGGCTCCGGCCTCGCACGAACGGCTGCCTCCACCGCACCTGGTGATGCGCTGGCCCCGCTGCCTTCACGGGCGAGCGGTGCGAGCGTTGGCGGCGGCCGGGGCGCGGGTCATCGCCCTCGATATCTCGTTCCGCCCGCTCTCCCAAATGGGCTCGGACAAAAGACTGCCGTCCGAGGAAGAGCAGGACCGCGCCCTGGCCGACGCGATCGAGTCGGCGGGCAACGTTCTGCTCGCACAATGGCTGGATCCGATCGAGGCCAGCGGCCACCGCACCACTGACGGCCCGCTTCAGCGGCCGGCTCGGATCAGTCCGCTGATCGCATCGGCTGCACTGGGCGCCGCCCCCCTGCGCCTGGCCTGGGGATTGTCGGGAAGGGTCAACAGCTTCGCCGCGTTCAGCGAGGAGGAAGTACCGATCTCCAGCCTCCCGGCTCTGGTCTTCCATCTGTCCGCGGCGGAAGTCCATCCGGACTTCGTCCGCCTGCTGGCAAAGGTCAGCCCCGAGAACGCCGAGATGCTGCCGCAAACGGCGGAGCAGTTGGTCGAGCTCCGGCCCCTGCAAGCGACCTCGCTGGCGATCCGGTACCAGGTACGAGCCAACCCGAAGGTTGCCGCGGCGTTGCGTGAATCGCTCGAAGGCCGTCAGAGCGCGGAGGTGCCCGCGCGACACCGTGCTGCTCTGCTTGGCCTGGTCGATCTCTACGCGGGCGATGCCACCCGGTACCTGAACTTCTATGGCTACCCCGGGACCTTCCAGACCATCAGCTACGCCGACGTGCTGAAGGGCGCGACGAGCGGCGCAAGCCAGGTCTTGCAGGAACTTCGCGGCAAGACGGTCATCGTGGGCTACGCGGATTTCACCCCCTCGCAACGCGACGACCATTACCCCACCGTCTATACCACGAGCGACGGCGTCAAGCTGAGCGGTGGCGAGATACTCGCGACGGCGGTTGCCAATCTCGCGACCCGCACCAGCCTCGTCGCGCCTCCACCCGTGCTGCGGGCAGCGGTGACGGCGGCCTTCGGCATGGCATTGGCCCTTCTTCTCCTGGTCCCGTCGGCCATGCGCGGGCTCAGCGCTGCGTGTGCGCTGTGCGTGGCCTACCTCGCGCTGGAGCTGCTCCTGTTCCGGCTCGAGGCGATATGGCTTCCGGTCCTCGTGCCCCTGATCGTTCAGGCGCCAGCGGGCATCCTGTATGCGGTAACCCACCACTACCGCGACATCGGCCGCAAGCGCGACGAACTGCGTACCCTGTTCGGTAAATTCGTGCCCGGACGCGTGATCGAGTCGCTGCTGGACAACCGCGACAAGCTGGATACCGTCACCGAGCCGGTCTACAGCGTGTGCCTCGCCACCGATGCGGACCGGTTCTCGACGCTGGCGGAAAGCATGCACCCGGCGCAGCTCGCACGCTTTCTCAACCAGTACTTCCAGGTGGTGTTCGCCCCCATCACCGAAGAGGGCGGAGACATCGTCGACGTGGTTGGCGACGCCGTGCTGGCGGTCTGGACCGGGGCAGAGGGCGACCGGGCACTGCATGTGAAGGCAACCGGAGCCGCGCTCGAGCTGATGACAGCAGTGAACCAGTTCAATGCCGCGTCGCCGTCCGCCCGGTTGCCGACCCGCATCGGCATCTCCGCCGGATCGGTTTCCACCACCGCGATGGGTGCGGCGAACCACTACGAGTTCCGCCCCGTCGGCGATACGGTGGTCACCTCGACCCGCTTGCAGGAGCTGAACAAGCTGCTCGGTACGCGGATCCTCGCCGCCGAGCAGGCCATCCGCGGATTGGATGGGCTGCTGGTACGGGACCTGGGCTCGTTCCAACTGCGCGGCAAGACCGTACCGACCCATGTCTTCGAAGTCATCGACGAGCGGGCCAACGCGAGTGCCGACGTGATGCAGCTTTGCCTGGAGTTCGCGCTGGCGCTGGATGCGCTGCGCGGCGGCCGGGGGGAGAGCGCTCTCGAGCGGTTCCGGGCCATACGCAACCGCTATCCGCAGGACGGTCCGACCGCTTTCTACGTGCAGTGGCTCACCAACAATCCGTTCGGGGGGAGCGGGGCGATCCCGCAGTGATCGAGCGCAGTGCGACGAGCCCGCACCGCCAGAGCCCACGCCGGCCGCAGCGAACGATGTGGAGCGTGCGCCTCGCGTCGCCAAAAGCAGACCGACGGCCCGTGACCCGAGGGCGGCCCTCCTTGAGAGATGCGAGCCCAGTACTACGAAAGTTAGCTTGCGCGCGGCTCGAAAATGGTTTTACATTGGCGTGGGCATTCGATCGTCATGCTTGACCTTCAATTGCAGCCTGACCTTCAGTAGCGGCGAGCGGAGGGAGGGGTTCAGGATCGTGTGGTTGAGCAGATACAAGGCATGGCGCAGTGGGTGGGGTTTGCTCCTTTCGGCGCTGGCCCTTTTGTGCGTGGGCTCGAACCCCAGCACGGCGGAGGAGGTCAGCTCCGGCTGCGCGCCGTCGGTGGCGCGCATCGTGTCTGTGCAGGGAACAGTCGAGATACGCCGGGCCGGCGCGGGAGCCTGGGCCGTTGTCAAGCGGCTGGACACCCCTGTGTGCCAGGGCGATCTCATCCACACTGGCCCCAAGAGCCGAGCCGGCATGGTGATCCTGCCCGAGAAGTTCGTGCGGCTGGACCAGAACTCGACGCTCAGAGTAAGCGTCACCGGCAGCGGAGCGACCGAAGAGACTCAGGTCGAGTTTTTCACCGACGAGCGCGTACCGAAAGAAGTGCTAGGCACGTCCTGCGGCGCCGGCTATTTCGTCACCCGCTTCCCACGCAAGTTCAAGGTCCGCACGCAGTTCATCAACGCCGCGGTGGAGGGCACCGAGTTTCTCGTAACGATGAGCTGCAGCACCGCCGCGGTAGCGGTGTACGAGGGCAAGGTCAGCGTAGAGCCGGTCCTCGCCAGCGTCGCGCCGCTGATGCTGAAGACGGGCGAGACGGTATCGGCTGGGCCTGGCGAACCGCCCGTAGTGAAGCTTCTAGTGAAGCCGGTGGACGCGGTTCAGTGGGCACTCTATTACCCGCCGCTGACTGGACCCGGGTCTGGTGAGCCGCCGGATGCGGAGTGTAACCA
>JBGPMS010000131.1:0-13066 GCA_041487115.1 Gammaproteobacteria bacterium
GTCGCGCAGGCCGCGCTCGCGGGCGTCGACACCTACCGTCAGGCTCTGGCTACTCAGGACACCGAGGAATCCCTGCGCTTGCTGCAAGCGGCCGTGCAGGCCAATCGCAATCTCGCGGAGGCCTGGTACGCGCTGGGGCGAGTCAAGCTGAAGCTCGCACCCGACATCGTCAAAACCGAGGAGGCGCGTGGCGTTGCGGTGTTCCGGGAAGGCCTGGAAGCGGAGCGTGAGGCGTTGGCCTTGCTCGACGCAGGGAAAGTGACGGTCTGGAGCAAGGCCGAAGAGGAGCAGGCGCGCATGGCGCTGGCGCAAGACCTGCTGAACGTCGACGAGGTGATGGCCGATCACGAATCGCTGCTCGCCGCCCTGCGGCTGCTCACCTATTGATGCGGCCGCGGCCCGATACTGGCGCGCGGTACACCCAGTGCCGGCCTCAGAAGGCTGGCCGCATGCGGCTTTTCAAGCCCTCGAAATGCTCGGCCTTGATCGGCGCGCTCTCGAAGCGCCGCCCGTCCTTGGTGTAGACCACTAGGGGCGCCCAGGCGCTCTGTTCGCTGTCAAGACCCCTCACTACGCGCTCGATGTCGCGCCGCGGCACCGTTACCTCGCGATTGGGGAACCGGTACTCGAAAGTAATCGCAGCCGACGACACGTGCACCGCGAAGAACGGGGTCAGATAGGAGAAGTAGGCGCACCCAGCGAACAGCAGCGTCGGGACCAGAAACAGACCCAGCGCGAATTTGATGGCGGGAGGCGTGGATTCCGGAACCGCAGACCAGCCCAACTGGCGCATGGGCCGCTGCCAGTAGAGCAGGGCGAACAGCCCACCGGCTACGGTACCGAACAGAACGTGGACGAAGAAGCTGCCGAGGCTGTTGAAGTCGCTGCTGAATGCGAGAGTTTCCATGCTGAGGCGTCCGTCGCCGGTCTTAAGACGCCGCGGAAGATCCCACGTATGTCTTGGGCGCCCTCGACAGTGTAAGCAACCAAGATGCCGGGTCGGGCGCGTTTCACAAAGCGGCGGTCATCGCCGTCGCCGATGGGTAGAACAAGCTGAAGAAAGCCAGCCCCAATACAACCCCGCCGACGGCGAGCGCGGTTGTCCGGCGAGGACGCCTGGGCGAGATCCCGTGCGTAGTCTCTCAGGCCGCGCCGCGCTGCCTGAACCAAGCCAGCATCTGCTTCCAACCGTCCTCGGCCGCATCCTTCCGGTAACTGGGCCGGTAGTCCGCATGAAAGCCGTGCGGCGCGTCGGGATAGACCGCGATCTGGGAGCCGCTTCTCCCACTCGCAAGCGCAGCGCGCATCCTCTGCACCGTGTCGGGCGGGATGCCTTGATCGGCACCCCCGTACAGTCCCAGCACCGGCACCTCGAGCCCGGCGGCGATATCGACCGGATGGGCCGGCGTCAACTCGCTCGCCTGCCCGACCAGTCGGCCGTACCAGGCTGCCCCCGCCTTGACCTTCGGATTGTGGGCGCAGTATAGCCAGGTGATGCGTCCGCCCCAGCAGAAACCCGTAATGGCTATCCGGCTCGTGTCGCCCGTCCCTGTGCTCGCCACCCACGCTGCGGTGGCATCGAGGTCGCTCATGACCTGCGCATCGGGCACTTTGCCCACGACGGTGGAGAGAATCTCCTGCACGTCCTTCATCCCGGACACATCGCCTTGGCGCGCGTAGAGCTCGGGCGCTACGGCAAGGTAACCAGCCTTGGCCAGGCGCCGGCACACGTCCTTGATGTGCTCGTGCACGCCGAAGATCTCCTGCACCACCAGTACCACGGGGAACGGCCCGGCCGAGGAGGGCATGGCGCGATAGGCGGGCATCTCGCCATCCTTGGTCGGGATCTTCACCTCGCCTGCAGTCAGGCCGTGCGTATCGGTCGTGATCGTCTGTGCCGACACCGGCTGGACCGCGAGCGCAAAGCCACTGCCGAGCACGGTGACCACGAAGTCGCGGCGGGTCCAGTCCCGAGTCGGGAGGAGGCTCGAGAGATCGGATTGGGTCATGGTCGTCTCCTGTCGAAATCGGACGCGGACGAGCCGACTCAAGAGCCGCGCAGGTACTGCGCGAGCTCGCTCGCCAGCGCGCGGTACAGCCTTTCCGTCCATGCCGGCAAAGTCGCGGCGGTCGTCGTCAAAGCACTGGTACGGAAATCGGTCGGGCTGATCACGACCTTCATGTGATCCAGGCCGACCACCGCCGCAAGCGTGAAGAGCTCCTCTGCCGCGTCGTCACCCACGGCGAGACAGCCGTTGGACAGCGCCCTGCCGTGGATCATGATGTCGCCGCCGAGATTGGCACGTCCGTCGGATCGCGCCATTTCACGGTCGAACTCGTTGGGGTAGCCGAGCCGCAACGACACGTGGAACCGGCTGTTCGGATTGAGCAGCGTGACCGCGTAGGTGCCCTCGGGGACCTGGTTGTCGCCTTCGCGCAGCTTCGGGCCGGCCCCGCCGCTGGCGGCCAGGATCGGATAACGCCGGATCAGGTGCCAAGGCCCATCGGAGGCACGGGCGTACACCTCCACCAGACGGGTGTCCTTGAATGCCAGGAGCGACACCTGGGGGGGCGGAAACGCAACCTCGGCGGCGGCGAAATGCGGGACGAGCCGCGCCCGCGCCCGCTCGCCGAACTGTGCCAGTCGCTCATTGATGCTGTATTCGGTCGGCACCGTGCCCCAAATGTCCTGCAGCCACTCGGCGCAGGCCGCATAGTTGAACCCCAGCAGCGCGACGCCGAGCACAAGACATGCGGTAATCGATAGGCACGACTCTCTGTTCACGATCGGTTTCCAGCCTGCGCAGGCGAGCAATACCCGCGATTATGCCTCGACCCCGGCAGGTCCTGCATCACACGCTGCGAAAGCGAGTGGTCTTGACGAAGACGATGGCAAGCAGCGGCAGCACCAGGCCGATGACAGCCACTGCGATCAACAGACTGCCGAGCTGGCGGTAATCGGCGGGCACCTGGAGAGTACCGCTCGCCGCATCCTTCACCTCCCGCGTCACTACGAACATCTGGTTCGCGTACTTGGTGAGCAACTGCGAGAGAGCGAGCGCGAGGTTCGTGAAGGAAGCCATGACGGCAAAATAGGTGGCCTTCAGGCGCTCCGGTGCGGAGTTGGCGATCCAGGCCAGCATCGGAATCATGGCGATTTGCCCGAGCGGGGACTCGAGCGCCGTGTTCGCCAACGCGATGAACCGCGCATCGACGATGCCGTTGGTGTGTGCCGCGGTCCAGTGGTGGAGGCCGTAGTACATCGCGATGTTCGGCAGCGCCAGCAAGGCTCCGACGAGAGTGAGGAAACCGATGATATAGGCGATGGAGTGCTCGGCCATGAACCGGCGGAAGACGAGCATGCCCGCCAGCGTCAGGGTGCTGGCGATCAGCGACAGTACCGACATGAACTGCTGGTCGAAGCCCAGCTCGTCGATCATCCACCAGGTCGAGCCGGCACCGGTGTTGGGCATGGCACGAAACACGAAGATCAACAGCGCCGTGCCGACCAGCGTATGGCGCGCCGCGGGCTCGAGCTCGCGGATGAGACGCCACATCAGAAACACCACGATCCCGAGCGACCCGGTGAAGATGATCTCCTCGTCGAACGGGACCTGCATCACGGCCACCACCAGCGTCACCAGTGCGAAGCCCAGTCCGCCGCCGAGGATCCACCAGTTGACCGGCGGCCGCTGGTCGCCACCGTGCAGGATTTGGGCGATGTCATTGCGGCTGAGGCCTTGGGTAGCCAGGCGCCGCGCGTGGCGCCGCCGCAGAATGCCCGCCAGCACCACTCCAAACACCGACATCACCGGTATCGCCAGCGACAGCCGGTAGATCTGAAGATAGGTGTCGGCTTTCTGCGCCGTGGTCATCGCCTCCACCCCGCGAAACAGGATGACATTCGCCAGCGACACGAGCACCGCACCCCCGATGATCGCCACCCGACCCAGCGTCTGCATGGTGGTGTGCCCGAGCCGGCGCTCGTCGTCGGCAAGGTGCTGCCCGTCGTCATCCACGCGCGGCACGGCTTCAACGGTCATGGCGTCGGCGACGCAGTCCTGCAGGACGTAGCCGATCGGCGCGAGGAGCGTGGATAGCACGAACCAGGCGCCGGCGGGCATGACCTTCCGCATCCCGGCTGGATCCGCGAGCAGGCCGACCATGATCAGCAGGCTGGCGGCGATCAACGCCGCGCCCAGGTACACCAGTCCCGCCTTGTGGCGCCAGATGAGATCGACCAGATGACCCACCGGCACCTTGAGTGCCCAGGGCAGCGTGGCCCAGAAGGCGAGCGCCGCGAGAAACTCGGCCGACAGCCCGAGGTACTCCTTGACGAAGAAGGTCCCGACGATACCAGTCAGGCCCGACACGCCGGCTGCCATGTAGACCATCAGCGGCGGCAGGTAGGACAGGTGCAGCTGTCGGGCGAGATCGATGATGTTGCGGTCGACCCACCGCGCGAGGGCACCAACCACCATCGAACAGGGACCCCTAACTATTCGGTGTCCAGATCTTCGGTCCCGAGCCGGCCGCGAGCGCCAGCATCAGCTCGTTGAGCCGCTTCACGAAGCTGGCTGGATCCTCGAGCTGCCCGCCTTCGGCCAGCATCGCCTGGTCGAAGAGGATGTAACTCCAGTCGGAGAAACGGGCCGCATCCGCCTCGGACTTAAGACCTTGCACCAGCGGATGATGCGGATTGATCTCGAGGATGGGCTTCACCTCCGGTGCCTTCTGCCCTGCCGCCTTGAGCAGGCGCTCGAGGTTCATGCTCATGCCCCACTGGTCCGACACCAGGCAGGCCGGTGAGCTGGTGAGCCGGTGGGTGACGCGCACCTCTTTCACCTTTTCACCCAACGCCTGCGCGATCCTGTCGGTCAGCTCCTTGAGCTCGCCGGCCTCTTTCTCTTGCTCCTTCTTCTCGGCCTCGTCTTGCAGCTTGCCCAGATCCAGATCGCCTTTGGCCACCGACTGCAATGGCTTGCCCTCGAACTCGTTGAGGTTGGACATGACCCATTCGTCGACGCGCTCGCACATGAGCAGGACCTCGACCCCTTTCTTGCGGAAAATCTCCAGGTGCGGGCTGTTCTTCGCCGCCGCGAAGGAGTCGGCGGTGATGTAGTAGATCTTGTCCTGGCCCTCCTTCATCCGCGCGATGTATTCGGTGAGCGAGACGGCCTGCTCCTCGGCGTCGGTGTGGGTCGAGGCGAAGCGCGCCAGCTTGGCGATGCGCTCCTTGTTGGCGTGGTCCTCTCCGATGCCTTCCTTGAAGGCGCGCCCGAACTCCTTCCAGAACTTGGCGTACTTGTCCTTGTCGTTGTCCGCCAGGTCCTCGAGCAGCCCCAGCACGCGCTTGACCGAGCCGGACCGGATCGCCTCGACCACCTTGGACTCCTGCAGGATCTCGCGCGAGACGTTGAGCGGCAGGTCGCTGGAATCGATCACACCGCGCACGAAACGCAGGTAGGCCGGCATGAGCTGCTCGGCGTCGTCCATGATGAACACGCGCTGGACGTAGAGCCGCACCCCGTGCCGGTGCTCGCGGTCCCACAGGTCGAACGGGGCGTGGGACGGCAGATACAGCAGCAGCGTGTACTCCTGCTTGCCCTCGACGCGCGCGTGGATCCACGCCAGTGGCGCTTCGAAGTCGTGCGCGATGTGCTTGTAGAACTCCTGGTATTGCTCGTCGCTCACCTCCGACTTGGGCCTCGACCACAGCGCCGAAGCCTGGTTGATCTGCTCGTCCTCGTCCTTCACGACCTGTTCGTTCTTGTCCTTGTCCCACTCCTCTTTCTTCATCAGGATGGGGATGGCGATGTGGTCGGAATACTTACGCAGAATCGAGCGCAGCCGGAAGCCGGAGAGCAGCTCGTCCTCGCCCTCGCGCAAATGGAGGATCACTTCGGTTCCGCGGCCTTCCCGGCTCACGACCTCCAGGCTGTACTCGCCTTGTCCGTCGCTCTCCCAGCGCACGCCGTGCTCGGGGCCCATGCCGGCGCGCCGGGTAATGAGCGTCACCTTGTCCGCCACGATGAAACAGGAGTAGAAGCCGACGCCGAACTGGCCGATGAGATTGGCGTCCTTGGCCTGGTCGCCGGTGAGGCTTTCGAAGAACTCCCGCGTGCCGGATCTGGCGATGGTGCCGATGTTGCTGACCACCTCGTCGCGCGACATGCCGACGCCGTTGTCCCAGACGGTGATGGTGCGGGCCGCCCGGTCGAAGCTGGCGCGGATCTCGAGGTCGGGATCGTTCTCCCATAGAGCCTGGTCGACCAGCGCTTCGAACCGCAGCTTGTCGCAGGCGTCCGAGGCATTGGAGATCAGCTCACGCAGGAAAATCTCCTTGTTGCTGTACAAGGAGTGCACCATCAGGTTCAGCAGTTGTTTGACTTCGGCCTGAAAGCCGAGGGTTTCCTTGGCGCTCACTTCGCTCATGTCGTTGCTCCCTGTGACTACCCGGCCGGATGAGGCTTTATAGTTAGCGATCCGACATCCGGAGTTCAAGAGCTTATCCGGAACTCCGCCGGGACGCCGCCGGTCTGTCCGAGGAACCTGCGGCCCCCACCCCCATAGGAGATCAAGATGACCTCGTTCCTGTCCCGGAAGCTGGCTGTCGCCACCCTGGCGGCGCTGGCGCTGCCCCAGGCCGCCTGCGCCGAGGAACTGCCGCTGAATCGGATCAAGCTGCCGCCCGGTTTCGAGATCAGCGTTTACGCACAGGTGCCCAGCGCCCGCTCCCTGGCCTTGGGGGACAAGGGCACGGTGTTTGTCGGCAACCGCCGGGACGGCGGCGTCTACGCCATCGTTGCGCGGGAGGGCGGCGGGCCGGAAGTGCTGACCATCGGCGAGGGGCTGAACAGTCCCAATGGCGTGGCGTTCCGCGGCGGTTCACTGTACGTGGCGGAGATCAGCCGGATCCTGCGGTTTGACAACATCGAGGACAACCTGCGCAACCCACCCAAGCCGGTGATCGTCAGCGACCGCTTTCCCCGCGATGGCCATCACGGCTGGAAGTACATCGCGTTCGGTCCCGACGGCTGGCTGTACGTGCCGGTCGGCGCACCGTGCAATGTCTGCGAGCCGGACGCCGGCCACGCGCTCATTTCACGCATCAAGCCCAATGGCAGCGGCTACGAAGTGTTCGCGCGGGGCATCCGCAACACAGTGGGGTTCGATTGGGACCCGCGTACGGGCCAGCTCTGGTTCAACGACCACGGCCGCGACATGATGGGCGACGACATGCCCTCCGACGAGTTGAACCACGCGCCCCGGGCCGGCCTCCACTTCGGCTTCCCGTACTGCCACCAGGGCGACACTCCCGATCCCGAGCTCGGGGCCAAGCACCAATGCACCGAGTTCACGCCGCCGGCGCTGAAGCAGGGCGGGCACGTCGCCCCGAATGGACTGAAGTTCTACACCGGAAAGATGTTTCCGCCCCAGTACCAGAACCGTATCTTCATCGCCCAGCACGGCTCCTGGAACCGGAGCAAGAAGAGCGGCTACCGCGTGATCATGGTCACGCTGAAAGACAACAGGGTGGAGAAATCGGAGGTGTTCGCCGAAGGCTGGATGGAGAACGAGCAGGCCTGGGGTCGGCCCGTGGACCTGCTGGTGATGCCGGACGGCAGCCTGCTGGTGTCGGACGATCACGCCAGCGTGGTTTACCGCATCACCTATCGCTCGCGCTGAGCTTCACTGCAACCCGTCGCTGGGGCCGCAGACAAGCCCGATAGCTTGAAGTGCACCCCCTGGAGCGCGACCGCGTATCCAGGTCGTCCGCCGTGGCTCCGGGCTTTCAGCTGGAGATTTGCGAGCGCGTCTCGCCGTCGTCGCCGTCGGGGCCGGCTTCGGGCGCGTTGGCCGCAACCGTCAGCGTTTCCAGTGTGACGTAGTCGGTTTTGCCGGTGGCGAGCAGCGGGATCTCCGGCATCCATAATATGCGCTTGGACGCGGCGAGCTCCGGCCGGCCCAGTTGGCGCGCCGCGTGAACGAGCGCGCTGCGGTTGAGGTCCGGGTCGGTCGTGAACAGCACGGTGGTCTCCCCGCTCGCGGCCTCGGTGCGCAGCACGGCCGCGTGGAGATGGTTGGGCGACGCCGCGCGCGCCACCTCTTCGATGATGTCCAGCGACACCATCTCGCCGGCGATCTTGGCAAATCGCTTGACACGCCCCACCACGGTCAGCACCCCGTCCTGGCTCACATCCACGACGTCGCCGGTGTTGTACCAGCCGTCCCCGTAAATGGAGCGCGGCGGCACGATCACGCCGGGGTGGTCATACAGGTAGTAGCCCAGCATGACCTGAACCCCTTTGAGATGCAGCACCCCGCCGCGCTCGATCCCCTCGACCCGCTCGATGCGGTGGTCGAGCCCGGGGAGCAGTGGCCCCACGGTACCGGTCCTGAACGACCGGGGCGTGGACAGCGCGATCACCGGCGCGCATTCGGTGGCACCGTAACCCTGGTAGATGCGCAGTCCGAACTTTTCCTCCCACACCCGCGCCACGTCCGCGCCGAGCTTCTCTCCGCCCGAGATCACGCGACGCACCGAGTAAAAGTCCAGCGGCTCGGCATTCTTGGCGTAGTAGCTCAGGAACGTGCTGGTGCCGAACAGGTAGGTGCAATTGCGACGATAGGCAATCTCGGGGATGGCACGGTAGCGCAGCGGAGAGATGTACAGGAACAGTTTGGTCCCGGTCATCAGGCACAGCATCATTCCCGCGGTGAAGCTGTAGCTGTGATACACGGGCAAAGGGTTCAGCACCTTGTCGCGCGGCGTGAAGTCGATCACCGTTGCGATCTGCGTGATGTTGGCGAGAATCGCTTCATGGCTGAGGACCACGCCCTTGGGCCGAGCCTCCGAGCCCGAGGTGAACACCACCACCGCGGGCCCGTTGCTGCGTCCCGGCGTAATGGCGGATCGGGGCCGCCACAGGGCATACCCCAGCAGCCACAGCTGGTCGAAGACGGTGAGCTGGGCACGCAGGTCCTCCAGGTACACCACCCTCAGATCGGCGATCGCCGATACCACTGCGTTGAGCCTCGCGTTCTCGATGAAGGCGCGCGACGTGATGACCGTGCGCACCCGGGCGGCGGTGCACGCACTTTGCACGGCAGTCGGGCCAGCCGTGTAGTTGAGCATGGCGGGCACGCGCCCAAAGGCGGACAGCCCCAGCACGGTACACACCGTGGGAATGAGGTTGGGCAGCAGCACGCCTACGTTTTCGCCCGGCGCGCAAAAGCGGGAGGCCCAGCGGCCGATGATCAGCGAACCCTGCAGCAGGTCCTGGTAGGAGCGTGGCTCCTCCTTCATGTCTTCGATGATCAGGGTGCGCCGGCCCTGCTCTTCCACCGCGTCGATGAAGGCTTCGAACAGTGTGGTGCGCGGCCGCTCCTCGAAGGCCGCCGCTTCCATCAAGCGCTGCAGTTCCTCGGTCGCGCGCGCCCGACGCGCTCGGCCGGCGGCTCGGCCGGCAGCGGAGATGCGAGCCGGGGCATGGATGCGCACCACCGTGCGCGAGAGCCACCCCCGGCGGTAGCGAATGCGCACCGGGATCACCGGCACTCCGGTCTTGGCCGCGATCAGGGCCGGCACCTCGTACACCTTCATGACGCTCAGTGCGTGAGACACCTGTCCTTCGGGATACAGCAGGACCGACTTGCCCGACGCGAGCAAGCGCATCACCTTCTTGATCGTGGCCGGGTCGTTCATGTCCGCCATTACGTGCGGCAGGAACTGCAGCGCCAGGCGAAGCCACCCGGTCGGCAAATCCTCCCGCGGCAGCAGGACGACGTTGTCGCCCGGAAGAACCAGAGGCAGCAGCAGGCTGTCGAGGCGCGAAGGATGGTTCGCGGCGAACAGGGCAGGGCCACTCGCCTCCTGCGATCGCCCATCCACATGGACGCCAAGCAGGGCGCGGGCGCAGGCGCGGACCAACCAGTTCACCTCGCCTCCCCTGCGGCAATGCGAGGGAGCGAATCAGGTTTTTCCCTATGGTCGGAAGTCAAGCTGGTTCGCTATTGTTGTTTAAATTGGATTTGGCAAAGCTAACACCATGCCTAACACCTCGAGGTTTGAAATCTCTCGGAGAATTCCGCTCAGCGTCCCTAGCACGAGGCTGCGGATTCTCAACGATAACAATAGCATACTAAAAAAGCTCACAAAAAGTGAGATTTGCGTGCGATTCCTGAGTTCCTTTAGAGTTGTTGGAGGACCCGGCAGCAGGTTCTTAATGCAGAGCACAACAACAATGCCCATAACTAGACCCATACTCAGGAGACCTCACCATGGACATGCGCGTCCCCCATGCGTTGCTGCAAGTTACCGAGAAGACCAACCTCTACAAGACGACCGAGCGCCCCGAGTACTTCTTCTCCGATCAACTGTCGGCTCATTACGATCCGGTGACCCGCGCCATCTGGTCGCGTTGGACGCCCAGCCCGCGCCCCAGCTTCAACCCCGGCCTCCTGGCGGACCTCGCTGCCTATTGCCGCTTCGTCGAGGACACCGACGCAAGTGTGGATTGCCTGGGCGAGGCCGCGCCGGTCGAATACACCGTACTGGCATCCGGCGCCCCTGGCGTATTCAATCTCGGCGGCGATCTCGATCTGTTTATCCAGCTGATCGAACGACGGGATCGGGCGGGTCTGCTGCACTACGGCAAAGCTTGCATCGACGTCCTGCACCACAACTACAGCGGACACCGGATCCCGATTACCACGATTTCGCTGGTGCAGGGGGAATGCCTGGGGGGCGGGTTTGAGGCGGCACTGTCCAGTGACGTCGTAATTGCCGAGAAACACTCGCGTTTTGGTTTTCCGGAAATCCTGTTCAACCTGTTCCCGGGTATGGGGGCCTATTCTTTCCTCGACCGGCGCGTAGGCCGGCGCGTGACCGAGGAGCTGTTGTCCACTGGCAAGATCTACTCGGCCGATGATATGCTCTCCATGGGTGTTATCGATTGCGTGGTGGAGAGCGGCCAGGGAGAAGCGGAAGTGGCCGCCCTCATCAAGCGCAACAGCCGCTCCCGCAACGGGCTGGCCGGCATCGCCGCGGCCCGCCGGCGGGTGAACGGCATTACCTACCAGGAACTGACGGACGTGGTCCACCTTTGGGTGGATGCGGCGGTACGCCTGACAAATCGCGACATCAAGCTGATGCACCGCCTGGTGTCGCGGCAGAACGACATTCTGACCTCCAGCCAGTTACACTAGCAATGGAGGTCTGTTCCGCGGTCTCGCGACCGCCGCGGGCTTTGCTCAAAGGGGGGTTGGATGTCTCGCCTTGCGTCGGAGTACACCATCCAGGAAGCTTCGGCCAAGCTCGGCGTGCCGGTGCAGAAGCTCCGCCGCTGGGACAGCCAGGGCGTTCTGCTCGCGCGCCGTACCGACGGCGGGCACCGACGGTATGCGCGGGAGATCATCGATGGCCTGGCCGGCTCGTCGCTAGGCACGATCAATGAGAAGTACGAAGACGAGCTCGCCATCGCACGCAAGACCCTGCGCGAGAAGCGTCGCATCATCCAGTTGCTGCTGGAGAGCGAGAGCCGCTATCGCGACCTGGTGGAAACCTCGCATGACCTCATCTGGACCACCGACGCGCTGGGACGCTTCACCTACCTCAACAATGGCGCGCTCGACATCTTCGGGCTGCAGCCCAAAGATCTCCTGGGGCGCTGCATCTTCGACTTCGAGGCCCGGCCCTCGCACTTCTCCAATCGCCGCTTCCTGTCCACCCTGCGCCGGCACGGCGAGGTCAAGAACCACATAACCCACCTGCTTTCCGCCGACGGCAGCGACCGCTGGGTCGGGATCAATGCCCGCGTGTCCCATGACGAGAGCGGCCAGCTCTGCGGCATCCGCGGAACAGCGCGCAATGTCACCGAGCAGCATGAGGCCGCGCTGCAGATCGAATACCTCGCCACTCACGACTCGCTGACCGGGCTGCCCAACCGCGTGAGCCTCCAACGCACGCTGGAACAGGCCATGCAGCAGGGTGACGTCGGGGCCATGCTGTTCATCGATATCGATCACTTCAAGTACGTCAACGACAATTACGGCCATCGCTCGGGCGACCAGTTGATCGTGGGGGTGAGCGGCGTGCTGAAGGAGGCGATCAAGGATTTCAACGGCCAGGTGTTTCGTCTGGGCGGGGACGAATACGGGGTGCACCTGCCCGAGTCGCTGCGCGGCCATGCCATGAAAGTGGCCGAGCATCTGCTCGACGCGCTGCGCCACTACCGCTTCCAGTCGGCCAATCAGCAAAGGGTCGCCGGTCTCACCGCTTCCATCGGCATCGCGCTGTACCCGTTTCACGGCAGCGACGTGACCGGCCTGCTGTCGAACGCCGACATCGCCATGTACCAGGCCAAGGACGGCGGCCGCAACCGGTTCGTGCTCTATGACCAGGACGCCCAGAGCCTGCGCCGCACTCACAACCGGGTGCAATGGGCCAACCGGCTGCGCGAGGTCCTGGACGAGGACCGCCTCGTGCTCTACAGCCAGCCGGTGGTACGGCTCACCGACATGCGCACCGTGCACTGCGAGATCCTGGTGCGAATCCGCGACGACAACGGCAACATCGTTCTACCCAGCCAGTTCATCGAGTACGCCGAGTCCCTGGGTATGGTGCAGGAGATCGACATGCGCGTCGTGGAGCGGCTGATCGAGTACCTGCGCCAGCCCGAGAACCAGGGGCAGAAGATTCGCTACTTCGTGAACCTCTCGCGCGTGTCGATCTCGGATCAGCACTGGGTGCGCAAGTTCTGCAACATGCTGGCTGGCAGCGGCATTACGCACAACCAGCTGGTGTTCGAGATCACGGAAACCGCGGCGATGTCGGACGTGGACGTGACTCAGCAGTTCATCCGCGAGTTGAAGCAGATGGGCTGCCGCTTCGCCCTGGACGACTTCGGCGCGGGCTTCAGCTCGTTCTACTATCTAAAGCGCTTCGACGTGGACTATTTGAAGATCGACGGCGGCTTCATCCGCGACCTCGCCACCGACGAAGGCAACCGCATCTTCGTCAAGGCGCTGTGCGATGTGGCACACGGTCTCAACAAGCAGGTGA
>JBGPMS010000132.1:0-13048 GCA_041487115.1 Gammaproteobacteria bacterium
ACGGTCTCTGGGAGGCGGCCAAGCAGTTCGGCACGGTCCGCGATCTTCTTCGCTTCGCGGTCAGCCGCTTCAACCAGGCGGGGCTGTCCTTCGGACACGGCACCGACAGCGCCTACGACGAAGCAGCCTATCTCATCCTGCATACGCTGCATCTGCCGCTGGACCGTCTGGACCCTTTCCTCGACGCACGCCTCATTCCGGAGGAAGCGGATCAAGTGCTGGCCGTCCTGGAGCGCCGGGTTCGCGACCGGGTGCCTGCAGCCTACCTGACGCACGAGGCGTGGCTAGGCGATTTCCGGTTCTATGTGGACGAGCGCGTGATCGTGCCCCGCTCTCATATCGCCGAGGTCCTGGAACAGCGCCTGGCGGCGTGGATCCCCAACGCGAGCTCGGTCAGCCGTGCGCTCGACCTGTGCACCGGCTCGGGCTGCCTCGCCATCGTTGCAGCGCACGCGTTCCCGGGTGCCAATGTCGATGCCGGCGACCTCTCGGCCAGCGCACTCGAGGTGGCACGGCGCAACGTGGAGGACTACGGCCTCGAGGAGCGCATCCGGCTGATGGAGTCCGATCTGTTCACGGCATTCGGCAGCGAGCGCTACGATGTGATCGTGAGCAATCCACCGTATGTGACGGAGGCTTCCATGCAGGCGCTCCCACCCGAATACAGGCACGAACCGGCGGTCGCGCTGGCTGGTGGCGGGGACGGGCTCGCGGTGGTGCGGCGCATCTTGCAGGAAGCCAAGAGCCGGCTGACGCGAGACGGCGTGCTGGTGGTCGAAGTGGGGGGCGGCCGCGATGCGCTGGAGGCCGCCTACCCGGAGCTGGAGCTCACTTGGCTCGAAACGAGCGGCGGGGCCGACCAGGTTTTCCTGCTCGAGCGCCGCCAGCTCCCGGGCTGACACCCTCCCCTTTCGCGGCGTTGCGCGTCGCGTTGTAGTGCTGGCCAGTCGCGCGCTGGGAGTTGGGACGTTGGGCGTTCTGACGTCCGGAATTCGGGCGCTGGAGGTTCGCGCGTTGAGCGTTCGTCCGCTGAGGGTTCGGACGCGGCGGGTTCGGACGCTGGAAGGGCGAACGCGGAGATTCCGGCGGCTCGACCTCGGGAGGGTGCAACAGCGTATTGGACCAGTCGACGATGGTAGCGGTCTGCGTCTCGTCCACCTCGCGCCAGGTTCCGCGCCGCAGCCCGAACGGCAGCGACACGATGCCGAAGCGCACACGCATCAAACGGCTGACGCGGAAGCCGGCGGCGTCGAACATGCGCCGCACGATCCGGTTGCGGCCTTCCCGCAGGACCACCCGGTACCAGTTGTTCAGCCCGCGGCCGCCGCGCTCCTCGATCACGTCGAAGCGCGCCATGCCATCCTCCAGCCGAACGCCCTTCTTGAGCTGCTTCAGGTGCTCCTCGGCCAGCTTGCCGATGATGCGCACCGCATACTCCCGCTCCACCTCGTAGCGCGGGTGCATGAGCCGGTTGCACAGTTCGCCGGAAGTCGTGAAGACGAGAAGGCCGGAAGTGTTGTAGTCCAGCCGGCCGACCGCCAGCCACTTGCCGCGCCGCATGGGCGGCAGCTTCTCGAACACGCTCGGCCGGCCTTGCGGGTCGTCGTGACTGACGATCTCGCCCTCGGGCTTGTGGTAGACGATGATGCGCGGCAGCCTGGAGCTGTCGCGCACGGTGACCTGCCGCTTGCCGACGCGGATCACGTCGCCGGGCTGGACGCGCATGCCGAGCAGTGCCATCGCACCGTTGACCTTGACCTTGCCGGCGCGGATCAGCTCCTCCATCTCGCGTCGCGATCCCAGGCCGGCCGCGGCCAGAACCTTGTGGACCTTCTGCGGCCCATGGCTCGACTCCAGGGACGGGGACGCCTCGTGCTCACGCTGCGGTGGAGCGTCTCGCCGTACTCGCGACGGACGCGGCCCGGAGGTCCGATGGGACGCGTGGGCCAGCGCACGGGACATCACATCTCCCTCCGCTCGATCACGGCCTGGGCCAGCGTCCCGCTATCCACGTGCTCCAGCTCGCCGCCCACCGGCAGACCGCGCGCGATGCGACTGACCCGCAGGCCCTTCGCGCGCAGCAGCTCACCGATGTAGTGGGAGGTAGCCTCGCCTTCAACAGTGAAATTAGTGGCCAGCACGACTTCTTGTACTATGCCGTCGCCAGCGCGCCGGACTAGGCGGTCGAGATGGATTTCGCGCGGGCCGATGCCGTCCAGCGGTGAAAGCCTCCCCATCAGCACGAAGTACTGGCCCCGATAGCAGTGCGCCTGCTCCATCATCAGCTGGTCGGCCGGCGTCTCCACCACGCACAGCAGCGTATTGTCGCGCCGCGGCGAGCGGCACAACTCACACATCTCCTCTTCGGTGAACGTGTTGCACCGTTCGCAGTGGCGCACGACCGCCAGCGCCTCGTTCAGCCCCTGCGCCAGGCGCGCCGCACCCGGCCGGTCCCGCTGCAGGAGATGGAACGCCATGCGCTGCGCCGACTTCGGCCCGACACCGGGCAGGCAGCGCAGGGATTCGATCAGCTCCTGGAGAGTGGAGGGAGTGGTCATGCTGCGCAGTGAAGGGTGAAGAGTGAAGGGTGAAGGGTAAGAAGCCACGCGCTGCGCGCTTCGCGGTGAAGGGTGAAGAGTGAAGAGTGAAGGGTAAAAGGCCACACCCCAAGCGTCTCGCCCTGCAGTTTTTCACTCTTCACTCTTCACCCTTCACTCTTCACCGTTGCCGTTAAAACGGCAACTTCATTCCCGGCGGCAGCGGCAAGCCCGACGTGAGGCTGCCCATCCGCTCCTGCGTCGTCGCCTCGGCCTTGCGGACCGCGTCGTTGATCGCCGCCGCCACCAGGTCCTCCAGCATTTCCTTGTCGTCCGACAGCAGGCTCGGATCGATGGTGACGCGCTTCACGTCGTGCCGGCAGGTCATGACCACCTTCACCAGGCCGGCGCCCGACTGGCCCTCGACCTCCACGGTCGCCAGTTCGTCCTGCAGCCGCTTCATGTTCTCCTGCATCTGCTGGGCCTGCTTCATCAGCCCGGCAATTTGTCCCTTCATCATCGCATGAGCTCCTCTATCCTCTGTCCTGAATGCTGGTGCCCGATTCGATCGGCTTGATCGACTCGTCCGCCACGCGGGCATCGAAATTCTCCACCAGCTCGCGCACGAACGGGTCGCCCTCGATGGCCTCGATGGCGCGCTGCTGGCGGACCTGGCGCTCCTGATCCTCGCGCTCGGCCGGCGTATTGCCGGTGCTCGCCCCCAGCGTAAACTGCAGCCGCACCCTGCGGCCATAGTGCTGCTCCAGCGCGAGCTCCAGCTTGTCCCGATAGGGTTTCTCGAGCAGGTGCCGATGCGCCTCGGGTACCGTCAGCTCCAAGCGATCGCCGTCCTGCCGCGCCAACTCGCTGTGCTGGGCCAGCATGCCCGCCATGCCCCCGACTTTGAGACCGGCAACCAGTCGATGCCAGTCGGTGGGCGCCGGTTGGGGTCCGGCCTGGCCGACCGAGCTGGCGGCGGGCGCTGACGCAGGCTCGGCGGGGCGCACGGGTGCGGAGCTGGCGCGCGGGCCTCGATCGGTTCGCGGCACGGAAGCCGGTCCGCCAGCGGCGGCGCTCGGCGTGGCCGAACCTTCGGGCGCAAAGGCGAGCATGCGCAGCAGCGGCATCGTGAAGCCTGCGTACTGGTCCGGCGCCAGCGGAACATCGGCCCGCCCCTGCAATGCGATCTGGTAGTAGAGCTGCACGTCCTCTGGCGCGAGCGCCGCGGCGAGCGACAGCACCGTGTCGCGGTCGGGATCCTCCGCCGCGAGCGTATCCGGCAAGGTCTGCGCCAGCGCGATCCGATGCAGCAGCGTGGCGAGGTCCTGCAGCGCGACCTCGAAGTCGAAGCTGCGCGCCTGCATCTCGTCCGCGATCGTCAGCATGCGCGCTCCATCTCGCTGCGCGAGGGCGTCGAGGATCGAGAACAGGCAGGACTGATCCACCGTCCCCAGCATGGCCCGCACCGACTGCTCCTCCACCCGCCCTGCCCCGTGCGCGATGGCCTGATCGAGCAGACTCAGTGCGTCGCGCAGACTGCCCTGCGCGGCGCGCGCGATGAGGTTCAATGCGGGCGGTTCGAACGCCACCGCTTCGCTAACCAAGACACGCTCCAGCTGTCCGCGGATTTCGGGCGCGGGAATCTGCTTGAGATTGAACTGGAGGCAACGCGACAGCACGGTGACCGGCACCTTCTGCGGGTCGGTGGTGGCCAGGATGAACTTCACGTGCTCGGGTGGCTCCTCCAGCGTCTTCAGCATGGCGTTGAAGGCCGACCGCGACAGCATGTGCACTTCGTCGATGATGTAGACCTTGAAGCGGCCGCTGGTCGGCGCGTACAGCGCGCTCTCCAGCACCTCGCGCATGCTGTCGACCTGGGTGTTGGAAGCCGCGTCCAGCTCGAGCAGGTCAACGAAGCGCCCGTTGTCGATCTCCGTGCAAGCGCTGCAGACACCGCACGGCGTGGGCGTGATACCGGTCTCGCAGTTGAGGGCCTTGGCCATGATCCGCGCCAGCGTGGTCTTGCCCACGCCGCGCGTCCCGGTGAGCAACCAGGCGTGGTGCAGCCGCTTCTGGCGCAGCGCGTTGGTCAGAGCCCGCACCACGTGCTCCTGGCCGACCATTTCCTCGAAGGTACGCGGCCGCCATTTGCGGGCAAGGGCCTGTCCGGAACCCGGTCGAGCGGCCTGCCCTGAGCCTGGGGAAGGTTCCGGCGTCATGCGTGCGGAGCACAGTCGGTGGGCGCCAGTCGGCGCCCACCGTCGAAGGGGAGGCGAGCCTTACCCCCGGCACTTGCAAAGAATAGCTGTGGCTGCTTCCTTCCGGACCTGACCAGATTCACTACCATGCAATGCGGGGAGGCCCGCCATAGAAGAGCACGCGATGGGCAATGGGCGATAGGCGATAAACAGCCCGCGCGGATCAGCCATTCTTGTCCGGCCTTATCGCTCATTGCCCATCGCCTATCGCCGTCATGCGGTGACAACAGGAATCTTTCCGATCTTGGCCCGCCATTCGGCGGGACCGGTGTTGTGGACCGAGTTGCCGCCGGCATCGACCGCCACCGTGACCGGCATATCCTTCACTTCGAACTCGTAGATGGCCTCCATGCCGAGATCGGCGAAGGCCACGATGCGGGAAGACTTGATCGCCCGGGACACCAGGTAGGCGGCACCTCCGATCGCGATGAGGTAGACCGCACGGTGGCGCTTGATGGCTTCGATAGCGCCGGGACCGCGCTCGGCTTTTCCGATCATGCCGAGCAGGCCGGTCTTCGCCAGCATTACCTCGGTGAACTTGTCCATGCGCGTGGCCGTGGTCGGACCCGCCGGGCCCACCGCTTCGTCGCGCACCGGGTCCACTGGGCCGACGTAGTAAATAAAACGGTTGTGGAAGTCCACCCCTTCGGGCAGCGACTCACCCTTGGCGAACAGGTCGGCGATGCGCTTGTGGGCAGCGTCACGGCCGGTCAGCAGCTTTCCGGACAGGAGCAAGGCCTCGCCTGGCTTCCACGCGCCCACGTCCTCCTTGCTGAGCGCATCCAGGTTCACGCGCCGCGCGTCCGCAGCGGGTTCCCAATGCACGTCCGGCCAGTCTTCCAGGCGCGGCGCCTCGAGGCGCGACGGCCCGCTGCCGTCGAGAATGAAATGCGCATGCCGCGTTGCCGCACAGTTCGGGATCATGGCCACCGGGAGGGATGCGGCATGGGTGGGGAAGTCGCGGATCTTCACGTCCAGCACCGTGGTCAACCCACCCAGACCTTGCGCACCGATGCCCAGCGCGTTGACCTTTTCGTGGATCTCGAGGCGCAGCTCTTCCAATTTGTTCTGCGGCCCGCGGCGCTTCAACTCGTGCAGGTCGATGGGCTCCATCAGCGCTTCCTTGGCCAGAACCATCGCCTTCTCGGCACTGCCGCCGATACCGATGCCGAGCATACCTGGCGGACACCAGCCGGCGCCCATCGTGGGCACCGTCTTGACCACCCAATCCACGATGCTGTCCGAGGGATTGAGCATGGTGAACTTCGACTTGTTCTCGGACCCGCCCCCCTTCGCCGCCACGGTGACCTCTACCGTGTCGCCCGGCACGACTTCCATGTGGATCACCGCCGGCGTGTTGTCGCGCGTGTTCTTACGCGCGCCGGCGGGGTCGGCCACGATGGAGGCGCGCAGCACGTTGTCCGGGTGCAGATAGGCGCGGCGTACACCTTCGTTCACCATGTCCGCCACGCCCATGCTGGCGTCTTCCCAGCGCACGCTCATGCCGATCTTCAGAAACACCACGACGATCCCCGTGTCCTGGCAGATCGGCCGGTGTCCCTCGGCGCACATGCGCGAGTTGGTCAGGATCTGCGCGATGGCATCGCGAGCGGCAGCGGACTGCTCCACCCGGTAGGCTTCGCCGAGGGCCTGGATGTAGTCGAGCGGGTGGTAGTAGGAGATAAACTGCAGGGCGTCGGCGACGCTTTCAATCAGATCGTCCTGCCGGATCGCGGTCATACGCTGCAAGGAACCTCTCGGTTGCTCGGCTAGCGCGCGCGGCGCTAGTCATCGAAGTCGGAATTCTAGCATCACTCACCGCGCGCATGGTCCTTCTGCATGCGGCGTTGAGCGCTCCGCGCCCATCAATCGTAGCTATAATCTGACCTCTACCGGCCGTCCGAGCCGAAACTTGAGTGTCCAGTTCCCTGGGGAGGTTTGCATGAGCGCCATCGAGTCCGTCCTCAACGAAACCCGCGTCTTCCCCCCGCCCGCCAGCTTCGTGGCTCAGGCGAACGTCTCCGGCATGACCGCCTACCAGGCGCTGTGCGATGAGGCCGCGAGCGACTTCGAGGGCTTCTGGGCGCGCCTCGCGCGCGAGTACGTGCTGTGGCACAAGCCTTTCACCAAGGTTCTGGACGAGTCGAACCCGCCGTTCTTCAAGTGGTTCCACGACGGCCAGTTGAACGCTTCGTACAACTGCCTCGACCGCCATCTCGACACGCAACCCGACAAAGTGGCGATCATCTTCGAGGCCGACGACGGGTCGGTCACCAAGATCACCTACAAGCAGCTCTACCACCGCGTCTGTCAGTTCGCGAACGGCCTCAAGTCGCTCGGCATCAAGCTGGGCGACCGGGTCATCATCTACTTGCCCATGAGCATCGAGGCGGTCGTGGCGATGCAGGCGTGCGCGCGCATCGGCGCCACGCATTCGGTGGTGTTCGGCGGGTTCTCGGCCAAGAGCCTACAGGAGCGCATCGTGGATGCCGGCGCCGTAGCCGTGATCACCGCCGACGGCGGTCTGCGGGGCGGCAAGGAGGTCCCGCTCAAGCCCGCGGTGGACGAAGCCTTCGCCATGGGCGGATGTGACGCCGTCAGGCACGTGGTTATCTACAAACGCACCGGCAGCGACATCCACGTACACGCGCCGCGCGATATCTGGTGGGAGGAGCTCGTCCGCGACCAGCCCGACGTCTGTGAGCCGGCGTGGGTCAATGCCGAACACCCGCTGTTCATCCTCTACACATCGGGCTCGACAGGCAAACCTAAAGGCGTGCAGCACGCCACCGGCGGTTACCTGCTGTGGGACATTCTCACCATGCGCTGGGTATTCGACTTGAAGCCCACCGACGTGTTCTGGTGCACGGCCGACGTGGGCTGGGTCACGGGGCACAGCTACGCCTGCTACGGTCCGCTGGCGGCGGGCGCCACCGAGATCGTGTTCGAGGGCGTGCCCACCTATCCGGACGCCGGCCGCTTCTGGAAGATGATCCAGGACCACAAGGTCAACACCTTCTACACCGCGCCCACAGCGATACGATCGCTGATCAAGGCCGGCGCCGACCTGCCCAAGAAATACGACCTGTCGAGCCTGCGCCTGCTCGGCACCGTCGGCGAGCCGATCAATCCGGAGGCCTGGATGTGGTACCACAACACCGTTGGCCGTGAACGCTGCCCTATCGTCGACACCTGGTGGCAGACCGAGACCGGCGGCCACATGATCAGCCCCCTGCCCGGCGCCACACCGCTGAAACCCGGCTCCTGCACCCTCCCCCTGCCGGGAATCATGGCCGCCGTGGTGGACGAGATCGGAGAGCCAGTGGAGAAAGGTAAGGGTGGGATCCTGGTCATCACGCGCCCGTGGCCGGCTATGATCCGCACCATCTGGGGCGACCCCGAGCGCTACAAGAAGACTTACTACCCGGAAGACTTCAAGGGCAAGTACTACCTCGCCGGCGACGGAGCCAACTGCGATCTGGACGGCTACTTCTGGATCATGGGCCGCATCGACGACGTGCTCAACGTGTCCGGCCACCGGCTGGGAACGATGGAAGTGGAATCCGCCTTGGTAGGCAACGTGCTGGTGGCAGAAGCGGCGGTCGTGGGCAAGCCGCACGATATCAAAGGCGAAGCCATCGTCGCCTTCGTGGTCCTAAAAGGAGTGCGCCCGGATGGTGCAGCTGCGAAGGAGATCGCGACAAAGCTGCGCGACTGGGTGGGCCAGGAGATCGGCGCGATCGCCAAGCCCGATGAAATCCGCTTCGGCGACAACCTACCCAAGACGCGCTCCGGCAAGATCATGCGCAGGCTGCTGCGCTCGTTGGCCAAGGGTGAAGACATCACCCAGGATATCTCGACGCTGGAGAACCCGGCCATCCTGGAGCAGTTGAAGACGGCGGTGCGTTAGCAGGTTGATGCAAACCCCGCAAAGCCCCGTTCGCGCTCAACAACCCCCCGTTCGCGCTGAGCGTAGCAGCGAAGCTGCAGAGTCGAAGCGTGCGGAGTCGCAGCGTGCAAAACCTCGCTCGCGCTGAGCAAACCCCCGCTCACGCTCCTCACCCCCGTTCGCGCTGAGCGTGTTTCGACTCTGCTGCGCGACGCTCAACACGGACGGTGCGAGAGCTGCAGAGTCGAAGCGTGGGAAGAACCGGATCTGACGCTTTGACACCCCAGGAGGGTTGGTTTATCCTTCCGCGCCTTTCTTGGCGGGCCGGGCAAGGTGCGAAGGGCGTTAGAGTAGGGTCACAAGCTTCAAACCGGAGAGATGGCCGAGTGGTTGAAGGCGCACGCCTGGAAAGCGTGTGTACGGCCTAAAACCGTACCGAGGGTTCGAATCCCTCTCTCTCCGCCAACTTCTTTCGATCAGCAGCAGCTCAAGGACGCGTCGTTCCGCGAAACTCCTGAGTCAGCTGCGCTCCGAAGTCGAAGTAGACCGAGAACTTTGCCTCCGCTACGAGAAGAACCCCCAGCGGCAACAGGAGGTCATCGCGGCCGCCCACTGATGCGAGCATCAAATGGCATGCCACATAATGACTCCGCGGTAGGGACTGCCCTTACGGGCAGCCCCCCGCACAGACCCGGACGTGCAGTATTCCCGCATCCGGTTCCTCGGTTGCACTCGCGTCCGCGAGACGAACGTACCACAGTCCGCCCGATGCTATTGCCCGCAGGGAGGTTGGCTCACGTTGTTCCGATCCGACAGTGTCCGGCATGAGTTTCCTTTGCAAGCTGCGTGCTCCCGTCAGGTCCTTCCCCATGTGCGTGGCTTTCCCACGCTCCGAGTACTACGCCTGATACGACTCCCCAAAAGCATGTGGCGGGCGTTCCCTTTCACAGTACTTCTCCGCCTACCCAGTTGCGTGTTCCAGTCCTGCGCATCAGGCTCCGGCATAGCTCCGTTTCCGGGTTTCCCCTTGCGTGCCTCAATATCCGTATGCCCTACGACGAACCCTCCCACGGCCAGGAGCCGCTGGGGCCTCCCAAGTTCTTCGACGTATCTGTTCCTGCATGCCACAGCCTGAGGACTCCGGCGGACCTCCACACCCTCGCCACCTGCACGGGTGCTTCGTGTTGGCTTCGGGGACGTTAAGACCCTGGCCATCCGCATCTATGCATTTCGAAGCTGTACCAACTTTCAGGGCACGCGGTTGCCCCTACGGCCTACAGGATTCTCTGTGTACGCTTCACCTGTCTTGTTCAGCAACTCCTTCTGCCTCCGCCACAGGCGCAACACTCGATACGGGTGGGTGGCTAGCCCTTGCCCGGCCGGGGCTTGCACCCAGCAAGATACGCCAAGCTTGTCTTGGCGCTGTAACGTCCGCCTTGACGGCCCGCTCCGCTTTTGCGCGTCGCCGTCGAACGCGTTGTGAGATGCGACTTCGCGGCTCCGGGGACTTTGCGCAGTACCCGGAAGCCATGCGCATCGGTCGCACGAACTATGACCCATCCACTATCCCGTTTCGCAACATCCGCGGCCTCTCGAAAGGTCTTGAACACCTTTCCTTCAATCTCACTGATCGTGCGTTCAACACCCCTTACTGCAGCATCAACTCCTTCCGCTACGGCATTTGCAGCCAAGATAGTTTGATGACCTTCGATGGGGATCGAAACTGGAAGGTCCTTATAAGTGCCGCCGCCGTCAATGGTTGCGTCGACCGCAAGATGATAAGCGATGCCTAAACTGATTCCAGTGGTTAGAGCTGCGAACACATCGTCACTGGCTGCAGTGAGCTCGTCCCATAGACGGTCGTGCGTCTCAGGTAAATTTCTGTAGATAGTTCTTGATAAGTCAAGAAAGCCGAGTACGAGTGCCTCAATTACTATTCCAGACACAATTGAGTGTGTGAGAATGGAGCGATGAGCGCCGACGCCGCCCAAAAAATCCAGATCAGGTATGCCACCATCTCCGTCCACTCCGCCAGAACCGACAAGAAAGCCCAAAACCCCCGCGACTACTTTCGGGGCGGTTTGGCCAGGACGATTTCGTAAGTTTGAACTGAATGTCCCGTAAAGGATGCTGAAATCCCGTCCAAGTGCTTGTGCCCGTTTGGCGGCCGCCGCACCTCGCTCTCGCAAATGAGCGAGTGCGTTATTTCGTCTTAGTGCGGCAAGCAGCCCGCGAGTTTCATCGGTAGCAAATTCCCAGCCTCCTGACACCAAGGAGCCTACATTCGTGCCTCGGCGAATGGTGACCTCGCCAAGTGTATCAATGGTGCGGCCCCCCCACGCCTGTAAATCGTGCCGAGACGTCGCGTCGATTGCGGCCCGAAACTCGTGAATGAGCTTTGCCTCCCGATCTCCGGTAAGCTCAAGGATCAAATTCATTGATAGCCTTCTCCTCTGCCGGCCATCAGCGGCCCGCCCCAGCAGCCACGCCAGAAAAGCACGACGGCGCTGTTCCATTCCGGTGGGAGGAATTCACGTACACACCATGAGGATAGCTACGCTCACCAACGCGGGGCGTCTGTCTGCCAACGCACGGAGCGTTTGTAAGCGCCTGGCTATGTTGGCGCTGTTGGAAGACCGGGTCACTTTGATGGTGAGGTGCGCGTACGCAATTTCATCGAGCGGACCATCGCAGGGCATGGGAGCTCAGAATGACGCGCCTACATCAAGTCTCTGTGGCAATGTTTGCAAACGATGGCCTTGCTCTTCACAAGCTCCTGGCAGAACTGACAGCATTTATACATTGCCTTGATTTCCTTGATCGCTTGTTCACCGAAGTCCTTTGCGACAATTCCGCTCGCAATGGTGGCGACGCTTCCCCAATAAAGCGCGCCCTTGGTCGTTTTCCATGCCCACTTTAGGAAGGCCAGGGCGATAAGCACTCCGAAAACGCCTATGGCGCCTTTCGCTCCAGCATCCAGCATCGCGGCCTCGCTCCTCGTCATTGACGCAGCATGCACTGGAGGCTCGACGACTTGCTGCACATGAACGTCAGAATCTGGTAGAACGTTCGGACCCGGCAGAGACCCGCCATGGGATCGTTTCGGCGGGCGGTACTTCTCGGCACAAACCGCAACCGCGCCACTGTCATGCAAAGACAGACAATCCTCGATACCTGAGCGCGACTCTTGACCGACAAAGATGAGAAGCACCGGCAGCGCACGCTTAGTGGCGCCGAAGAGCCAATTTCCTATGGGGTGTCCCACTCAATTCGTCCTTACCAAAGCGCCCGACGGCAGCGCTGTGTGCGTTAGGCGTTATGTTCTCGATTTTGTGGGATGAGCGCAGACCACCACGGCGCTAGCCGAAGGGCAGGACATCGGATCGCACCCATGCATTGAGGGATTCACGCAACTACTGCGCCATGTCTGACTCCTGGGAGCGTGTCTATCGCTACCCGGGCGGCACAAAAGCCCCAATCAAGCCATGCTTCCGGCGTAGTACTCAATTCAACCGCGCGCCGACATTGAAGCCAAGTTGATCTGACATCCGTCCGGCGCCGAGCGTCCGCACCATTTACGGCGATGAAGTGACCGCCGATGCGTGGGAAGGGCTACGAACCGACCGCGCAGTACAACTCATAAGCCGGTCGTGGCTCGATCCTTGCCTCTAAGCCGAGCTGCAACCCGATTGCTTCAGGTCGTGTCCATGGAGTGGGTGAACGGTGTCAGGTCTATAGACGGGTGAGTGGGTCAGCGAGTGGTGAATCGAGGTGAACGGACTCAGGTCCATTGTTTTGGGGCCTGCAGACTTTCATGTGGGTCCCTCTCCCTCGGGGAGAGCGCAGGGTGTGCCGGTACGCGGTGCCTCTCCGGCCGCGCACTTAGGCGACTCTTGGATCGCTCCTCATTGCGCCCTCTGCAGCCAAGCTCGGTGCAAGCCGGAGTTCCGCCCTACGAGACCGGGCGGGGTCACAATATTTCCTGGCTTCTGTGCGGTAGCGCACAGTTGCCGCATGCTTGCCTCTGTACCGTAGCATCGAAAAGAAGTGGGACTTATGGCCGCCATCGAGGTAACGAGCCGTGGAGGTGGAACATGCAGATCCAAGCGAATTACAGGCGGTACGTGATAGACGTGAACAACTCAACGCACGTAGCGTGGTGGGCGGAAATGCTCGGCGTTACTGAATCCGCACTCTTGGCCGCCGTCGCTTTAGTCGGCAACGAGGTTCACGCGGTCGAAGATTATCTCAGCACCCACCGGACACGCGGGCAGTACCACTGACCCGCGCTGCTCGACGTACGCCCTCTCATGGGCCAGCGCGGCAGCGCTTAGACTAGCGCTCCTGCCGCCGCCTTCTTCACC
>JBGPMS010000133.1:0-12973 GCA_041487115.1 Gammaproteobacteria bacterium
GTCTTCGGTAACTGGAGCGATGCGATGAGTGAGCTGGTTTCCTTTCCGGACGGAGGCTATGCCTTTCTCAAAGGCGTGTATCCCTACTCGCAAGGTGTCGTGGCGTTGGACGGTTATGCGATCGAGCGCGCACGGTTTGCAGACTGGTTGACGGTGGAGCAGGGTTTCGCTGCCATCGATTCGCACCTTGCATCGCTCGGGCGGTCGCGCGCGGCGCTGTGCGCGGCCGAGCTGCGTTCGCCCGCGCCCTTCAGCGTGAGCGGCTTCGCGCAATTCAACGAAGGATACGTGGGGACATTGAAGCAATGGCGCCTGTTCCGCGACGGGCTCAATCCGGTGGCGCGTTCCAATGTCGCGCCGGAGATCGGCCCTCCGGCCCAACCGTCGTTCTACGCATTCTCCTATACAGTGCCGGTAACGCGCGCCTCATCGAGCTTCGTCGTCGCGGGGAGCGGCGAGTGGCCGGAGGGCGGACGGTTTCCAGACGACATCGTCGCGTGCGGAGATGTCTCGTCTGCCGGGCTGCAGGCCAAAGCGCGCTGCGTGCTGGACGCGATGGAGCGCCGTCTGGCTGGCCTCGGGAGGTCCTGGCGAAACGCTACCGCGGTGCAGGTCTATACCGTGCACGCCATCCATTCCATCCTCCGCGATGAGATCGTGCCCCGCGCCGGGAACGGCGGTGGGCTGACCTGGCACTACTGCCGCCCACCGATCGAGAAGCTCGAGTACGAGATGGATGTGCGGGGTGTTGCGGTCGAGCGCGTCTTGCCAACCCGGTAGCGGTATTGGCCATAAAACAGCCTTTGCACTCCCCGCCCGTGAGGGTATCGACCATCTCTGCAAAAAATCGGCGGAGCACTACAGAGGCCGGTCCTTCCTGCTCCAGCGTCCGGCGCAGGGGCACGCCTTGGAGCTCCCGATAACGCTCCAAGGCCGACAGAAACAGCTGATCCTTACCGCCGTAGGTGTCGTACAGGCTTTGGCGGTTCACGTCCACTAGTCCGCCAGATACTCTTCGATCCGCGGCCGCAGATCCTCCGGGATCGGGGTTGCGCTGCCGGCGTCGAGCGCCATGAAGGCGATGGTCTGCGTGATTCTGAGGTGCTCGACGCCGTTCTTCTTCCCGCTGTAGGCGAGTTGCACGGATGCGTTTCCCGCTTTGAGCACGCGCAGCTCGAAGCGCAGGGTGTCGCCCATCCTGAGCGGCTTCACGAAGTCGCACTGGATGGTGACCGTGGGCGTGCCGATGCGCCGGTCGCGGATGAGGTCGGGCAGCGGCTGCCCGAGCCCGTCGGCGAACCAGTCTTCCATCGTCCCGTGCGCGAGATCGAAAAAGCGGGGGAAGTACACGATCCCCGCCGGATCGCAGTGGGAGAAGCGGATCAACTGGTCGTGGATGAAGATCTTGTTCACGGGGTGCTCGGATGCAGACTGGAGTCCGAGTTTACCAAGGCGAGGCGGGGAGGGAGCAAGACCACCACCGCCCGCGTCGACCGAGGGGGGCTATTGCAAACTACATCGTTGTTCTCCAGCCGCCGCGGGACAGGCTCAATCCGCGGCGGCTGGATCCACCGTCATGCCCGGTCGTGGTCCAACCGGCGCGAGACACGACGCGTTGTCCGGCCGCCCATCGCTAGCGCGTTCTCCGCCGGATCTCCTGCACGTCCGCGGGCTTCAGCTTGTTTCTCTTCTTGCGCATTTCGCTGCGATGGCCGCGGCGGTCTTCCTTCGCGAAGCGCTTCTTCTTCGTTTCCGAGCCGAAGACCTGGGTCCACTTGCCGCTCTTGAAGATGATCTGGTAGCCGCCGGTCAGGATCTGGAACGGCGTCTTGACCTTCTTCATATGGTCGAACTGCATCGCGCCCCGCTTGTGGAAGTCTTCGAAGTAGGCCGGGTACACGAAATCGCTCATCTGGATCCCGTTGACGGCGAAGTTGAGCGCCTCGACTGGATCGGCGCTCTCGTACGCGTAGATGATTTTCGGGTCGGGGCCCGTGGTCAGCAGATTGATGGCCGGGTCCACCAGCATCTCCACCAGTTCGTGCGAGGCCGACACGCTGACCAGCTCCTTGTCTTGGAGCGTCGTCTTGACGAAGACCTTGGACTCGGGCAACCCGTCGGGTGTGAGGTCATGGTAGGCGAGTGCGCCCGGCTGATCGGCGTTGTCGAGGAAGACCATCGCCCAGGCACCCTTGATGAACCCGGTCGACTTGACCAGCTTGGCCGGCGTCCCCCACACCGGCGCCACGTACTTGTCGACGTACACCTGCATGGCGGCGATCAAGGCGTCGAAGTCGACACCGAGCGGAACCGTTGCCTTGTTGAAACACGCGATGGTGGGCGTCTCTCCCTGGTTGAACGCGCCGAATGTCGGCCTCGAATTCTCCATATTCCTTCCCTCCTTGAAAAAACCAATTGGCATGACTGTCGTGGTTTGAAGGCCGGAAGGCGGACGGCAGCACCGCTTCCGGCACGTTGCGCTCCGCCGCCAGGTGGGACAGAGCCCGTCAGGTAAGTGTAAGCGCACCCCGGGATGTCGACCCAACTGTAGCGTGCGCCGAATGGCCTCGGCCCCAAACTGCGGCGATGCTACTCTCGGCACAGGGAGTCGAGGATGTGCCGAAGGTTATAGTGTCACCGCGGAGATTTTCACTGCCCAGAGCCGATTGCCCTACCAGACTTCAGGCGGGCGCTGGAGCGCAGTTGCTTCGTTCGCGCGACGTACGGCGGCATCGAGCGAGTCCGGGTCGCAGGGCTCGATCCGGTCGCCCGCGCGGATGATTCCCCCAACGACGATCCTGCAGTTGAGGCCCGAGCGGTTGAGGAGCGGCTTGAACACCTTCTTCGCGAGCAGGTCTTCGAGGTAACGGCAGGGCACGTTCAGCCGCCCGCCGTAGAGCACGCAGCCGCCGATCCGAAAGTAGCGCCCCACGAGGTGGTTGAGCGCGACCCCGCGCGTCGTCAGGTTACGCCGGTGCTCGTGGGGCGCAAGCTCGACACCGTGATCGCGCGCGAGAGCGTCCAGCGTCTCAACCTCGATCAGCGTCGCCTGACGGTCGATGTGGTGTTTCTGCGAGTAGGTGCCCAACCGCGTCGCGTAGCGGTCGCCCTCGAGGCCGGTGCCGGCGACCAGGCGCGTCTCGGAAAGCGCTTGCATGGACGCCGATGCGCTCGGCGCGACGTGGATGTGGAGCAGTTCGCCTTGCCAGTTCATGCGGTCGACTCCGCGATGGGTTTCTGAGATATCCGCTCGCTGAGATCCCTACGCGGCGCGCAGCAGATCGCGGCAGGCTCCCGCGATCCCCACGGCACTCATGCCGTACTTCGCCCGCAGGCGCACCGTCGGCCCGACCATCGCGAACGTGTCCGGCATGCCCACCATGCGCATCCGCGTCGGGCGTTCGACGGCGAGCAGCTCGGCCACCGCGCCGCCCAGGCCGCCCGTCAGGTGGTGCTCCTCGGCGGTCACGATACCGCGCGTCTCCGCAGCGGCGGCCAGCACCGCGTCCCGGTCGAAGGGCTTGATGGTGTGCATGTTCAGGACGCGCGCGCCGATCCCCTCCTGCCCCAGGGTCTCCGCGGCCCGCACTGCCAGCTCGACCATGCACCCACAGGCGATTATCGCCACGTCGTTGCCGGGACGAAGTTGCACCGCCTTGCCGAGGCGGAATGGCGCCTGCGGATCGGTCACGGGCGGCTCCTCGACCCGTCCACCCAGACGGAGATAGACCGGCCCGTCGATGTCGAGCGTGGCGAGCGCGGCCTTGTACGCCTCGTCGACGTCCGCGGGGACGATGACGGTCATGTTCGGCAAGCTGCGCATGAGCGCCAGATCCTCCAGGGCGTGATGCGTACCACCCGCGACTCCCAGCGAGATGCCGCTCGCCGCGGCGCCGATCACCACGCGCTGGTTCGCGTACGCCACGTCGTTGCGCACCTGCTCCATGCTGCGGGCGGTGATGAAGGGCGCATAGGCGCACACGTAGGGGCGGAGGCCGGTGGTCGCGAGTCCGGACGCCACCCCGATCGCATTCTGCTCGGCGATGCCGACCTCGACGAAGCGCTCGGCGTAGCGTTCGATGTAGGTGCGAATGCCGAGCAAGTCCTGCGTGTCGGCCGAGAGCACCACCGCCCGCGGCTCCCGCGCCGCGATCTCGAGCAAAGCCTGCCCGAAGGCGAGGCGGGTCTGGTTGGCGGAACGGGTGCGCCAGTCGGCAGGCGTGGCCGTGGTGGTGGTCATCGTGCACCCAGCTCCGCAAGGGCCTTGGCGTAGATTTCGTCGTTCACGCTGTTGCTGTGCCAGACATAGGTGTTCTCGGCGAAGCTCACGCCCTTGCCCTTGACGGTGTGGGCGATGAGCGCCGAAGGGCGCTCCGGATGGAAGGGCAGAGCGTCGAGCGCATCCACGATCTGTCCCATGTCGTGGCCGTCGATCTCGCGCACTTCCCAGCCGAACGCGCGCCACTTGTCGGCCAGAGGCTCGACGCCGACGACCTCGGCCACCCGGCCGCTCTGCGAGATCTTGTTGGCGTCGATGATGGCGGTGAGGCTCGCAAGATGATAGTGCGCCGCACCCATCGCTGCCTCCCAGTTGGAGCCCTCGTGCAACTCCCCGTCGCCCAGCATCACGTAGGTCTGGAACGCTTTCTTCTGGATGCGGGCGCCGAGCGCCATGCCCATGCCCACCGCGAGCCCGTGGCCCAGGGCACCGGTGCACATCTCCACGCCCGCGAGCTTGATGTCGGGGTGCATGCCGAACGGCGACTCGTAGCCGTAGAACCGGTCGAGCAGAGCGTCGTCGATGAAGCCGGCCTGCGCCAGCACCGGCCCCAGGGCGGCGTTCGCGTGGCCCTTGGACAACACGAACCGATCGCGGTCCGGCCAGTCCGGCTCGCGCGGGCGGATATTGAGGCGATGGAAGTACAGCGCGGCAAGGAGATCGGCCGCGGAGGACGAACCTCCGATGTGGCCGCTGCCGCCCGCCCGCACCGCGCGCCAGACGTTGCGTCGGATCTGCAGCGCCTCGGTCTGCAGGCGCTGCAGCAGGACTGCTCGGGTGGTGTCTCGGGTCTGCTCCATTGGGTCTCCTCCCAGCGGCCACGCCGCGTGTGCTGGTGGCCATCGTATTTCGGTCGGCACATGGTACCGCAGCGCCCGGGCTTGCCACAGTCACATTGCGACCGGAACGGTGGGGCACGGTTCGCCCTGGGCTGCCGCGAAGGGGCCTCGGCCGCGATCTGGGCACCGGCACCCAGCGGGATCGCCCGGCTGGAGCCAAGGCCGGTTGCCTGGCAGACCTCTTGCTATTGCCCTATAAACCACCGTGAGGGGCTCCAGATGGCTTCTAAGGTCACCATGATCGCGCTTCGGTTCGCTCTGACGAGGATCGCCGAGGAAGTCTGCCGGTCGCCGGCTATCGTCATCCGGGTCGCAGAGGCGCCGTTCCAACCGCATTCCTTCTACGCGGTCTCGATCCCCTTCGAAGTCCGCGCCGAGCTTTGCCACTACCTGGCGGAGCACGTGGACCTTTCCTTCCCGCCCGACGGGGGTCCGCTGATCCTGACATACCAACAGGCCGGAGCGGTTGTGGATCTCGCCTACCGGAAGGAAGCAAGCCGCTCTGGTGCCGACAGACCGGAAGCTGTAGCGGGATGAGTTAACGTCCTCTTACTTGGGCGTTACCGAGACATTCACCCGCAGCTGGTTTCCCGGGTCGTAGGGCAACTTCGTGCTGAACCGCTGCCCTTGGTACTCGTAGACCACCGTGTAAGTGGTGCGGACATCGAAGTGATCGGTCTGGCGGCATTGCTGCACCGGCGTCGTGGTGGTTGCGTAGGTCGGCGCGGGGCTCTGACTCCCCACGCGGTCGCCGGCAATTGCGCCGACACCGGCACCCACGGCCGCCATCGCAACCCTGCCGTTGCCCGCGCCAAATTGGCTGCCGATCAGTCCACCGGCGACGCCGCCGACTATCGCGCCGACCACGCTGTGATCTTGACCGGGAGGCGGCGGAACCACCGTCGTGCTTTGGTGGTACTCGGTCGAGCAGCTCTGGTAGGGCTCGTTCACGATCTCCCGGTTAGGCGTGACGCTCACGACGTTGGCAACGGCATCGAACGCACGAGCATCCGCCGCCGTGAGCGCCAGCGCGGCAAGGGCAAGCAAAGCTTTCTTTCCAGGGGTCTTTTTCATGGGCCATATCTCCTGCAGAGTTCGCGCACGATCCACGCCATCATGCCACGAAGCCGATGCCTGACCGCGTTCCCATCCGGGTTCCGCGCTTCCTCCGGCTATCTGACCGAATATCCGCGCCCATCGAGACACGCTCCTATCGCGCGGTAGTAGTTCCCGGTCTGAGTGCTCGACAAGGCAGGGGAGGGCTTGCTGGCGTCGTAGCCGATCTGGCCCAGAGCCCAGTGGTAGCACTCGTCGCGATCACGCGCCTGCTGCTGCTCATCCTGCCCCTGCCGGGGGTACATGAACAGCTGCGTTGCCGGCCCCTGGGCAACAACAGCTCCAGACTGCGGTTGTGGGGCCGGTTGGTTCGATGGTTGTTGCGCCGGGGCTTGCTGGGTGTAGGCGTCGCTCCGAGGCAGCTCCACGATCGGGTTGCCCGGCGAGCCGGGTGCTGCGACGGGCGGAGAAGAGTAGCTCGGTGCGGAAGGTGTTACCGCCACGGTCGGGTTGGTGTAGTACACCGGCGGGGCGCTGTAGGAATAGGCGGGCGGGTAATAGTACGCGGGCGGGTCATAGTACGCGGGTGGGTCATAGTACGCGGGTGGGTAGTACCACGGCCAGAGCAGCGGGGGGCCGATGAACACGCCGAACCCCAGATGAGCGTGGCCGCCATGAGAAACAAAATGGCCGCCGTGAAAATGACTATGGCCGCCAGCCAGAGCCGGGCTGCTAGCCAAAGCCCCGGATAAGATCACGACCGCTGTCGACATCGACTTCATGATTGCCTCCTGTTGCGGGCTTACAACGCGCGAACGATCCGCTCAACGGTTGGATGCCGCACTGACGCGTTAGGTTCTCTGCACTCTCCTATTATCCGTCGGCGTGCGCGTAAGGATTGTCAACTTGCCGGCCCTTGTCGCTCACGATGCGGGCGCGGGCAGACAGCGGCGGGTGCCCGGTGCAGAACCAATTCGTGCAAGAACAGATACACTTTGCGGATGAGTCTCGATATCCGATGGCTGGCCCCGGCCGCCATCTTCAGCGCAGCCTCCCCGCAGTGTATCGCTGCCCAGTACATGAGTCTGGAACAGGCGCAGGGACTCATCTTCGCGCAAGCCCAGGAGTTTGTCGCCGCACCGGTCACCCTCACCCCCGATCAGGTCGAGCGCATCGAGCGGCAGTCCGGCGTACGGGTGCGCGCGCCGCAGCAGCAAGTCTGGCAAGCCCGAGCCGCGGGCAAGCTGTTGGGCTGGTTTATCCTCGACCAGGTCATCGGCAAGCACGAGCTCATCACCTATGGGATGGGCATCAATCTGGACGGCAGCATGCGCCAGTTCCAGATCATCGAGTACCGCGAGGCCTACGGCTACCAAGTGCGCAATCTCAGCTGGCGCGACCAGTTCGTGGGCAAGACCGCAGCGGATCCCCTGGAGGTCGGTACCGACATCGTGAACATCAGCGGCGCCACGATGTCTTGCCGCCACGTTTCCGAGGGCATCAAGCGCCTCCTCGCGTTCTACCAGGTCGCTCTGCGCTGATGCGGGACGTCATCGAGCGTACCAGCCGGCAGCGCAGGCGCGCGTGTCTCGTAGCGGCGGTCGTCATGGTTGCCGCTAGTCCACTGCATGGTGCCGAGAACGCCGACGTGTCGCGCTGCGCCGGACTCCCTGATCGTGAGCGGCTGCGCTGCTATGACGATCTGTTTGCGCCGGGGGCAGCGGCCTCGCAGCGTTCCACGCAGAGCGCCGAAGCGCGGCCGGCCGCCGCGCCGGCTGCACTGTCTGCGCCCGGCACCGGCGATGCCGGCGGGCATGTGGGATTGAAGCCGGGTTGCAAACACTCGCCGCTGGCCCGTCAGTGGGACCTGGAGCAAGACGACGAGAGCAAGCTCTATCAACTCATCGCTCACAAGCAGAACTACGTCCTGCCGGTCCGCTACTCCACCAGCCCGAACAACCGGCCCGTCAGCCCCAATTTCGGCCCGGCGCAAGACCAGAGCCTCGATCACACCGAGCTGAAGTTCCAGCTCAGCATGAAGGTAAAGGCAGCGGAGCAGTTGGGCGGCTATGCCGACCTTTGGTTCGGTTATACGCAGCAGAGTAGCTGGCAAGCCTACAACGGGGCGAATTCCCGGCCGTTTCGGGAGACCGACCACGAGCCCGAGGCGATGCTGGTCTTCCCGATGAAGCCCGACTTCACCCTGCTTGGCTTTCAGCCTCGCTTTGCCAATCTGGGCTTTGTGCATCAGTCCAATGGGCAATCCGACCCTTTGTCCCGTAGTTGGAACCGGATCTATACCCAGTTCGGTTTGGAAAGCGGACGGTTTGCATTGATGGTGCGGCCTTGGTACCGCATTCCCGAGAGCCCTCCGGACGACAACGGCGACATCGAGCATTACCTTGGCTATGGCGACATCGTCGGAATATACAAGTCGGAATCAGGCGAGAACACCGTCTCCGTCCTCTTGCGCAACAACCTGCAGACGCAGAGCAACCGCGGCTTTGTGCGGCTCGATTGGAGCCTGCCGATCCCGTTTCTGCCGCAAGCGCAGAAGATCCCGGTGCTCAACGGGCGCACGCTCAAGTTCTACGTGCAGTTCTCTACGGGTTACGGCGAAACGCTGATCGACTACAACCACTACCAGACCACCATAGGCGTGGGAGTGCTGCTCACCGACTGGATGTGAGTGCGATTGCATTGAGATCGTTTGGTGCCGGGTGCCCTCGGAGCCCTGCACGAAGCTCGCCGCCGCCGCTCTTTAGTCTGTCGGCAACCCTCTCGCCTTCGTCGCCTCCCAGACCGGCACCGTGCTCGCGCGATTTCCCCACGACTGGCGCACGTAGGTGACGACCGCAGCGACCGGAAGGAGTCCGCCGGCCAGCCCTTCGTCCTTGTTGGTAGCGCCCAGAAAGTTGCGGCTGGTATGTAGTTCATCTCCACATACTGCCGGCGCTTGGCCCGGAAATTCAGCAACTGGCGATAGAGATATCCCGCGGGTTTGCCGCCGATGCGCGGGAAATAGTATCCGGCCTTCTCCAGGCCTTCGCCCTGTTTTCCATGGCAGACCGTACAGGGGATGATGCGCTGCTCGAGCGTATCTGGAATTTCCGTCGAATCCGCATGCGTAGTGCTTACCTGACATGCGCCCGCAGCGAGCAGCAGGGTCAACCAGAATGAACGATAGCGATGGAGGAGCATAGGGGCTTCCCGTCGATTCGATGTGGTGCACTCATCTGGCATCCCGTATCACCAGGCGCAAAAAAATTTCGTGTTCGGTGCACACCGGCAGGCATTTGCAAGACACCGCCCGTTACGTCCGATAGCCTGCCGCCTGCAACTCGAACAGCTCCGCATAACGCCCGCCCTCCGCCAGCAGTTGCTCGTGGGTGCCCATGGCCTCGATCTGGCCGTCCGCCATGACGAGGATGCGGTCCGCCATGCGCACGCTCGAGAACCGGTGCGAGATCAGCACGGCTGTCTTGCGCTCGCTCAGCTCCTTGAAGCGCTTGAACACCTCGAACTCGGAGCGCGCGTCGAGCGCCGCGGTGGGTTCGTCGAGGATCAGCACCTGCGCGTTGCGCATGTAGGCGCGGGCGATGGCGATCTTCTGCCACTCCCCGCCGGACAGGTCCACGCCGGTGCGGAAGCGCTTGCCGATCACCTGGTCGTATCCCGCCGGCAACCGCCGGATCACCTCGTCGGCGAGGCTGCTTTCGGCCGCCGCCACGATACGGTCGCGATCGTCGCGCGCCTCGATCTGGCCCACGGCTATATTCTCCGCTGCGGTGAGGTAATAGCGCACGAAGTCCTGGAAGATCACCCCGATTTTGGCGCGTAGCGCGTCGAGGTCGTACTCGCGCAAGTCGTGACTGTCCAGCAGGATGCGGCCCTCGTCGGGGTCGTACAGCCGTGCGAGCAGCTTTACCAGCGTCGTCTTCCCCGCGCCGTTCTCGCCCACCAGCGCGAGCACCTCTCCGGCGTGCAACGTGAAACTCAAGTGGCGCACCGCCCAGCGCTCGGCGCCTGGATAGCGGAAGCCCACGTCCTCGAACGTGAAGCCCTGGCGTATCGGCATGGGGAACGGGAGCGGGTTCTCCGGCGAATGGATCTCCGGCTCGATCTCGAAGAACGCGAACAGGTCGTCGAGATACAGGGCTTGCCCCGCGACCTGCGAAAAACCGATCAGGAAGCTCTCCAGCAGATTGCGCAGGCGCCGGAAGTAGCCGGACAGGAACGTGAGGTCGCCAATGGTGAGCTCGCCCATCAGCGTGCGCCATGCGATGAAAGCATAGGCGATGTAATAGCCGACGGTGCCGATGGCGGTGAGCAGCCCGCCCCAGCCGGCGCGGCGGATGGCCAGCCGCCGGTTCGCGTCGTAGAAGCCCTGCGCCAGGTGGCGATAGCGCTCGATGAGAAAGGCGTTGAGGCCGAAGATCTTTACCTCTTTGGCCGTCTCCACGCTCGCACCGGTCTGCCGCACGTAGTCGAGCTCGCGCCGCTCCGGGCTGCGCGCGTAGTTTATCGCATAGCTCTGCGCGTTGAAATGCGCCTCGCCCACGAAGGCGGGCACCAGGGCGACGATCAGCAGCACGATGAGCCAGGGCGCGTAGACCAGCAGCCCGGCGGCGTAGGCGAGGATGGTGACCACGTCCTGCGCCTGACCGAACAGCTGGCTCATGAGCGCCATGCGGCCCATGGTCTGGCGTCGTGCGCGGTCCAGCATGTCCTGCTGCTCGCTGTCCTCGAAGTCTTCCAGGTCGAGCGTGGCCGCGTGCTCCATGAGGCGGATGCTGGTGACATTGGAGAAGCGTTCGGAGAGCAGCCCGTCGAGCAGCGAGACGAGGCGTCCGAGCACGTCTGACAGGACGGCCAGGCCCAGCTCGAGAGCTAGCAGCCAGAGGAGGTGATCGACCCTGCCGCTGGAGAGCCACTCGCGCAGGCCCTCGTGCGCAACCCCGGCCTGCGCCAGCCGCACCACCTCGTCGATGATGAGCTTGCCCACATACAACGTGGCGACCGGGAGAAAGGCGCGTGCGAGGCGCGACACCACATCGGCAGCGGTCAGAGCGGGACTGGTCTGCCAGACCAGTTTCAGAAACGGCGGCAGGTTGCGCAGCGCGCCCAGGCGCTCGCGAAACGATCGTTGCGGCGGCGGTGCGCCGCCGGCTCCCGGCCCTGGAGCGGCACGGCCGCCCATGCTGTACTGGCGTGGCATCCGGTCCTTATACCAAACGAGCGGCGGGCCGTGCCAGAAACTGTTCGCGTAGCCCGCAACAGCGACCTCGGAACCACCACGGAGCGCTCCCTCGCCGCTTGTGGGAGGGGGTTGGCGTGAGGGGTGATGTACCAAAGGCGACTACTACCGAATCAAACGTTGCGCTTCGAACCTCCACACGACCCGGTGATTTCTGCGACCATTGAAGGCTCGATGCCGGACTCCCGCACGATCCCGTTGCTGCTCGCGCTGTGCGCCGCGACCTTTGTCGTCACTTCGTCAGGACCGGGCATCGCGCCGTTTCTGGCGTTGATCGCCGTCGATCTCTCCACCGATTTGCCGGCCATCGCGCACCTGTTCTCGGTGCAGGCCTTGGTCTGGGGGGCGGCGGCACTGGTTGCCGGAGTCTTCTCCGACCGCTATGGCCGGCGCGGGATCCTGATCGCCGCCGTCGTGCTGATCGGAGCTTCGCGTCTGGGCTTCGCGACGTCGCACAGCTACGTGCAAGCGGTGGGCTGGCAGATCGTGTCGGGCCTCGGCGGGGGCGGGTTCATGGGGACGGTGTACGCCACTGTTTCGGATCACGTGCCAGCCGGCACGCGCGGGCGCGCCATGAGCTGGGTGATCACGGGGCAGTCGCTCTCCTTGTTGCTGGGCGTGCCGCTCGTGACGCTGCTGGGGGCGCTGGGCGGCTGGCGCGGCGCCGTTGCCATGCACGGTGCGATCGTGGTGCTGACGGCCGTTGCGGTGCGCATCGTGCTTCCGCCCGATCCACCGCGCCACCCTCATGCGGCTCGGGCCAAGACGCCGTTCGCCGTGCTGCTCAAGCCAAAACTGATGGCCCTGCTCGCCGCCGGCACCACCGAGCGGTTCTGCTTCGCCGCCTTGGCCATCTATCTGCCGAGTTATTTGCAGCATGCGTATGGCGTGTCGCTGGTAGGGCTCGCGCTCATGCTGGCGCTCGTCGCCGCAGGAAATTTGATTGGCAACATCGTTGGCGGGCGCATTGCGGACCGCACCCGCTTCCGCGGGCGCGTCTTCGCGATCGGGTCGGCGCTGACCGCAGCTCTCGCGCTGCCTACGTTGATGTGGCAGCCCGGACTCGTCGTTTCGGTGGGGCTGGGCTTCGCCTATTCTCTGGTGAACGCGGCGGGGCGCCCTTCGTTGATGGCGACGCTGGCGGAGATGCCGAGCGAACTGCGCGGCGCACTGTTCGGCCTCAACATCACCATGGCGAGCATCGGCTGGTTGATGGCAGGATCGCTCGGCGCATGGCTGATTGCAACCGGAGGCTACACGGGATTGGGCGTATTCTGTTCCGCCATCGCGGCAATCGGATGCGGCCTGGCTCTCGTGAGTGTGGCTTCCAGGCAGAGATAAGGTCCCTCTCCAGCAGACATAAGGTCCCTCTCCCGAGCAGACATCAGATCCCTCTCCCTCTGGGCTGATTTTGTCCCATAAGTTGGGGGCTGGACACCGCGGCCTTGTTCCATTACTCTTGCGCAATGCTGGTGTGTGGCCAGGAGTTTACGCCCGAGCTGCTAGAGCGCATTACCGATTTGGTGATCGAGCAGCCGCAAC
>JBGPMS010000134.1:0-12972 GCA_041487115.1 Gammaproteobacteria bacterium
ATCATCGAAGACCTGCGCCCGACCGTGCTGGACAACCTCGGCCTGGCGGCCGCCTTCGACTGGTACGTGAACCACACCTGCCAGCGTGGAAACCTGAAGTGCGAGATGTCGATCGAACCGGCCGATATCCACCTCTCGAGTCCGGTTTCGATCGCGCTCTTTCGTATCCTTCAGGAAGCGCTCACGAACATACTTCGACATGCCAAGGCAGCCAACGCCTGGATCACCTTGAAGCAGGAGAGGGACGGCTTGACGTTCGTGATCCGGGACGATGGTGTGGGGCTCTCGCGGGCGCAGGAGAGGAGAAGACTGTCCCACGGCATCCTGGGCATGCGCCAGCGCATCACCTCGCTGGGCGGGGAGCTCCGGATCGAGAGCGTCCCGGGCGCCGGGACGACGATCAGGATCTTCATTCCGCTTCCCGGGGCGCCCGCGTCGTCCGGGCGTCAGCTGGTCAGCATCTAGCCCGGATAATTCATGAAGACGCCCCCGAAGATATCCAGGCTAGGGGCGCGACGCCAGATCCTCGAGGACGTCGCAGACGCGATCATAATCCCGCGACTTGTCGAAAAAGTAGTCTGCCCCGATCTCCATGCTGCGGCCGCGATACTGCGACGACGTGAAGTTGGTGAGGACAATGACTGTCAGCCGAGGTCTGCCGGAGGGCGTTCGCAGCGCCTTGAGCACGTTGAATCCATGGCCGTCCCGCAGCTGTAGATCGAGCACCACGGCATCGCACGGCGTCTGTTGCACGGCAGCGATCGCATCTGCCTCAGTCGCTGCGTGACCGATCACCTCCACGTTCTGCAGCGACGAGATGGACTCGCTCAGGCGCTCACGGATCACCGCCGAGTCTTCCACCAGGAATACGCGGAGTGGGTGGGGGGCGGGCGCACCGGTTTGCAACGCTGAAGTATTTTCCACGGCCTGCAACTAGCGAAGATCTGCCTCGAAGCTTACCTTAGCAGCTACTCGCGGCGAGCGCTGTCGGCCTTTGTCCTACATTTGCTTTTTTCAACCGGGAATTTGCAGTGTCTTGACGTTCGACTGCGCGCCGTCATGCGCATCGAGGCGGGCGGACCGCTCAGGGATCGATAGATCCGGGGGATCAATCGATGAGGTCGTTCTTGACCGCGTAGTACGTGAGATCGGCGTTGCTCGCCATCTGCATCTTCTCGAGGATCCGCGCACGGTAGGTGCTGACGGTCTTGACACTGAGAAACAACTCCTCTGCGATCTTCGATACGCTCGCGCCGGCCGCGAGCTTGTAGAAGATCTGGAACTCACGCTTGGACAGTGCCGCATGCAGCGGCTTGTCGGTCTCGCCGGAAAGATCGCTCACCAGGACCTGCGCGACGCTCGGGCTCACGTACTTCCCGCCCTTGATCACGGTGCGGATCGCGAAGACCAGCTGCTCCGAGGCGCTCTCCTTGTTGATGTAGCCACTGGCACCCGCTCGCAGCAGGCTCACGGCGTATTGCTGCTCCGAGTAGGCACTAAGGATCAGGACCGGCAGCTCGGGACGGCTGCGCTTGAGCTGCCGCAGGGTATCGATGCCGTTCTTGCCCGGCATGGAGATGTCGAGCAACACCACGTCGCACTCTCCGGTGCGCACGAAGGCGAGCGTCTCCATCCCGTCGGCGGCCTCACCGGCGACCACCATATCCTGTTCATCGGCGATGAACTGCTTGAGGCCGGCGCGCACGATGGCGTGATCGTCGGCAATCAGGATCCTGATCATGACGGCTGCACGACGGGCATCGGTCCCTGGTACGGCCACACTCCCGTTCCGGACAGCGGATGCGTTAACGGTCTGCACGATGCAGGAACGCCATGCCGAGACGTGCCGCCGACGGCGGGCTCCGGCGACCGCTCTTGCGCTGGCTTCACGATTGCCGCTCACCAGAGACGAGTCGTTTGCGGCCCCATGCCGGCCCCATCCGCAGCATACTCCGCAAGACGATTGTATAGGGTCTTGAGGCTTACGCCCAGCACCTCGGCGGCTCTGCGTTTGTTGCCGCCGCAATGGTCCAGCGTCGCGAAGATGGCTCTCTTCTCCATCACTGCCAGCGGCGTGCCGATCGTGAACCTGAGGCAGCCGCCGTCGCCATGCGTGGAGCGGGTCACCGGCGTCAGCCCCTGCAAGTCCACTTCGTGGTCGCCGAGGATGAACGCGCGCTGCACGCAGTTCTTGAGCTCCCGCACGTTGCCCGGCCACGGGTGCGTACGCAGCATCGACAGCGAGCCGCGCGAGAACGTCTTGCTGGTTGCCGCCTCGGCGTTCAACGCCGCGAGGAAGTGTCGCGCGAGCAATTCCACATCGTCGCCCCGGGCGCGCAGCGGCGGCAGATCGATCGGGAACACCGCCAGGCGATACATCAGGTCTTCGCGCAAGAAGTTGTCGGCCACGGCCGTCGCCGGATCCCGGTTGGTGGCGGCGACGATGCGCGCTTCGGCCCGGATTTCCTGGTCTCCGCCCACACGGGAGAAAGTGCCGGTCTCCAGCACGCGCAGCAGTCTCACCTGCATCTCCGGGGGCATCTCCGTGATCTCGTCCAGGAACAGGGTACCGCCGCTAGCGCGCTCGAGGTATCCGCGATGCGTCCTGGCCGCGCCGGTGAACGCTCCCTTCTCGTACCCGAACAACTCCGCCTCGATCAGCGTGGCCGGAATCGCGCCGCAGTTGACGGCGACGAAGGGTTGCCTGGCGCGGGAGCTCTTGCGGTGAATGGTGTTGGCGACCAGCTCCTTGCCCGAGCCGCTCTCGCCGACGATCAGGACGGTGGCCTCGGTACCGCACACCCGCTCGATCAAGTCGTAGACGGTCTGCATCGCGCTCGACGAGCCGTAGAGCAGACCGAAGCATTTGAGCTTATCCGACTTCGGTGGCATGGAAACGACAAGCAGGCGGTTTCTGAGCGTCTCCATGAAAGGAAGGCTCACCCCTTGAGGGTCCGTTATGGCCATAGCTTCGTACATGGTTCCGTCTCCTTGAGGCCTCGGCGCGCGACTCGGCCGATGTGTGAGGCGTATCTTGCGCTCGACCGGAAATGGAGCCTATAAGTGCAACCCTCATTGGGCTGTCAGCGTTCGTCCGACGTCGTCGAGGGGCGTCAAGCTGGATCGCTTGGGCTACGCTGCTTCTCCGCGTGGCCCTTACCGCCCGAAAAGGGCATTAGGGAGATCTCCAGACGCAGTCCGTCAACGCGCAGCAGTCCATCCACACCGGCGATGGCGATACCCAGCGCCAACGCCGACACGGCCGCGTAGCGCGGCAGCGCACGGCGCGCGATCAAGTACGCGCAGAACATCGCGAAGATCATGATGAACTGCGTCTGCATGGCCACGAAGACATCGAGCCCGAAGCGCAACAACACGCCGGCCAGCATGCCCGAAGCGATTGCCATCGGAATGCGGCTGATCGCGCGTTCGAACCAACCGGTGAAGCCGCACGCAGTGATCAAGCCAGCCGAGACGAGGAATGCGCCCACGGCCTGCTCCATGGATACTCCGGCCACACTCGTGATCAGCATGGCGGCGCCCGGCGTAGACCAGGCGGTTACAACCGGAACCCGGTAACGCAGGGAGAGGGCGATGGACGTGACTCCCATGCCCAATCCAAGCGCCCACATCCACGACCCGAGCTGCGTGGGCGTGGCTCCGAGAGCGTGGGCAGCCTGGAAGACGATGACGGCCGAGCTGGTGAACCCGACCAATACGGTGACGAAGCCAGCGATGACTGCGGAGGCGGAGAAGTCCTTAATCAGGGTCATCTGCTTGCCGAAGTTGCGGACCGCGGAGTCGCATCCACATTCCTTCACGTGCGCGGCGCTTCGACCTTCTGCAACAGGGCGCCGAGGATCGTGTCCACACCCTGTCCTTCGATTTCCACCTCTGGTGCGAGGGTCACGCGGTGACGCAGGGCGGGCAGCGCCACCGCCTTGACGTCGTCGGGAGTGACGAAGTCGCGGCCGTGGATCAGAGCGTGGCCGCGAGCGGCACGCACCAGCGAGATGCCGCCGCGCGGGCTGGCGCCTGCCGCGATCCCCGGCCAGGTGCGCGTGGCCCGCGCGATTCTCACGGCGTAGTCCGATACGCGCGGGTCGACCGTGAGGCCGGACACGTAGCGCTGCAGGGCCAGCACTGCGGTCGGCTTGATCAGCGTGCCCACGGCGTCCACGTTGAGCCGGTCTCCCACTTGATTGGTGGTGATCTGGCGCACCATGGCATGCTCGTCCTCCAGCGTGGGGAAGTCGATGCGGATCTTCAGCAGGAACCGATCGAGCTGCGCCTCCGGGAGCGCATAGGTGCCTTCCTGCTCGACCGGGTTCTGGGTTGCCAGCACCAGGAAAGGTGGCTCGAGCGGATGGGGCGTGCCTTCGATGGTCACCTGCCCCTCCTGCATCACCTCCAGCAGCGCGGCCTGGGTCTTCGCCGGTGCGCGATTGATCTCGTCCGCCAGCAGCAGGTTGGTGAACACCGGGCCCTTGCGCGTGGTGAACTGGCGCGTGGCCTGGTCGTACAACGTGTGGCCGGTCACATCTGCGGGCATGAGGTCGGGGGTGAATTGTATGCGCCCGAAGCGCCCGTCGAACGTCTTGGCCAGTGCTCGCACCAGCAGTGTTTTGCCCAGCCCCGGCACGCCCTCGATCAGGACGTGGCCGCCCGCGAGCAGAGCGATCAGCACCTGGTCGATGATGGGGTTCTGGCCGATCAGCGCCTTGCCCACCTCGGCACGCATGGCGTTCACCGCGCGCAGCGCCTGGCTGCCGAAATCGGTCCCTGTAGTCTCGCTCATGTCTTGTCCTTTGCGTGCGCTCGGGTCTCGTGGAAGGCCCGGGCAAATTCTGCGCGCGTTTTGTGATCCCGGCGACGGTCCTTGCGGTCGCCTCCCGACGGCAGCCAGCCGCGCGGCCGCCGTGGCTCGGCGGGCTTCCCGTGCGGCGTCAACTGCTGGCGGAACGCAGCCAACACGCGGACCGCGAGGATGAACTCGTGTGGCGTCGTGACCGGAGCGGTGAAAGCCTGCAGCAGCTCCCGCGGGCGCAGACCGGTGAGGCGCGCCGCCGACTTGAGCCGGGCCGCGCCGTCCTGTCCTCGCGTTTCGGGTGCGCGGCTCCCCAGCAGCTCGAGGCCGTCCTGGCGCACGGCCCGGATCAGCTTAGGCAACTGGCGCTGCATCGAGTAGAAGCGCCCCATCGCCGCCAGGTGCTCCACCAGGCTGCGGCGGTCCGGCGTCGGGTTCGGCTGCAGCGGGCCAAAGCGGGGTATTGCCCGCCACAGCGCCAGCGCCAGAAACACGCCGAGCGCGACCATGCAGGGCAGGGCGTTTTTGACCAGCCATTGCGGCAGCGACGGCGCGTCGAGATGGCGCACCAGCCATACCTCCACCGGCCGGCCGCCGTCGCTCGCCAGATGCCACAGCAGCTCCGCGTGATCCAGCCGGCCGATGGCGCGGTTGTTGAACGGCCGGAAGGTCGACAGCACGGTAACAAAGCCGTCATCGTAGGGGATCTGCAGCATCCGGATCGCACCTTGCGACTCATGCCGCCAGCTCGCCGCGTTGTCGTTGTCATACAGCCGGGCGGAGGGCAGCACCTCCACGCGCAGGCGCATGCCGTCCGGCATCTCCACTTCCTCCGCCTTCGGGTCCGACTTGCGGAGCTCGTCGTCTTTCACCGTAACCCCGAGCGCCTCCATCAACGGATCGCGGGTGAGATTACGCTGCGCCGCTACGACCAGGCGGCCACCGTCGCTCACCCAGTCGAGCAACCGCGTCGCGCTGGCGGGGTCCATGTCCTTGCGGTCCGCCGCCAGGAAGACGGTGCCATCAGCGGCGAACTGTCCCAGCCGCGCGAGGTCGCTGCTCTCCAGCACGCGGCTGCCCATACGCGTGAGCAGCATGCGCGCCGCCAGCAGCCCGTTGACGCGAGCTTCCCCGCTCAATCCCACCCACACACGCTCCCTGACGAAGGCGAAGTTCTGGGTGAACAGGTAGGCGGACAGGCACAGGATCAACCCGGCCGCGGCGAGGTAGAAGGTGCGGGGGCTCATGCGCTGTCGACGCGAAAATACCCCGGCCATTGTGAGGCCAGCTGCTCGACCTCGGCTCGTGCCGGCATGCGGTGCGCATAGGCGGCGCCTTGCCACGCGATCAGCAGCCGCGCCAGGTAGGCATAGGTCGGGCCGGGTACCCGCTGGCGGGTCTTGTCCAGACAGTCGGCTTCGGTGTCGCCGCTGCCCAGTTCGATGTGGTCGCGGTGCAGGAGCGTGACCAGCGCGCCGCGATACAGCAGCGACAGCGCCCCCAGCAGATTACCCGCGCGCAGCAGTTGCAACGCGGCTTCAGCCACATCGTCGGGCAGGCTCTCGGGCCGCACGTCGAGCCCGAACAGCGTGGACGGCGCTGTCCACTTACCGCGCGCCGGGGTGGAGATCCAGTCCAGCCGGCGCAACAGCCAGTAAAGCGCGAACAGCAGCACCGCCGCCAGCACCACCCACGCGACACCGCGCAGGATCTCGGCGATGAACTGGACGAAGGAAGCGAACCCGCCTAGATCGGTGCGCTTGGGTCTCGGTTCGGATTTGTGCAGCGGTTCGAGCAGCGTCTGCACTTCGTACTCCTGGAACTGCGGCTGCTCCAACACCTTTTTGATCTCCTGCGCCGCACGGCTCCGCGCTGGCGGGGAGGGGGCAGCCTGCTGCACCTGTGGCTCCTGCGCAGGCGCGTCCTGCGCGCGGGACGGGCCCGGCATGGCGATCAAGAAAGTGACCCCGACAGCGAGCGCGAGCAGCGTCTTGACCGCAGGCTCGGCTGGCTCCGAGCGCGCCGAGTCCGCCTGGTCGGTGCGCTGCGCGATGCGACGCAGCTGAACTTCGAGATCCCAGCCTTCGAGTGCCGTGCGGCGGTTGAGATACAGCGCGAATCCGCCGGCCACGTACAGCGGTTCGACCAGTGCGACCGCGACCAGATAGAGCCCGGCCAGCAGCTGGGCGCGGGACGCGTTCGGCGTCTCCTGGAACAGCGTGAAGGGAGCGAACGAATCCTGGGTGGCAGCGGGCACCAGCAGGTCGTACAGGCCGGCGAGCGAGAAAAAGACGACCGCTTCGAACAGGAGGCAAACGACGGTCAGTGCGGCAGCCTGCGTCCACATCCGGCTGCGCAACTGCTTTCCGCGAAACCGCGCGATCTCCCCGCGCGCGTTCTCGAGCTGCCGGACGGGCAGATTGAAAGAGCGGGTCATCGAGAGGCGGAGGAACGGCAGCGGCACCAGAGACAGGAGCAGGCCATTGCGCGCATACGAGAAGTAGGAGCGCAGAGTGTCGCGCAGGCGCGGGTGGGAGCCGAACACCTCGTCTGCGACCACGTGCAGGATGATGCGGTCCAGCGCCGGCATGAGCCACCAGACCAGTCCCGCCGCCCATACCGGGGGGAGCAGCAGGCAAGCCGCGGCCGCTAGGGGGACGTACACCAGCAGCCAGGCGGCATAGATGCCGCGCCACCACTCGCGCACCATGGCGAAGCCCAGATCGATCGCCTCGAACGGGTTGCGCTGGCGCAGCACCACCGACAGCTGGTCAAGCTGCACGTTCGCGCCCGGCGAAAGCGAAGTACAGCAGCAGGACCAGCCACATTACGCCGCCCAGTGCGTACTTGACCGCTGGCGGCAGGAACGTGCGCGGAGACCAGAACGCTTCGATCCCCGCGGCGATCAGCAGCATGCCGGCCACTCCCGCGACCAGCGGAATGGCCTCGGCGGCCGCCGCACGCAGCGCGGCGCCGCGCGTCAATCGTCCCGGAGCGACCAGCGCGTAGCCGATCTTGAGGCCCGCGGCGCCCGACAGGCAGATGGCGGTCAATTCGAACGCGCTGTGTCCGGAAGTGAAGGAGAAGAAGTTCGTGGCCAGCCCTGAGTGGACGATGTGCCCGGTGATGGCGCCGATGAACAGCCCGTTGTACAGCAGATAGAAGATCGCACCGAGGCCGAACACGAGACCGCCGGCGAAGGTCTGGAAGCCGATGCGCACATTGTTGAAGATGTAGTAGCCGAACATGGCGACGTCGGTATCGGCTTCGCGCTTGCGGCCGAGGTGCTTGACGCCGTCGCCGTACATGCTCTGTACGCTGTCCAGGACTTCCGCCGGCAGCACCACGTAGGCGAAGTCGGGGTGCTGAGGAATGGCGAAGGTCAGCAGCAGCAACGGACCGAAGAACAGCACCGCCGCCACCCCTACGAAGCGAATTTCGCGGCGCACTGCACGGGGGAACCCGGCGCGCAGGAACTGCCACATGCGCTCCAGGCCTTGGCTGCGCGCCCCGTACAGAGTCTGGTGGCCAGCCAGCGCCAGGCGGCTCAGGCGCTCGATGAGGTCGGCACTGTACTGGCGGTCGCGCGCGAGCGCCAGCTGCTGGCATAACTCCCGGTAGCGCGCTGGCACCTCCATCGGGTCGACGGCAGGCGCCGCATCGCTCTTGGGGCGCTTGGCGCTGCGGCGATTCAGCCAGTCGGAGAACTCGTTCCAGCGCGCCCCATAGTGAGCCTCGAACGCCTGTTGCTTCATGGCGAGCGCCGCCCGATCAGATAGTTCGCAATCGAGAGGATACGGCCCAGCGCCGCGCTTCCCTCACGGGCGCCGGTGACGCGCGAGGCGAGCGAGGCCAGCTCCTCCGCGCGCTCGGCCGTGAGCGTCTGGCTGCGCGCCGCCAGGTCCAGTACCGTGCGCTGCTCCACCGCGCTAAGCGGCATCGGCGGCGGCAAGGGTGCCGCCTGCGGAATGGCGCTGTGCTGGAAGTCCGCTTCGCGATATACCACCACGGTGCCGGCGGCGATGTCGCCCAGGCGCTGGAAGTCGCGGCTCAGTATCATCGTGAGCAGGCCGAAGCCGTAGAGGACGGGGAGAAAGTCCACCGCACGCAGCAGGTTGCGCGTGAGCGAGGCAGGCAGTCCCACCGGGGTGCCGTCGGTATGCAGCACCGTGAGCCGCAGCATGCGCTTGCCGGGAGTGGCGCCGCCGAAGTAGACCTCGAACACCGTCGGGTAAAGCCACTCGAGGGCGAACCAGAGGACGAACATGACGCCCGCTCCGACTGCGCCGAGGATGCTGAGCGGGATGCTCACGACGATGAACACGGCCACCCGCACCAGCACATCGACGGTCCAGGCCCGCGCCCGTGCCACCGGGCCGGCCAGGCGCAGGGTCAACTCGATGCCTTCGGGCGTGGGGATATCGCGCGCCGTGTCGAGCATGTTTTAGCAGGGGAAGAAACTGCCGTACGCACCGCCCAAGCGGTGCATGCGAGTGCAGACGAGGAGCTTACGCGTGCTGCAGGAAGATGTCGCGATAGCCGGTGTAGATCGAGGCTACCAGTGTGGGCCCCCAGACCAGCCAGCCCAAGCCCAAGGGAATGGTCGCGATGATGCCTATGACCAGCCCCATGATGCCATAGACGAGGAACGGCACGATGTTTCTCAGGCAACCGGTGAAGCTCTGTTTCAACGCGTCCATCGGCTGGAGGTCGTGAAACACCACCAGCGCGGGCGCGAACCAGATCGCCATCGCCAGGGGGACCGACAGCCCCACCACCAACAGCACCGCGAGCAACATCATCGTCAGGCTCATGGCTGGCCGCGCACCGGTAAACAGGGCGCCGATCAGCCCGAAGCCCACGAATACGGAAGCGACGAGCATGATCACGATCAGGCCCACCAGATAGAGCAGGCCCACCATCGCCAGCGGTCCGGCCTTCTCGCGGAAGCCGGCGAACAGATGGCCCACCTCGAGCGGCTCGTCGTGCGTCAACGCGTGGCAACCGAGCATCAGGCCGCCGCTGAAGATGGGAAACAGGATATACGTCGCGAGCTGACCGATGAACGGGATAAACGCCAGGACCATCAAGAGCACGAGGAAGATGATCAAGTTGACAATCCAGATGCCTGGATTCAGCTTGAACAGGTTGAACCCGTCGACGATCCATTGCCATCCGTTGCCGGAGGGAACGGTCTGGCCGCCGTCGATCAACTGGCCGTCGTCGACCGATCCGGAGACATCCGCGACGTGCGCAGACGGTGCGGCATAGGGGTTTTTCGGCTCGGCCATGACTGCCTCCTCTGAAGCGGTGGTTGACGGGTGGAATGCTAGTCGAAGCCCAGCGCCGCCACAATGGCGCCGGGTGTGAATGGCGCCGTGCCATGACGGACTCATGACTCCGGTACCGCAGCTGGCGGGTTGCGTCCTGGCGCGCCGTACATTAAGTTACGGCAACCATGGACAAGACTGAGCTCATTTACGCGTTCCGGCTGCTTTGGCTGGCGCTTCCCGCGCTCGCCGTCAGCGCTTCAGCGGGCGAGACGGCGGAACCGGGCGCGGCGCTTTCCGCCGGTTCCTTCACCATCGAACGGGCGGATCAGACCGCCTACACCGAACCGGCCCCGGTTCTCAACATGAAGCAGCGGCAGGCCTTCCTGTTCGGGCGCAACGTTTTTCACCGCAAGTGGGCGGCGGTCGTCTCGCTCAACGGCGACTGGGGGCTCGGGCCGACATTCAACGCCAGCCAGTGTTCCGAGTGCCACGTGCGGGATGGGCGCGGCAGTCCGCCGCAGCGTGCCGACGAGCAGCTGCTGTCCATCCTCGTGCGCTTGTCCGTTCCTGGCCAGGACCCGCATGGCGGCCCCAAGCCGCACCCCAACTACGGGGACCAGATCCAGAATCGTGCCCTGCAGGGTCAGAGCGTCGACTTCGCCTATTCCCGCGAGCGGGTGCCACAAGAGGCGGACCTCTTTCTCGATTGGGAGGAAAGCGTCGTCTCGTTCCCGGATGGTGAACAGGTTACGCTGCGCAAGCCGAGGTTGCGCATCGAGAACCTCAATTTCGGCCCGCTCGGTCCGGAGGTCATGACCTCGCTGCGCATGACGCAGCCGATCTTCGGCCTGGGACTGTTGGACGCCGTGCCGGAGGAAGCCATCCGTGCCCTGGCGCAGCACCAGAGGGAGCAGGGGCTGAATGGGCGGGTCAACACCGTGTGGGACGCGATCAACCAGCGGGAAGCGCTGGGGCGCTATGGCTGGAAGGCGAATCAACCCAGCCTCAAGCAACAAGTAGCCGCTGCCGCCATCGGCGACATGGGCGTCGCCTCGAAGCTGTACCCGGATCAGAACTGTCCGCCGATCCAGGACATCTGCGGGCGCGAGCTGCCCGGCAACGTGCCCGAGATCATCGATCACGAGCTGGACGCACTGGAGTTCTGGTTGCGCGGGCTGGCGGTGCCCGCGCGCCGCAACATGAGCGACCCGCAGGTGCGGCGCGGCGAAACCGTGTTCTCAGAGGCAAAGTGCGCTGCATGCCACATGCCCGAAATGAAGACCGCACGCGCATTCCCGCCCCTGCCGCAGCTTGCCAACCAGACCTTCCGCGCCTATACCGACCTGCTGCTGCATGACATGGGCGAGGAGCTGGCCGACGGCCGCCCCGACTTCCAGGCCGGGCCGCGCGACTGGCGTACGCCGCCGCTCTGGGGGCTGGGGCTGTCCGCGACGGTCAACGGCAGCACCGCCATGCTGCATGACGGCCGCGCGCGCAACGCCGCGGAAGCGATCCTCTGGCATGGGGGCGAAGCGGCAGCCTCCCGGGAGGCGTTCATGAACTTGAGCCAGGCCGATCGCGAGGCCCTGATCCGGTTCCTGGATTCGATCTGACGGCAGGGTGGCACGGCAGTTACGAAGGCGCCGAGGCCGGGCCGTCCGCCGCTCATGACAGGCGTATTGGTGTAGCTTGCATATGACACCTGCGCGATCCGAAGCGGTCCGCCGGTCCAGCGGCAGCACGGCTCAGGACGGTCCCGACAGATGCCGTCGTGCGGATCCTCCATCCACGTCAACCCCGTGGGACGCGGGGCGTTGTTGTAAGCGGCACAGTCCGCTGTGTCATTCCCTAACCGATAGAGAGAGGATTCCTAATGAGAAAGCTCCTGATCGCCTTGATCGCCAGTGCCTTTGCGGCGGTCGCGTTCGGTGCCCTTGCGGCCGACGAGAAGCCCTATACCGCCCAGCCTGGGTCCCAAAAGCCTGGCCGGGCTGCCGATGACACCAAGCAGTCGGTGAAGAGCGGCGGGGACATGGCCAAGCCCGGCCGCGCTGCCGACGAAGAAAAGGCGGCGCCCAAGAAGAAGAGCAAGAAGAAGAAGGCCGCTCCGGCTGAGCCGACGAAGTAAGCGGCTTCCAGCCGATGCGAAAGAGGCAGGGGAAACCCTGCCTCTTTCGTTTCAGGCCGACCTCGGACTAATAGGTCCCGCGGAAGGCGTCCTGGCCGCGGATATAGGCTCGGTTGGTTTGGGCCGAGTTGCGGTTGACCAGCGGGCGCCCATACAGGGGATGCTTGAGGCTGCGAACCTCGTGCTCGACGGTGAAGAGCGCCTGATTCGTCGCCGGGTCGACGATATCCATGAACCGCCACTCGTGCTCGTCGGTCTCCATGGTGATCAGACCCCGGTCGAGCAGCCGGCGATGCGGTCCCGAAAAGCCGGCAATGTAGATCTGGATGTGGTGGCCGTCGTAGGGCGGTAGCGGCTCAACGGTCTCGCGGAAGACGAGGCGCTGGCTCCGGCCTGCGCAGACCGACGCCGCGGATGCCTGGTCGCGGCGAACGACCTCGGCCGCCGCTCCCATGATCTCGGAGTAGAAGCGCGCGATGCCAGGCGCGGCGCCGGCGGGCACATCGAACTCGATATAGGGCATCGCCAGGTCTACCGAGCCGAATTCCGGAGCCGGCGCATGGCAGCGAAAGCGGTTGCCCCAGGGGCAGGTGACGGCCACGTCGGTGCCGTTGTCGGCGAAGCGGAACCGGGTTCCCTCCAGGGCCGGCGCGACCTTGTCCAGGCGCTGCTTCAACTCGGTGAGATCGGGCACGACCAGCCCGATGGTTCCCCTGATCCGCTGGGGCTGCGGACCGCGGCTCGGCAGATGCATCTGGCTGCGG
>JBGPMS010000135.1:0-12968 GCA_041487115.1 Gammaproteobacteria bacterium
CCGCAAGCGCCACCCGCAGCGGTGGGAGGGCGTGAAGACCTGCAACCTGTCCACCTGGCGGTCGGACCTGGTGCGGGTCAACGGAGTGGACGAATCCTATTCGGGGTGGGGGCTGGAAGACTCGGACTTGGTGATCCGCTTGCTGCACGCCGGGGTCAAGCACAAGAGCGCCCGCTTCGCGGCCCCGGTGTTTCACCTGTGGCACAAGGACAACGATCGCAGTCGCCTGCCGGAGAATCAGGGCCGGCTCGACGAGGTGCTGCACTCGCAACGTGTGCGTGCGCTCCGGGGGCTGGACGCGATCGTCGCGGACATGCCTGAGGGCGCGCGGCCTCTCGCATGAGCGAGGAGGGCCCGATCGTCCTCGCGCGCGGGCCCGGCGCGAGCGAGATTGCAGATCAGGACCAGCTCGCCGGCGGTCCTTTGAGAGCGGCCAAGGCGGCCTGGTTTCTCATGCTCCGCCGGTAGGTCCGCACCTCGACGTGGTCGCGCCACATGCGCGCGATACTCCCGTCGATCAGTCCCGCGCGCATGAAGTCCCTGAGGTCGCGTCGGAACGCGCTGAAGAGGCCACGGCGAAGGTCGGAGATCAACACCTTGGTTGCGAAATAGGACCCGAGCTTGTGGTAGCGCGCTGTCAATTCAGGACAGGCGGCGGCGTAGTCGAGCAGGCTTTTTCCGGCCTCCGCCCACTGGTTGGATTGTCCGTCGTCCGACCAATGCTTCTGCCATAGCGTCTCCGCCAGCAACCACCCGCTACCGCGCCGTGCGAGCCGGATCAGAAATTCGCGATCGTCGATCCACTTCATGCCGGCGCGAAAGCCGCCGATGGCAATTGCGTCGGCCCGGCGTGCCGTGATGCTCGTTCCCTCGATCCCGATCAGATCGCAAAGCAGCGCCCATTCGAACGCCTGCGGGGCGAGCTTCAGTTCCGGCATCCGGACATACTGAGTGCCCTTCCTATCGAGCTTGATGGACGAGGATACGGTGGCCACGACATCGGGCTCGCGCGCGAAGATCTCGAGCGGAGCCGAGAGCCGCCGCGAAAGATAGATGTCATCGTCGTCGAGCAGCGCAACCACCTCGGCGCGTGCGGCTTCGAGCCCGAGATTGCGGGAAGCGGCCGTTCCACCATTGTGGGGCGGTGCGACCACACGGATCCGCGGGTCCGTCAGCGAGGCGAGATAGGCGCGGGTATCGTCCGTCGAGCAGTCGTCGACCACGATGAGCTCGAAGTCCGGCTCATCCTGCGCCAGCACGCTTGCGATCGTGCGCGGCAGAATGTGCCGTCGATTGTAGGTCGGAATGATGACGGAAATCTTGGGCGAAGCGGGCACAACCGCCCTCCCATGAGTCGCCGCAACGGTTGGCGCGGAAAAAACAAGTCGGTCTACGCAGGGCATGCCAGAGCCTCGGCAAAGGCCAGGGCGCCAAACGATATTGAAAAGGCCGATCCCCCACGCAAAGATCGACCTTTAAAACATATCACGTAGCGAGGGTAGGCTCAAGTCGAGATGTCGGGCTGGCCCGCGAGCGACGAGCGCCAGACGGTATGCTTGCCGGCGACTACTATCGGGTGCGGGAACGCGGCTTGGCCCGCGACGTGATCCGTCGCATGCTGCGGCGTGCCCCGCTGCACGCGAGGACCGTCCGCCGGAGGGCTTGGGACGTCCAAGTAGGACAGTCAGCGCACAGCGCGGCGGGTTTGTGCGCGCTGTCGGCCGCGGTCACGCGCCTGCTAAGCTCGCCCAAGACGTTGGACCTGCCCCAGCATACGGCGGCCCGGGCGGTGCCCATCGCGCATTGGGATTCGGGTTCCACCTCTATGGTGGTGCGTTCGCACATCAGGTCATGGGCGAGGACTGCGGGAACACCCCGCAGTTACCCTGTCACATGTACAAGACGGGCCGTGGCCATGCCGCCGACCTCACCTATCCGGATCTGCCCTTGTGCTCAGACTTCGCGCCCCCGCCACGATGGTTCATGCATTGCGTAGCGGCGAAGGACGGGCGATTCCTGCGGTGGGCCGACTATTGGGCGAAGGCGGCTCGATACCTCGGCCCGAATGGCGATGGGGGTAACAGTGGATCAAGCGCTCCATGACAGCATCGTCGATGAGATCTTCTCGTTGGCGAGCAAGGCGTCGGATCGGAACAGCTGGGCGGAATTCAAGAATGTGCCGTCTGCCCGCGAGTCTCTCGGGTTGGATCTGGATAACTCGGTCTATAACGAGGGCCCGCTGCTGGAATAGCTGGGGCCAGAACTATCGCCTTGTGGCTCAGCCGACCTGCTACGCACCGCACGTGGGGGACACGCACGCCGGTGTCGGTCAAGATCGAGCACTCCGTCGCCTAAACGTAATCGCTTGACCACGACCTCGCAATCGGAGCGAAGCCTCAACGCACCTACCGCCCGGCTTGGCGCCTCGCGATCATCAGCAATGACCCGGATCACTTCGCTGGTCGCCACGCACCTGACCGACGTGGATTCGAGTCGATCAGCGGCCGTACCAGCGCACCTTCGATCCGCGAGCCACTTACCGCCGCATGGACGGGACTGCGCGGCTGATCAGCGCCGGAGGTGGGCGTGAAGCCTTCGAATCCTGAACCTCTAACCTACCTTAAGCCGCGTGGCGTAACATGCCATCGGCTCATCGACAGACCACCGGATTTTGCGCGCGAGTGTCGGCCCTAGTCCCTCGATCTGTGAGAGCCGCTCCGTCGTCGCGGTGACCGCCGCTTCGACGGTCCCGAACGTATCGATCAGACGTCCGGCGCGAACGGGGCCGACATGCGGGAGCCCCTGGAGGATATGGAGTTGGAGCGCTCGCTTCGACTTTGGTCGTGATCCGATCCGAGGAAGTGCACCTCCCACGAGTGCAGACAACTGGCGGGCGGAGAACAGAATGAGCTTTGCCGACTCCGTCGCATCGCGCGAGCGCAGCAGGGGAATGCCCAGCACGACCGTAGCCGTGATCAACGCCCCCTGTACGGCTTCGCGGCTCATCCCCGACTCCGCGAGGTCGCGGGCAGTCCCTTCAAGAACGATAACAGGGCGCAAGGGACTACGTGCCAGCTGGCACGCCTGGCGAAGAAACCTGCCGTCGACGATCGACGCAACCAGATCGCACAGCGTCTTTTGCTCGAAGAGCAGCCGCCCGCCAACTTGGTAATCGCCCAAACGTAATCGCTTGACCATGACCTCACAATCGGAGTGAAGCCTCAACGTTTCTACCACCCGGCTCGCCGCCTCGCGATCGTCAGCAATGACCCGGACCACTTCGCTGTTCGCCACGGATCTACCTGATGCGGATTCGAGTCGATCAGCGGCGGTACCACCGCACCAGATCGAACCGCTTCCGCCCTTTCATGCGAAACGCGCCGAAGTCCCGTTGATCCACGGTCAGGATTTGGAACTCGCCGACCAGCTCAGCGAGCCAGATCAAGGCAGCATCCGCGAGGTCGATGTTGAGGTCGGCGTACTTCTCGAGGTGTACGGCGAGCACCGGGTAAGCATCGATCGGCAGCTCCGCCACACTGAGGCCACCTTTCTCGATCCACTTCAGCAGCTCGACCTTGCCCCGAGTGTTGAGGAAGTGACAGGCTTCGACCACCACCGGAGATGCGGTCAACAGCGGTGCCCGACTGTTCTGGAGGAACTGGACGGCTTGCTCGTGGAGCGAGTCGCCGCGAAGGTAAAGCGCAACCAGGAAGCCCGTATCAACGACGAGACTTGGCACGGAAGCGTTCTTGGATCAGACGTTTCGTGTTTCGAGCAATCTCGCCGCTCTGACTGTCGTCCGCGCCGAAGCCATGCTTTCCCAGTTCGTACGGTGTTGCCTGGCTGGCGCCGTCCGACAAGAGGCGCTCCAGAGCCTCCTTCACCGCGTCGCTCTTGGTGATGCGTCGAGTCACACAGTAGGCCTTCAGCTCCTGCTCGACGCGAGGTGGAAGGCGGACCGTCAATGCCATGGTGGTTCTGCCGTATTACGATTTAACGCCGAGTGTAACACGAACCTGTGAGCGGCGCTGAGGGTTGGCGCTCAGGGTTGGGCCTGACTTTCAGCCGACGACCCTTTCAGCTCGTGCATCATCGAGCCCAGGGATCGAATAGCAGGTTCATGTTCTCTCGCAAGTCCAGCGTTGCGCGGTCGGCATGACCGGTCCGCTCGAGCCTGACATATAATGCCGGGCATTCGTCCGATCGGCTGAATACCCTTACGGGGAGCTGGCGGAGCGGAGCCTCCACCGCGAAATATGTCGGCAGAACCCAGATCCACTCTCTCCATCGTCTGCCCGATGCGCAACGAAGAGGGTTCCGTTGAGCCGTTCTTCGCGCGCCTGGTTCCGGTGCTGGAAGCGATCCCCGGACTCGACTACGAGCTGGTGTGCGTGAACGACGGCAGTACGGACGAGACGCTCGGCCGCTTGCTCAAGGCGCAAGAGCGCAACCCCGCCATCCGCGTTCTGGATCTGTCGCGCAACTTCGGCAAGGAGGCTGCGTTGACCGCCGGTATCGACGCGGCGCGCGGCGATGCGGTGATTCCCATCGACGTGGACCTGCAGGATCCGCCCGAAGTCATCCCCCGGCTGGTCGCCCGCTGGCGCGAGGGCTATGAAGTGGTACTGGCGCGGCGCGCCGACCGCAGCAGCGATACCTGGTTCAAGCGCTTCAGCGCCGGGATGTTCTATCGCCTCCACAACAGTATCGCCGACGAGGCGATCCCGGAGGACGTGGGCGATTTCCGCTTGTTGTCCCGTCCGGTGGTGGAGGCGCTGCGCACCCTGCCGGAGCGGCGCCGCTTCATGAAGGGCCTGTTCGCCTGGGTCGGCTTCCGCACCGCGACGGTGGAATACGTGCGCGAGGCGCGGCAGATCGGCGGCTCGAAGTTCAACGGCTGGCGGCTGTGGAACCTGGCGCTCGAGGGCGTGACCAGCTTCAGCACCTGGCCGCTGCGCGTCTGGACCTACCTCGGCCTGATCATCTCCGCCATTTCGCTGTCCTACGCCACCTTTATCCTGGTGCGCACCGTCGTCCAGGGCGTGGACGTGCCCGGCTATGCCTCGCTGCTGGTGTCTATCCTGTTCCTCGGCGGCGTCCAGCTCATCGGACTGGGCGTGCTGGGCGAGTATGTCGGGCGCCTCTACCAGGAGGCGAAGCAGCGCCCCATCTATATCTTGCGCGCGACTTACGAGCGAGAGGAGCGTGCAGCGTCTCCTCCTCCGCCCGCTTTGGATTCGGCCCTACCTGCGGACCGCTGACCCTGTCTGTTCCGAACCTCAGCGGGATATGGCGGCGCACGCGCGGGATGCCCGTTGGCCGGCTGATCAAGTTCACCATCGTCGGGCTCTCGATCGCGGTATTCCACTATTCGGCCGCGGTGCTTCTGGTCGACAGCGTCGGCATGCATCCCGCACCGGCGAACAGCATCGCGTTCCTCGTCGCGGCGTTGCTGTCGTACACCTTACAGACGTTGTGGACCTTCGAGAGCCGCTTCTCTGTGCGCAACGCCGTGCGCTTCGTGGTGGTCCTGCTGGTAGGGGTAGTGGTGAGCTGGGGAACCTCCACCGTGGTGGCCGCGCTCGGCCTGCCGTATCGCGTGGGTGTGATAATCGTGCTGTTCCTGATCCCCGGCCTCAATTTCCTGCTGCATCATTTCTGGACCTACGCCGAGCCTTAGATGGCCCGGCGTATTCAGCGGCAGGCGGCGCCGCGGCACAACAGGTAGATCTTGTCGTTGCGCAGGGTCACGACCTCGGCCACCTCTCCCAGCGATTGATCCGGCGAGTAGCTCAGCACGAACCCGTCGGTCCATTCGCGCGGCGGACGGACCAGCGGCGCCCTGGGGTAGCGGCGTTCGTCGATACGCGCGGTTACCGCCAACCCGGTTGCGGAGTCGTCGTTGGCGTATGTCGGGAAGCCTTCGCTGCGCTGTTCGATGCGTGCTGCCGCGGCGATCTGGTCGCCGCGATATTTGTGCTGGTGCGCGGGAAAGGCCCATAGGCCGAACGCATATTTCAGCGCGATGGCTGCGGCGAGCCAATACGCTGCTTGCTTGATGCGCGCAGCGCCGGTCCGCGAGACGAGCCACGCGAGCAGCAGCGCGAACAACGGATACAGGGGCAGGACGTAGCGGATATGCGACTGCGGACCCAGCCAGTAGGGAAGCCAGTTGAGTACCAGGAGCCAGACGAGCGGGGTGAGCGGGAAGCCGTCTGCGGCGCCCCCATCGGATAGTGGCTGCCGGTGGTGGCGGTACCAGAACCAGGCCGCGAGAGCGCTGGCCGGAAGGAAGCGGACCAACGTCTCGAGCGGGAACAGGGCGAGTTGCCGCAGATATTCGCGCAGGTCGACCGTGGTGGCTTTGTGGAGAAGGTGGTGGGAAGTGTCCTGCAGATTCGCACCGCTGGTCGCCACATAGTGCCAGAGCAGGAAGGCTGCCGCGCCCGCGACGTGGGCGAAGATGGGCCAGGGCCGGAGCAAACGCGCCCGGTAGTCGCGTCTGGCGCACAGTACCAGCAGGCTGATCCCGTAGAACAGATAGGCCGTCTGCACCTTGGTCAGGAATGCGCAGGTCGCCGCCGCGACCGCCAGCCAGACCAGTACAGGACGGTCCTCGTGCAGCCCGACCCACAGGCAGGCGATGGCGGAGAACACGAACAGGCTGAAGAGCGGGTCGCTGTAGGCGAGCCATCCGCGATAGAACAGGGCATCGCCGGACAGATAAATGAGTGCCGCGAGGGCGGCGAGAACGCGGTTGCTCGTGAGCTTTACGGCCAGCCAGGCCAGCACCAGACCGGTCAGGACGGTGGCCACCGCGGTGACCAGGCGAGCGGCAGCCAGCACGTGGTCCCAGCCGAACAGATTGGCGACCGGTATGATCACCCAGTTGTACAGCGGCGGACGGCCGTAGACTGCGCCGTACAGCGTGGAGACCAGGAAATCGCGGCTCAGCCACATCTCGAGCGAGCTGATCGTGTACACCCCTTCTTCCCCGACGTAGGGGAGCTCGAGGGTAGTGAGGAAGCTGGCCGCCGCGGCCACATACAGCAGCCATAGCCTGGTCGAAAGATCCGGTCGAGCTGCGCAGGACACGATGAGGACGAGATTTGTTTCCGAGCCGAGAGACTAACGGCATTGCGCGGCATTATGCCGCATGCCTGCTGCATCGGCTCCGGCGGAGCGAGCCGGCGAGCGCGCGCCTTCGGGGTGGGAAGTGAAGGCGTTCGCAGCGCCGAAGCGCGCGGCCGCGCTCGCGGGCTTCGCGCTGATCGTGCTGTCGGTGGTGGCGGCAGTTACCCTCTACAACCGCGCGCGGACCGCACCTCCAGTCACTTTCACGACGCTGGCGGGCGAGCGGATCGCGGCCGACGATCTGCACGGAAAAGTGGTGCTGGTGAATTTCTGGGCGACTACCTGTGCGGTGTGCGCGCGGGAAATGCCGCAGATGGTGGAAACCCACCAGGCATACGCGTCACGCGGCTTCGAGGTGATTGCGGTGCAAAGCTCGGGCTAGCGGGTCTCCACAGCAGCGCGCGCCGCGCTGCCTCAAGCGGCGCCAGCAGCGTGTGCCTGCTCATCCGCGTGATAGCTGGATCTCACCAGCGGGCCGCAGGCCGCGTGGCGGAAGCCCATCTCCTGCGCTGCTCGCTCGAAGTCCTTGAACCGAGCGGGCTCGACGTAACGCCGCACCGGTAAGTGCCCGGGAGTGGGCTGCAGGTACTGGCCGATGGTCAGCATGTCCACTTCGTGGGTGCGCAGGTCGCGCATCACTTCCAGGATTTCCTCGTCCGTCTCGCCCAGTCCGACCATCAGTCCCGACTTGGTCGGGATGCCGGCATAGCGCCGCTTGAAGTCCTGCAGCAGCGCCAGCGAATACCGATAGTCGGCGCCCGGCCGCGCTACCTTGTACAGGCGCGGCACCGTTTCGAGATTGTGGTTCATCACGTCCGGCAGGCCCGCTCCGAGCATGTCCAGCGCCTTCTCCCGACGTCCACGGAAATCCGGCGTGAGGATCTCGATGCGGGTCGCGGGCGAGTGGCTGCGTAGCGCGCGGATGCAGTCCGCAAAGTGTTGTGCTCCGCCGTCGCGCAGATCGTCGCGGTCCACGCTGGTGATCACGACGTACTTGAGTCCCATCGCTGCGACGGTGCGCGCGAGATTGAGCGGCTCCTCGGCGTCGGGCGGCTTGGGCCGGCCGTGGGCCACGTCGCAGAAAGGGCAACGACGCGTGCACAGCTCACCCAGGATCATGAAAGTGGCGGTGCCCTTGCCGAAGCACTCGCCGATGTTGGGGCAGGAGGCTTCCTCGCACACCGTGTGCAGATTGTGCTCGCGTAGCCGCCGTTTCACCTCGTAGAAGGCCTGGCTGTTGCCCGCCTTGACGCGGATCCACTCCGGCTTCTTCAACGGCGTGATGGGGATGACCTTGACTGGATTGCGGGCCGTCTTGGCCTCTCCGGTCTGGCCCTCGGTGAGATCGCTCATGGCTGTTTTCCGGCTGTGTCCAGGCGCTGTGCAAGCTTCGAGGCCAGCAGCTCTGCGATGCGTTCCACCGGCTCGGCGATGCCGAGATCGCGCAACTGGGTGATCTCGAGATCGGGGTAGCCGCACGGATCGATGGCGCGGAACGGAGCCAGGTCCATGTCCACGTTGAGGCTCAACCCGTGATAGCTGGCGCCGTGACGGATGCGCAACCCCAACGCGGCGACCTTGGCTCCCCGGACGTAGACGCCGGGGGCAGCGGCGCGCCTGTCGCCCACGATCCCGAACTCGCTCAGCAAGTCTAACACGGCCTGCTCCAGCGCCCGGACCAGGTCCCGCACGCTCAAGCCCCGCCGGCGCAGGTCCACCAGCGCGTAGGCCACCAGCTGGCCCGGTCCGTGGTAGGTGACCTGACCGCCCCGGTCCACCTTGATCACTGGAATCACGCTGTCGGCAGGCGGCAGGTGCTCGGCACGGCCGGCCACGCCATACGTATATACGGGCGTGTGCTCGAGCAGCCAGATTTCGTCCGCCGTCGCCAGGCTGCGAGAGGCGGTGAAGGCTTTCATCGCTTCCCAGGTCTCGACGTAGTCGACGAGGCCAAGGCGCTTCACCAGCATTGAAGAGTGAAGGGTGAAGGGTGAGATCCCCCTCACCCCGACCCTCTCCCCCTGCCGGGGGAGAGGGAGTGGCGCATCGCCGGCGATCTGGTTTTCACCCTTCACTCTTTACCCTTCACCGTTTCAAAGCACCATCACCACATCCGCTTGATCGTTGAGCTCCGTATACAACGCATCCAACTGCTCCCGCGATACGGCTCGAATGGTGCAGGTGATGCTGAGATAGCTGCTCTTCTTGCTCCGGCGCAACTCGACACTCGCCGCGTCGAGGTCGGGGGCATGGCGCCGCACGATCTCTACGATAGCGTTGGCAAACCCCGGCCCGTTCTTCCCCATGATCTTGATGGGAAAGTCGAGCGGATAGTCGATGAGGGACGGGTCAGGCATGCACCAGATGCTCGGGCGCGCGCCGAACCTGCGCCTTCACCTCCTGGAACAGGGCGTACATCTGGCGGAACACCGGTCCGGGCCTGCCATCGCCCACCTGCTTCCCATCCAGAGTGGTGATCGCCAGCACCTCTCGCGTGGAGGAAGTCAGCCATAGCTCCTGCGCCGAGCGGACTTCGGCCTCCGACACCTCCCGCACCTCGCACGGGATGCCGTGCGCGTGCGCCAGCTCCAGGATCAAGTCGTAGGTGATGCCGGGCAGGATGAGCCGGCTCTTGGGCGGGCTGAGCAGCACGCCGTCCTTGATCACGAATATGTTGCTCGCGGCGCCCTCGGTCAGACAGCCGTCGCGCAGCAGCAGCGCCTCCATCGCACCGGCGTCCACCGCGAGTTGCCGCAGCAAGACATTGGGCAGCAGTGCGATGGTCTTGAGATCGCAGGACAGCCAGCGGTTGTCCGCTGCCGTGATCGCGGCGACGCCCTGGTTCACTGCATCCGGGGCGGGGGTCGACAGGGCATTGGTCATCAGGAACACCGTGGCCGGCACGTTCTTGGGAAATGCGTGGTCGCGCTTCGCCACACCACGCGTGACCTGCAGGTACAAGCTCTGGTCCTCGTGCGGGCTGCGCCGGATCAGCTCGCGGATGATCTCGGTCCACTGCGCGTGAGTATGGGGAGCGGGGAGCCGGATGCCCTCGAGGCTGCGGTCGAGGCGCTGCAGGTGCCCCTCGATTCGGAACGGTCGCCGCGAGTAGACCGGAATCACCTCGTACACCCCATCGCCGAAGATGAACCCGCGATCCAGTACGGGAACACGGGCTTCCGACAGCGGCATGTAACTGCCGTTGAGGTAAACCACGCTCTGGTCGGAGAGAGAGGTCAGGTCCATCAGCTGTGTCCGGGTGGTGAATGAACGGGGGTCAAGTGTGGCGACGGGCCGTTGGATCGCATCACTGGAACAACAGCCGCAGACTGTCCCAGGCACGCACGAACATGTTGGCTACGCCGACGCGCTCCAGGGCGACCACTGGAAACTCCCCGTAGGGTTTGTCGCCGTAGGTAACGCGCAACACGCCCACCGCCTGCTGCGGGCTGACGGGCGCGATCAGCGGCTGCATGCTCTCCAGCTTGACGGTGAGCAGTGCGCGCTGGCCCTTGGGGATGGATACGAAGAAGTCCTGGATGAACCCGGCCTTCAGCCGTTTTTCGCTGCCCTTCCATACCGGGATCTCCGCCACTGCGGTGCCGCTCGGATACAGCTTCAGCGTTTCGTAGTACTGGAACCCGTAGTTGAGCAGCTTCTGCGCTTCCATCGCACGCGCTCCTTCCGAGGCCGCGCCGGTGACCACCGCCAGCAGCCGCCGATCTTCGCGGCGGGCGGTTGCGATCAAGCAATAGCCGGCGCTTTCAGTGTAGCCGGTTTTGATCCCATCCACGAACGGGTCGCGGAACAGCAGCTCGTTCCGGTTGCGCTGCGTGATGCGGTTGTAGGTGTAGTCCTTGAGCGAGTACAACGGGAAGTATTCGGGGAAGTCCCGGATCACCGCGACGGCGAGCTGCGCCAGGTCGCTGGCGGTGGAATAGTGATGCGGATCCGGCAGTCCCGTCGCGTTGGCAAATTTCGTCTGGGTCAGCCCCAGGCGCGTAGCCTGTGCGTTCATCGCCTGGACGAAGGCGTCCTCGCTGCCGGCCACGCCTTCGGCCAGCGCGGCAGTGGCGTCGTTCCCGGATTGCACGATCATGCCGCGCAGCAGCTCGTCCACCGTTACCGGCTTGTTCGGCTCGATGAACATGCGGGAGCCTGACATCTTCCAGGCCCGCTTCGACACCGGCAGCGTCTGGGCCAACGCGATCTGCTTCTGCTTGAGCGCGTTGAACACCAAGTAGGCGCTCATCAGCTTGGTGAGCGAGGCCGGCTCCACGCGCTCATCGGCATTGCGGCTGGCGATGACACGACGGGTCTGGTAGTCGAGCACGAGCCAGGATTTCGCGGCAACTGGCGGGGCAGACACAAGATCCCTTTCCCCAGCAGAGATAAGGTCCCTTTCCCTCTGGGAGAGGGTAGGGTGAGGTCCGGCTGCAGCGAACCAGGGTGCGACAAAAAGCAGCAGAGATAAAGCCAAGGAGGGACGAATCATGCTCGCGAAAGAAATTACAATTATAACTGAGCGTGACCCGTGCCCTCCGGCGATGCGCTTCCTCCTCGATCACTGTGCTCGAACAAACTCATGGATCATTCACTGACACCGCGCCGCGCACCCCGGTTCCTGGCCGTCGTCTTTACCCTATGCGTGGCTGCGTCGGCCATCCCTCTTGCACACGCGGACGCTGCCACCGAGGTCAAAGACGCCTGGGCACGGGCAACCGTGCCGGGGCAAAAGGTCGCGGGCGTGTACATGGAGATCCGCAGCCGGGCGGGCGCCCGCCTCGTGGGCGTGCGCAGCCCGGCCGCGAAGACGGCCGAAATCCACTCGATGTCGAACGACGGCGGGGTAATGAAGATGCGCCGCCTGGACGGGCTGGATCTGCCAGCCGGCCAGAGCCTGCGGCTGCAGTCCGGCGGCAATCACATCATGTTGTTCGATATCACCCATCCCCTCGAACCGGGCGCGCGCGTGCCGCTGACGCTGATCCTCGAGCAGAACGGAAAGAAAAAATCTGTCCAGGTACAGGCGGAAGTACGAGCGATGAGTCCTTAGGAGGCCTCAGGTCTCGGCAGTCAGGTCGCTGATCAGCTCGTCATCCACCCACTGCCGCAGCAGAGCGGCGGCCTGGGGCGCGGCGTCTTCCGGCGTGAACCAGCGACACAGACCTTCGCACAGCTGCGTGAAGTTGGCGCCGTCCCGGACTGCGGACAGTGCCCAAGACTCCGGTTCGCTCAGCGAGCGGAAACACGCAGACAGTTCCTTGCGCCAGATCAGCCACGACCTCGGTTCGTCGTCCACCTCGGGCTCGGGCAGCGGCTCACCGGCGTCTGTCGCCTTGCGCAGAGCCGGCGCATTGGTGCGAAGCTGGATGAGCCGCACCGACGGGTGCAGCACGAACCCCAGCACCGGCCACCGCGTCGGCGGAAGCTGAGCCAGATCCTCGAAGTGGACCACCGGATCGTCGGCCGCGTCGAACGCCAGCGTCAGCGTCCATTCGAACAGCGCAACCTCGTGCGCAGCCGGCTGCTGTGACCACGGCTGCGTGCCGCGCAGAAACTCAGGCAGGTCGGCGCCATACCAGCGGACGTTCCGGAAGATCGAAGGCGTGGCCTGCACATAGGCGTGGCAGGCGGCGTTGAATGCCTCGTCTCCCAATAGCGCGCGCAGCGCTTCGAAGTCGGTGGCCAGGGCTTCGACCAGGCGCAGGCGATAGGCGTCGGCGTAGATGCGCAAGCGCCGCTGCGGGTCCACGCTTGCGCCGCCGCCGATGCGCTCGACCACCTCCGGCTCGCCGCGCAGCACGTAGCCCTGGAACGCCTCCTGCAGGCGA
>JBGPMS010000136.1:0-12923 GCA_041487115.1 Gammaproteobacteria bacterium
CTCGGCGATGCGCACAAACGCGCCCGGGTGGGACAGATCGCGCTGTTCGATCGCGATCAATGCATCGGTGTCTCGGCTCTCTGCGGCAAGCCATCGCATGAGCGCCGTGAGCGCGTAGCGCTTGCCGGTGTGGCCGCGGTCGCGCGAGTCCGCCCGCAGGGCCGGCAGTTTCTCCCATTCGCGCCGCACGTTGTCGCGAAACCGCTCCAATGCCTCACGGCCCAGCGCTTTGCGATATGCGTCCGGCGCGATGACATCCCATGGATCGTCCATCAGCAGCGCGAATAACCGGTCGGCGAGCTGCAGCGCCGGAATGCCACCCCGAGAGCAGGCATGGGCATGGATATCCGCGACCCGTTGGAGCGTCATCCCGAACCCTCCGTCGGAGTCATCGATCCGTTCCATGGCGGCAAATCCCAGCCGTAAGGCGTATTCGCTCAGATCGGCGGCGGCGCTCCAGTCGCAGGCCTTGAGCATCGCTTCGAGGAGGTCGACCGCCTGTTCGGCCTGCGCGATATAGGTCGGGGTATCGTGATAGTCGAGATGGCCGTCGAGCTGGAACGCACGCTCGACCGTGCGAAGGGCCGCCTTCGGGCTGCGGATGCCCTTGCTCTGTGCCTTGACGAGGAGCCACGCGGCCAGCGTCTCGTCGTCCTTGGCGCGTTCGAGAACGAGCTTCACCAGGGCCTCCTGGCTCAATCCGCGCAGGAACGCCTCTACCGCCGACGGCTCATCTTCCGTGAGGCTCTCCTTGGCTCTCTTGCCCTTGGGGCTGCGGCTCATCTTGGCGCTCCGTCGGCACCGTACTGCGCCAACGCCCGCGCGAGCTCACCAGTTACGGCCTGTCGCAACCCTTCCGGGGCAACCACCTCTACTTCGGCCCCATGCCGTAGTACGTCCATCACCAGTTCCCGTGCGTCCCGATAGGGGATACGCAATTCGTACCTTCCATCGGTGAGGAACTGCCCGATCTGCCGAGGATGCCAGCGCTCATCGGCCACCCAGCGAGCCCGCGTCGACGAGAAGCGGAGAACGGCGGTCTTGGTGGGCTTGCCGGACAAGATGCCGTAGCTGGTGGCGAAATACTCGTCCAGGATTGCGTCGGGAACGTCTTCGGCCCGCTCCTCCAGCTCGGCCGCGTCTTCGATGCGATCGACCGAGAAGCTGCGGAGCGCCCTGCGGAGATGATCGCGCGCGTCCAGGTACCAGTTGTCCCGATAGCGCGTGAGCCGCTGGGGGGAGACCACGCGATCGGTGATCTCGTCTTTGCTCCTCGAGTGGTATTTGAGGCGCAAGCGGCGCCGCTGCAGGGTGGCGCTCGCCAGAACCCGGAACGATTCTCCGACCGTCCTGGCGGCCATGCCCAGAATCCGGATTCGGTGCGCGGCTTCCGACAGCCCGAGCCGCTTGTGCTCCAGGAGCTCGGCGAAGCGCTTGGACAGCGGCGCCAGATGTTCGGCCAGCAGGCCCGGCTCCAGGCCTTCGAGGAAGCGGTGGAAGACGAGCAGGGCCTGCAGCTCTTGCGCGTTGAACCAGAGACCGGGCAGCTCGAAGGCACGGCCGTCGGGAGCGGGCTCATAGCGGTAGCCGTCGAGGTCGCGGTCGAACGCCACCGGGGCGCCGAGCCGATCGCGCAACAGAGCGATCAGCCGCATCACCGTCGAGCGGGAGCAACCGCCCAACTTGTCCTTCAGATCCTCGAGGGCAATGACCGTGCGGCGCCCGGAGAAGATCCGATGCAGATCGTAGATGCGGTCGAACTTGTCCATCGCCCTCCCTGTGCGTTGGACAACACGACGTGGCCGGGCTTGGTGGTGGCTGTCACCCCGGTGTCAATATGCCTGAGGTTAGGAGCCTAAGGCATAAAGGCGGTCGCGGGGCTATGACTTTGGTTATAGCGAGGGAGGCGCTGCGCTGGTCCCGAGGAAGGGATGTCCGCATCCCCACTCTCTCGCCTCACCGAACCTCGCGCCGCTTCAGCAGCTTCATGGATTGGCCAGCGGAACCTCGGTCTCCTCCACGCGCCAGGCTGCATAGGCAAGCGCCTCCCTAAGATCCTCTGCCTCCAGATATGGATAGGCCTTAAGAATCTCGTCCTCGCTGCGGCCGGCCGCCAGCGGTCCGATAAGCATTCCCACCGTGACTCGCATCCCTCTGATGCAGGGTCTGCCCCCCATTACGGCAGGGTCGAAGGTGATCCTCGTGAGTTGTTTCATCGTGCGTCCTTCAAAGGCTAGCCGCAGTTCTGAGGCGATGCAGCATCGGCCACGAGGGCGCGAAGAGAGCACAAGCGTTGAGGGCCGAGACCCGGACGCCATCTAACTGCAGGAAACCTTGCGAGGGAGATTCACGGTTCGCGCCGGCCTCACGCGACGGAACGAGCGTGCGCGATCTCCTTGGGAGCGACCGGTCTGATCTGCTGGCTTGTCACCGTGGCGACGGCAACCGTCTCGCCGTCCAACGCGACAAACTCCACTTCGAACGCACGCCCGTCTCCATAGACATGGACCACCGTACCGATGTCGCCGACGGCAAGGCCCGTGTCAGGCAGGTCGGCCGTCAGCACGACACGATCATGCTCAGCAATCATGGTTGACTCCAGCTCTCAAACAGGGTGCGCCGTTACAAGTCGAGGGGCATCCGTCCCCACCTCCACAATCCAGACAGTGCGAACGCGTGGAGTCCGACCATCAGGGCAGGGAAGCAGGCCATCGACAGTGTAGCGTACGCCGTATGGCGATGCCGCTTCACTTGCAACCTCGTTTTGAGTGCCCACCACCCGCAGCGCCGCGGCCAGTTCCTCCCACCGATCTGATGCGAAACCGAACCGCGTAAAGAACGCTGCTTTTCCTTGGCCGTCCGGGTGCGAGTGCGACAGTAGATAGCCGGTGATCTTGATGCGATCCACGTACGCCAACTCGCCGTTGGGAAGCTTCACCTAGCGTCTATCCTCCCTATCGCGACCGCGACCTCGTGTAGCCGGTCGCCCGAACTGTTGGTACGCGTCAGCCATACAGAGGACCGTTCAGCGAACCTGAGGCATCCGACATGTAACGTCGTTTCGTAGTCATTCTAAGGGGGAATACCCTCCCGCGGCAGATGTGCTGGCTCTCCCCAGCGCCATTGACCTGGTTTGGTGGCCAATCGCGCACTCGACGGGGCGTCGAGCCCCTCTGTGAATTTCTCACACCCGCCCCGGTAATCCATCATCGAGGCAAAAGCCCCCTCCCCGTACAGTGGACACAACAGAAACGCAGTACGGAGAGCCCAGACCATGACCACCAAGACCCTGACCAACCTGCTGATCGCCGCCTTGCTGGCCGGTTCCGCTGCCGCCTACGCCGACGAGACCCCGATCCAGATCGCGATGGAAGGAGGCAAGGCCGTGGCCCAGTTTAAGGTGGGCGACTCGCGCTGCGTACTCAAGAACGACCAGATCCGCTGCACGCCGGTCGGCAAGTGAACGAGTAGGTGAATTCGTACGACGCGCACGGCACCTGGTTTCTCGTACGATTCCTCTGACCCAATCGTCTGACCCAATTTCCGCATCGTCAACCCGCGGCCCTCTGCCCGGAACTGACGTGGACCCGGCGCCAGGTCGGGGAAGGGACGCGGCAACTCGGTGTAATGCGGCTCGTTTGACACTTTGTCCATCTCGGCGTAGTCTCCTTTCTACTACATTTCCCACTACAGAACACGCATGTCTGTTATCAGCCTGAGACTTCCGGACGATCTGGAAGCAAACCTCGAAGAGGAGGCACGCCTGTCGAATAGGCCCAGATCCGAAATCGCACGCGACGCCATCGCGGACTACCTCGCGCGACTGGAGCGTGAACGGTTCCTCGCCAGCCTGGAAGCCGCCGCAAGAAACCTCGCGTCGAATCCCGAAAGCAGCAGCGAAGCGCTGAGCGTCGCGGAGCAGTTCTTGCCCCTCGATAACGAGGCGTTGGCATTGGGCGAACCTGCGTCCAAATACCGTGTGCCGCCAGCCGCCAAGACGCGCAAAAAGGGCAAGCGCTGATGCAACGGGGCGAGGTCTGGGTGGCCAACCTTAATCCCAACAAGGGCGGCGAGATCGGAAAGATCCGACCAGTCGTCATTTTCCAAGAGAACCGCCTCACTGCAGCCGGCCTTCCGACGATCGTCGTCGTCCCACTCACCAGCCAGCTCCGCAAGGGGCTGGAGCCACTGCGGGTTGTGATCCGGGCACGCGGCCGGCTGGAGCAGGACTGTCACGTGATGGCCGAGCAGATCCGCGCGATAGACCGCACACGTATCGGAGACGGGCCGCTGACCAAGTTGAGCTCCGAAGAGATGCTGGAGTTGGAGCGGGGCTTGAGGGGCGTGCTCGGGATACTCTAGCCTGTCTTCTCCGCCGCGATCACTGCGGCCGCCGCCACCCTGCTGGCGCCGGTCGTGCGCCTTTTCGCGCGCCGCACGCAGCTCGTCGCGCGAAATCGTCCCGTCGTGATTCGTGTCGATGGCATCGAAGTGTTCCGCCACGCGCGGTGCATGAGCCTTGGCTTCGTCGCGGCTGATCGTGCCATCGCCGTCGGTAGGGGGTTACCTTCGACGTGAAATCGAACGTGGAAGCGCAAGGGAAAGCGGGCTCCCGCCCGCCCCTTACGTCAGCCTTACGGCACGCGTGTACGCACCTCCGCGTTGTGCTTGTCTTTGTAGATGTCCTTGTTCGCCTGATTCAGGTCCTTGTGCAGGTCCTTGCGCTCGGCTGCCGTCATCTTGCCGTCGGCCTTGTCCTTATGCTCCTGTTGACGGATGGAACGCTGCTCAGACCGCAGCGACTTGGCTTCCTGGTGGGTCAATTGACCAGAGTGCACGCCCTGTTCGATGCGCTCGTGCTGGCGGTTCTGGCGGTGGTTGACGCCGGGGTCGCGGTCGGCCGCGACCGCGGCACAGGATGTAGCGGCGAACAAGGCGCAGCAGGCCGCCCATTTGACAAACTCGTTCATCATCACTCCTTATCGGCTTTCGATTGGCTTACGGTTGGACCGGTTCGAGTCTTCACTTCGCAGGGCAGCTTTTGCGCCCATTGCACAACTAACGGCACGCGCCGGCGGGTCTTGACCCACATTGACCATCAACTATTCATGGGCTGTTGCCAGGGCGGGCACGCAGGCTGACGCATGGGCGGGCGCCTGCAGCACGCTGTCGCGTGCCGGCGTGGGGCTCGAGGCACGGGTGAATTTTCGGCTGGCCGATCGAAGCTCCGGCGTGCCGCCGGCGGGGGCTTCCATCTAGCCCGCGTCTCAGGTTAGCAGCCTGATCGCGAGCGCACCCTCAGCGCTGCTGGGCCAGGGCGTCCAGGCGGTCCTGCAACGCCCGCTTGCGGTCTTCGAGCTCCCGGTAGCGCGCATAGTTGCGATTGAGCTCGGCGGTGTACTGCTTGATGCGATCGTCGCGCTTGGCCTTATCGCGCACCAGCTCGTCGTAGTTCGGTGGCGGGTTCTCCGTGCTGTAGTCGGGCGTGCTCTGCGTCACCGGCGGAGCTTCCATCTGCATCTCGGTGCGGCGCAACTCCTGGATCATCTGGAACTGCTGGTAGAGCGACTGCTGCTCCTGCTGTATGCGCTGGAGCTCGGCCTCGACCCGTTTGATCTCGGCATCGGTCTGAGCGTCCGCGAAAGCCACACCGGACAGCAGGAATGCCAATGCCGCCAAGCCCCATCGCATGGCTGACACCTCATGTCCTCCGCAATCCCAGGTGGCCGAGGTCGGCGAGATAGCCCGGGGCCGGTACCCCGGCCGCGAGCCGCTCGTCCGGCACGAGTGCGCAGCCCACCATCTGCACCGGCACCACGCCGGCCCACACCGGCCAGGTGTAGTCCTCCTCGTCGTCCTTCGGCGGGCCGGTCCGCATCTTCGCCGAGCCTTCCTCGATCTTCATCGACAGCACCGTGGTAGCCTTGATCTCCTGCTTGTGCACCGGGCGCAACTCCTTCCAGCGGCCGGGGAACATGCGCTCGACGAAGCTCTCCATCGCCTGCAGCTTGGCCGCCTCATCCTCGACCTTGCGCGCTGTGCCGAACAGCATCACCGCACGATAGTTGATCGACATGTGGAACGCCGAGCGCGCGAGCACGAAACCGTCCACGTGGGACACCGTCAAACAGACGTCGACACCTTGCTCCAGCGTGCGCATCATGCGGCTCGCGCTCGATCCGTGCCAGTAGACGTGGTCGCCCTTGCGCCAATAGGCGGTGGGCGTCACATAGGGTTTGTCGTCGATGACGTAGCCCACGTGACAGAGGAAGCCCGAGTCCAGGATCGAAGCGATCGTCTCGAGGTCGTAGCGGCCCCGCTCATGCAAGCGCTTTACGCGTGAGCGGGCGGTAGGGGTGAGCTCGGTCATCGATCGTGTCCTGTTGCAGTTTCCCAAATGCGGCCGGCCCGGCTCCGACAAAATCGACCTCGCTCCGGCCCAGGGCGAGGACATGCCGAGAGTGCCTGCCGGCGGAGCGGCTCAGTAGCCGCGCACCGGGTCCACCAATCCGAGTGGCGGCTCACCGCGCTCGATCCGGCGGATGTTGTCGATCACCTGCGACACCATCAGCTCGGCGATAGCCTGGGCGGCGATGTGCGGCGTGATCACGACCAACGGATGGTGCCAGAACGCGTGATCGGACGGAAGCGGCTCACGCCGGAACACGTCCAGCATCGCGCCGCCGAGCTGACCTCGATCCAGCGCGGCAAGCAGATCCCGCTCGTTCAGATGATCGCCGCGGGCGATGTTGATGATACAGGCGCCGCGCGGCAGACGCGCGAACGTGGAGGCATTCAGGATGCCCGCGGTCTCCGGCGTCAGCGGGAGGAAGTTGACCAGGATCTCGGTCTGTGCGAGGAACGGACCCAATCCCTCCGGCCCATGGAAGCTCGTGACGCCGGGCAGGCTGCGCGGCGTCCGGCTCCAGCCCAGCACCTTGAAGTCGAGGACCGCGAGCTTGCGCACGAAATCCCCGCCCAGCACGCCGAGCCCCATCACCCCGATCGCGCGCTGCGGCGCCGGGACAGCGGAAAGCTGACGCCAGTCGCGGTGGCGCTGCTGATCCGCATAGCGGTCCATGCTGCGATGGAAGTGCAGGACACCGTACAGCGCATACTCGGACATCTGCGGCGCGAGTCCGGCATCCACCATCCGGACGATGGGCACGCTCCTGGGCAGATCGGGATCGAGCAGGAGGTGGTCCACGCCCGCACCGAGGGAGAGGATGGCCTTGAGCCCAGGCAGAGTCTTGAGCAGGCCATGCGGCGGTTTCCACACCAGCGCGTAGCTCACCTGCTCCAGCGCGCCAAGGTCGGGCCATACCCGCAACTCGAGCTCCGGCAGCTCTCGCGCCAATGCCTTGCGCCAGGGCTCGGGAGCGTCGGTTTCGCTGTAAAACAGTATCGTCACATCTCTAGTCCGATATCGATGCCTGAATCGAGTTGTTGCGCTTCACGATCGATCGCAAGTGTAACCACCCCGTCGCTTCGCGCCACCCGTACTTTCCCCTCCTGCCCGAGGAGGGGTGACCACGGAGTGGTCGGGGAGGAGGGAGAAAAGGAGGGGAGAGAAGATCTTCCCCCTCCTCCCGGAGGGGTGCCCGCACAGCGGGCGGGGTGGTGGGAGCCTGCCTGCGAACCACCCTGTCGCATTCGCGCCACCCCTCCTTCGGAAGGAGGGGAGAATCGGGTGCCTGCGCATTGGTAAAGCGAGTTTGCCCAAGGGTTGCGCAGTACGCCGCTCACGATCTGGTTGCGAAGCGATCCTGGATCATCCGCAGCACGCCATCGAGATTGTCGATGACATCCCGATTCTCGAAGCGAAGCACGGTTATGCCAAACGATTCGAGGTAGCGCGTCCGAATCTCATCGCGTTCGACAGCGCGCTCATGATCGTGCGCGGCGCCGTCAAGCTCCACCGCGAGGCGCTCCTGCGGACAATAGAAGTCCAAGACGTAGCATCCGACGCTGTGCTGGCGCCTGAACTTGCGACCGGCCAGTTGGCGCTTCTGAAGTTGCGTCCATAGCCGTGCCTCTGCAGGTGTCAGTGTCGTGCGCAATCGCCGCCGCAACGGTTTGAGCGAGGGGCTGTTGCTCAGCTTCATATGCGTCACCTGTAGGGCTTTACGATCGATCGCAAGTGTAACCACCCTGTCGCTTCGCGCCACCCCTTGAAAAGGAGGGGAGAAAAAGATCTTTCCCCTCCTGCCGGAGGAGGGGTGCCTGCGGCAGCAGGCGGGGTGGTGGGAGCCTGCCTGCGAACCACCCCGTCGCTTTGCGCCACCCGTTCTTTCCCCTCCTGCCCGAGGAGGGGTGACCACGGAGTGGTCGGGGAGGAGGGAGAAAAGGAGGGGAGAAGAAGCTCTCAACTGGCAGCAGACCAACGGCCAACGACGGTGTAGCGGGAGCCCTCGGAGTCCAGTCGCGAGTGCACCAGCACGAAGTCATCGACCTGCCACTCGACCGGTGTGATCGCAGTGCCCAACCGAGCGCACCGCGCCTTGCGCACGACGGTGATATGCGGCGCATACGGGCGCACATCGAAACGGAAGCCCACTCGCCCGAGCGCGCCTTCGAGCCCGGCGACCAGGGCCAGCAACGGCGCCGGTGTCGCGCGGGGCGCCAGCCAGGCGACGCGGTTGTGGTTCCAGCATCCGGCGGTTTCGATGCTCAAGGTGAACGGCTCGAAGGCCGCGCCGGCACCGGCTGCGCGCACGTCCTCCAGCCGATCGACGCCGATGTCCCCCAGGAACACCAGCGTGAGATGGATGGATTCCTGCCGTATGAGCTTGCCACCGGCAAGCCGGTGGAGCTCGCGCCCGTGCTGCAGCAACTGCGCCTGGACGGCCGAATCCGGCCACAAGGCGAAGAACACGCGCACATTGCTAGTAGTGTCCTGTCCCACTAATTCGCGGCCGAAAACCCGACGAGAATCGGCGCCATGCTGTGACGGCTCCGAAGCACTCACCGCGGGACCGGCTATAGCCGGGCAACCTCGATGAGCGCCACCGCCTGCGCCGCGATGCCCTCTCCCCTTCCGGTGAAGCCCAGCCGCTCGGTGGTCTTGGCCTTGAGGTTGACCTGCGACTCGTCCACCCCCAACGTCTGCGCGATGCTGGCGGTCATGGCGCTGATATGCGGCGCCATACGCGGGGCCTGCGCGATGATCGTCGCGTCGACGTTGACGATCTCGCACCGCTGCTGCCGCAACTGCTCGGCCACGGAACGCATGAGCCCGCGGCTGTCGGCACCCCGGAGGCTCTCGTCCGTGTCCGGGAAGTGCCGGCCGATGTCCCCCAATCCCGCCGCACCCAGCAGGGCGTCGCAGATCGCGTGCAGCAGCACATCCCCATCCGAATGGCCCAGCAGCCCGCGGTCGAAGGGGATCTCGACACCGCCGATCATCAGCTTGCGCCCCGGCACCAGCGCGTGGACATCGAACCCTTGGCCGATTCTATAGCTCATCTTCAGCCGCCAACGAAAACAACGTCGAACGCGATAGTCACTGGGTATCGCCCTTCAAAACCAGCTCGGCCAGCGCGAGGTCCTCGGGATAGGTCACCTTGAGGTTGGCGGCGCTGCCCATGACCAGCCGCGGCCGCAGGCCGAGTTGCTCGAGCGCGCTGGCTTCGTCCGTGGTGCGGGCCGGATCGGCTTTGCGCAGGGCCTCGAGCAGCGCGGCGAAGCGGAACATCTGGGGTGTCTGCGCCTGCCACAGCTCGTCGCGCGGCTCGGTGCGCAGCACGCGCCGGTCGCCGTCGTTGCGCTTCAGAGTGTCGGCCACCGGGATGGCCAGCAACCCGCCCACTTCGTCTTGCCCCAGCTCGGCGATCAGCCGATCGATCAGTTCGTCGGTCAGGCAGGGGCGGGCTGCGTCGTGCACCAGCACCCAGTCCGCCGCCGCGACTTCGGCGCGCATGCGTTCGAGTCCCCGCAGGACGCTTTCGGCCCGCGTCGCGCCGCCGCAGAACAAAGGCACCAGCCCGTTGCCAAATCCACTCCAGTCATAGCGCTGAAACAGCTGATCCTCGGGATGCAGGACGATGAAGGTGCGCTGGACCGACGCATGGCCGCACAGGTGACGCAACGCATACCAGAGGACCGGACGGTTGCCGATACTCAGATACTGCTTGGGCAGCGCCTCCCCCATCCGCGCTCCGCTGCCGGCGGCGGGAACCAGCCCGAAGTAGCCTCGCATCGCGCCCCTTGGTTTTGGTTGGTAACCGCTATTATCGCGGCAGGCACGCAGCCCTCCACGGCCGCTGCGCCTGCATCTCCTATAATCCAACCTTTTGCTGCCCGATGCTCGATTTTCCGATTCCCGCTCCCGGTTCGCGCGCCACGGTCACCGGCCTGCAAGGTTCCGCCGACGCGCTGGCCCTGGCCGAACTGGGCCGGCGGCGGCGCCCGCTGGTCGTGCTGACCAGCCAGGCCCTGGACGGCCAGCGGCTGACCGAGGAGATCCCGTTCTTCGTTCCCGGGCTGCGGGTGAACTATCTGCCGGACTGGGAGACGCTGCCCTACGACAGCTTCTCGCCCCACCAGGACCTGGTATCCGAGCGGCTGGCTACGCTCTACCAGATGTCGCACGACGCCTGCGACGTTCTCATCGTCCCGGTGACGACCGCGTTGCAGCGCCTGCCGCCTGTCGAGTTCCTCGCCGCCTATAGTTTCTTCCTCAAGCAGGGCGAGCGCATCCAGCCCGAAACGCTGCGCCATCAGCTCACCCTCGCCGGCTACAGCCACGTGACGCAAGTCGTCTCACCCGGGGAATACAGCTTCCGCGGCGGGGTGATCGACCTGTTCCCCATGGGCAGCGCAGTGCCCTTCCGCATCGACCTGTTCGACAACGACATCGACAGCATTCGCACCTTCGACGTCGACACCCAGCGCTCGATCTACAAGGTGAAGGACGTCCGGCTGCTGCCCGCGCGCGAGTTTCCCACCGACGAGGACGCCCGCACCCGCTTTCGCCAGAGCTTCCGGGAAAAGTTCGAGGGTGATCCGTCCCGCAGCCAGATCTACAAGGACGTGAGCAACGGTGTGTTCCCGGCGGGCATCGAGTATTACTTGCCGCTGTTCTTCGAAGCCACTGCGGTCATCACCGACTATCTGCCGCCGGAAACGCTGGTGATCCAGCACGGCGACCTGCAGGGACAGATCGAGGCCTTCTGGCGCGACACCCGCTCCCGCTACGAGCTGCTGCGCGGTGACCGCGACCGCCCTCTTCTGCCGCCGCAGGAGCTGTTCCTGTTCCCGGACCAGCTGTTCGGCGCCCTCAAACCCTTTGCCCGCGTCGCGCTGGTGCCGGACAGCGAGCCCGACGCCGTGCGGCTGCTCTCCTCGCCTTTGCCGCCGCTGCAGGTGGACCGTCGCGCCGACAATCCGCTGCACCGGGTGCGCGCTTTCGTGGAGGATTTTGGCGGGCGCGTGCTGCTGATGGCAGAGACGCTGGGGCGGCGTGAGACCATGCTCAGCTACTTCGCAGAACATGGCTTGCCGCTCACCCACTGCGACAGTTTCGCCGCGTTCCTGGCGGCGAGCGAAAAGCTCATGCTCGATGTCGGGCCGGTCGCCAACGGCTTCATCGACGACGGTACGCCTTTCGCTGTCGTTACCGAGAACGAGCTGTACGCCTCTACGGCTCGCGCCCCCGACCGGCGCGAAGCGGGCAACCGCATCGCCGTCGAGCACATGCTGCGGGACCTGTCGGAGGTCAAGGTCGGCGATCCGGTAGTGCACGCGCAACACGGCATCGGCCGCTACCTCGGGCTGGTCACCATGGACCTCGGCGAAGGCGCCACCGAATTCCTGGCGCTGGAGTACGACGGCGGCGACAAGCTGTACGTGCCGGTATCGCAGCTACAGGCGATCGGACGCTACAGCGGCGCCGCACCGGAGGCCGCGCCGCTGCACAAGCTCGGCAGCGGCCAATGGGACAAGGCCAAACGTAGAGCCGCAGAGCAAGTACGCGACACCGCCGCGGAGCTGTTGAATCTGTATGCCCAGCGCGCGGCGCGCCAGGGGCACGCGTTCACCCTCAAGCCGCATGACTACGAAGCGTTCGCCGACGGCTTTCCGTTCGAGGAAACGCGCGACCAGGCGGCAGCGATCGAGGCCGTCATCGCCGATCTCACCACCGGCAAACCGATGGACCGGCTGATCTGCGGTGACGTGGGCTTCGGCAAGACCGAAGTCGCGCTGCGGGCAGCTTTCGTCGCCGTGCTCGACGGCGCGCAAGTCGCCGTGCTGGTGCCCACCACGCTGCTGGCCGAGCAGCACTTCCAAAACTTCAGCGACCGCTTCGCCGACTGGCCGGTGAAGATCGCCGAGCTGTCGCGCTTTCGCTCCGCCAAAGAGCAGGAGGCGACGCTCGAGCAACTGGCTCGAGGCCAGATCGACATCGTTATCGGCACGCACAAGCTGGTCCAGGGCCGGGTCAAGTTCAAGAACCTGGGGCTGGTCATCATCGACGAGGAGCACCGCTTCGGCGTGCGGCACAAGGAGCGGCTCAAGGCGTTGCGCGCCGAGGTCGATGTATTGACGCTCACTGCCACGCCCATACCGCGCACGCTCGCCATGTCGCTGGAGGGCCTGCGGGACTTCTCGGTGATCGCCACCGCGCCGCAGAGGCGGTTGGCCATCAAGACCTTCGTCTCGCGCTCGTCCGACGGACTGGCGCGCGAGGCGGTGCTGCGCGAGCTGAAACGCGGCGGCCAGGTGTACTACGTGCACAACGAGGTCGAGACGATCCAGAACTCGGCGGCGCGGCTGACCAAACTGCTGCCCGAGGCGCGCATCCGTATCGCCCACGGCCAGATGCCGGAACGCGAGCTGGAACTGGTGATGCGCGACTTCTACCAGCAGCGCTTCAACGTTCTCCTGTGCACCACCATCATCGAGACCGGCATCGATATCCCCAC
>JBGPMS010000137.1:0-12845 GCA_041487115.1 Gammaproteobacteria bacterium
GACCGCCATATCGCCCGCACTCGCCTTCGTGCTCATCGCTAACCCTCCTGGGTTGAAAGGGCTCCACGCTGCCACACCCAGGCAGCACGCGATAAGATGGGATTAGCGGACGGTTACGTTCCATCAACAGGCCAACCAATGCGCTGCACATGCTACCTAAAGGCCCGCGTGAAGCTTCTGCAATTGGCCCGCTATCGTAACCGACTGAGTAGCATCTTTTCCGTCAACAGTCGCTCCTAATTTGTAGTCAGCCGTCACGCGATAGCCACGCAGCGTGCGTGCGCGCAACGCCATTACACGTAGGTCATCCTTAACGCGTGGCTCACGGCAGGTCTTCTCAAGCTGCATGTAGATTCGCCAATGGCTACCCTTGTCTGCGCTGGCAACGGCAGGGGGAAGCGGGTCACAAAATCGCTTGGCTGCATCCTCACACCAGTGATACCCAGCGTAGTAGGCCCTCGAAACACACGTACGAAGTTTGACCTCTGTTCCCTGGGCTTGTAAGGCGCGAGCTAGCTCCAGAAACTGCGCTGGCTGGACGCTCATGCTGCGTCAATTGCTACTATGAACCTGTAGGGCAGTTCGTCGTGCGAGGCCACAAGACGCTTCGCGAGATCAAAGTCGAGTTCCATCGCGCGCTCGAGTGGCACATCGATAATGAATCTAGCAGTGACCAGCCATAGCTCGTCCTCCATGTCAAAACGGTCTTCGACCGTATAGGAGGCGTTCGGAAATCCATGCTCCCTGAGAAAGGAACGCGCGGTTACCAAAATCTCTCGAGCCGCCTCTACGGACACTTCTGCCTTCAATAGCGCGGTACGTAATTCGTCAGACACAACATCTGTACGGGACCTTTGATAGCTTTCGATCGAGTGGTCTCGGTCGGCACCGGTCAGAATCACCAGTTGGGTAACTTTTCCCGTGTCTAGAAAAAGCGTGCTCCATGGTTCGTCTTGAAGGAGCGTGGCCGCAGCCATTGCGGGCTGACCGTAGATAGTCATAGTCTTCGAACTGGAGGCGACTTCGAAGGTAACGTAACCTCCAAACGAAGTGAACGCGTTACTCAACGAAATCACTTCTACCGGAACGTCTTGGCCGCCAACTGTATGGGTCAGAGAAAAGTTGGTGGGGAGCACCTTCACGGGCCCTACGATTTCACGTTTAGCCCCCTCGTAAGCCGGATGCTTAAACTGAAAAGTAAGTGCCTGCCCGCGCGGGCTTTGTGCCTTGTGAGTCGAGGCGATCGGTCTATTCCAGCCTTCACCGAAAAAATCAAGATTCTGCCAAGGCGGGATTGGCAGGACCATCGGGAATTCTTGTGCTGAGCTAAGGTTGCTCATGTGCATTTGCACCAACTGTCGGGATGGGGCCGGTCTGGTTCTCGTATCGAGCAATTGCCTTACTAAGTCCATCTACGAGTTGCTTAGCAGAAACCGGGCTCATTGAAAACGTTGCTAGCCACTCGACAACGTACTTCTGGGTGAGGACACCCTGTTGCGGCTCAAAAATGGCCCGGCTGTGGCCAACCGTAAGCAAGAATTCGCCCGGGTTGGCTGCAATCGCAAACTGGCTGACGCCGTAAGTCGGCGGTGATGCGATCGCGTTGGGTGGCGATTGTTCTGACTGCGGGGGCGTGAGTTCCATCCGATTCTCCACTCATTTGGCCTGTTAACCATTGTTCGTCAATCGATGGAGGCCCGGCTACGGGCTACTGCGCAAAAAGTGCAAGTCGGCCCATATTACCTTGCTCTCGGCACACTGGCGGCACACTAGGCACACTAAACGGCAACGCTACGCAGTCAAGCACAACACGCAAGTGCCTGAATACTCAGTTGTCGTGTATTGTACTGCGTTGCGGCTATATGGCTGCCTACGACTCAAAATCCCGCGGTGGCAACACCATGGGGGTTCGATTCTCCCTCCCGGCACCAGGTTTGCTCCCGCTGCGCCGCTACCTGAGCATCGCCTCGAAGACCGTGTTCTGCAGTGGGCACGACCCCGGGCTGCACGGACAAACGCGCGCAAGACTACCGCACGCGCTACCGTGGTGGATCGCGTTGACGCTTACGCTGAGTTCCGCCGCGGCCAGCGCCGATTACGGCACAGCCGTCTTCGTGATCGGTCCGGTTACCCTGGTCCAGTCATCGGGCCGGAGCGCGGCACTGGCCAAGGGTACACAGGTCAAGGCCGGCGATCTGCTGCGCCTGGGTCCGTCCGGACGCGCTCAGATTCGCTTCCGTGACGGCGCCTTCCTTTCGCTCATGCCGGGCGCCGAGCTGCGCATTGAGGGATACCGCTTCGGCGGCGATGCCAAGGGAAAGGAGGCCGCCTTCTTCACGCTCTTCCGTGGCGCCGCCCGCTTCCTGGCGGGCGCGATCGGCGCAGCGCCGGGAAGCCGCTTTCGCGTCACGACGCCGATGGCTGCGATCGACGTCGAGGTCGGCGGCTTTGTCGCCATCGTGGGCAAGGGCTTGCAGGTGAACGTCGGCGCCGGCCGAGTCATCCTCCGCAACGACGCCGGGACGCTCACAGTGGATGCGGGGCAGCGCGCTTACGTGGCCGAGCGCAACACTCCGCCCTATCTGGTCGGCACCGCAATTCCGGAGCGCATCGCGCCCTGACGTGGCCCGCCGCGCATAGTCTTTGACTTTTGTCGCCGGCGCCATTACCTTCGCCGCGGACAAGCACCAGCGAGATCGCCCTTGCGCCTGCTCATCAAGAAGATCGACGACGACGGCAGGCTGAGTCTCGTGCCTCAGTTCCTCGAGACCAGCTGGGAGGTCGAGGTCGTGGACACCGGCGACCTGGACGCCTTCGGCCGCGCGATGAGCCGTGCCGATGCTCTCGTGTCCATGAGCTGGAAATGGGATCTGGCGTCGGCCTCGCACCTCAAGCTGCTGCAGCTTCCCGGTGCCGGTACCGATGAAATCGATTTCTCCCGCGTACCACCCTGCACCGCGGTCTGCAATTGCTACGAGCACGAGATCGGCATCGCCGAATACGTGCTCGGCGCCATGCTGGAGTGGACCATCGGGCTGCGTCGTATGGATCCACAGTTCCGGGAGGGAGACTGGGCCGGCTCCTACCTGTGCGGGCCGTTGCACGGCGAGCTGTTCGGCAAGACTCTGGGCATCGTCGGTTACGGCCGCATCGGCCGTGAGGTAGCGCGGCGCGCCAAACCGTTCGGCATGCGGATCATCGCCTGTACACGCACCCCGCGGCGGGAAGACGAGTTTGCCGACCGTGTCGACGGCATGGAGCGGTTCGGCCAGCTGCTCGCCGAGGCCGACTTCATCGCCGTCACGTCGCCGCTGAACGATCAGACTCGCGGTCTGTTCGACCGGCGCGCTTTCAGCGCCATGCGCCCGCATGCGGTCATCATCAACGTGGCGCGCGGAGCCATTATCGATGAAGCGGCACTCTACGCCGCTCTGGTCGAGCGACGCATCGGCGGAGCCATTCTCGACGTCTGGTATCGCTATCCGCAGCAGGGACAGGCGCGGTTCGCAACCGCCGCGTCTCATCCATTCCAGGAGCTGGACAACGTGTTGCTGACCCCGCACGCATCGGCCTGGACCGAAGGCTTGCTGCCGCGCCGCAATCGCGCAATCGCCACCAACCTGGATCGACTCGCGCGCGGAGAGCCTCTGCTCAATATCGTGCGCGCGCCGACCTGAACCTCCATCCGGACCATTGTTCTCATGCTCAGCCAACAACAGCTTCAAGCCGCCTCCGACATGCTGTGGGACTACTGGCAAAATGGCCAGGGCCTGTCCGCGCTTCCAGAGGCGATCCGCCCGGCTACACCCGAAGAGGGCTATGCTATTCAGGCGCTGCTCGAGCGGCGCGCCGCAACTCCGCTGTTCGGCTGGAAGATCGCGGCTACCAGCCAGGCAGGCCAGCGGCATATCGGGGTAGACGGCCCCCTGGCGGGACGCCTGCTACGGGAACGAGCAAGAGACAGCGGTGCACAGTTGCCGCTCGGGGGCAACCAGATGAGAGTCGCCGAGCCCGAATTCGCCTTCCGTCTGGCGCGCGACCTGCCCCCACGCGCTCTGCCCTACACGGCACAGGAGGTGCTGGCCGCGGTGGACACGTTGCACCCCGCGATCGAGGTACCCGATTCTCGCTATGACGACTTTGTCACGGTCGGCGCGGCACAGCTCATTGCCGACAACGCTTGCGCTCACTACTTCGTTCTGGGTCCCCCCGCACCTGCGGACTGGCGCTCCCGGGACCTGGCGGAGCACGCGGTCACCGGCAGCGTAACCGGCAAGCTGCGCCGGGATGGCAAGGGCGCCAACGTGCTGGGAGACCCGCGCGTGGCGTTGGCCTGGCTCGCCAACCAGCTCTCACGCCTGCGCATCACGCTGGCCGCTGGCCAAGTGGTGACCACGGGAACTTGCCTGATCCCGCTTCCGGTCGAGCCCGGGGATCACGTGATCGCGGACTTCGGCAGCCTTGGAACGGTCGAGGTCCGATTCGGCGATTGATCGCCGCATCAACCCATCATCCGACCGATTGATCGTCGCACCCATGGAAAGCAGCAGCGGTTAGTGCGATAGTTATCCTGCGGGCGCGGGCTGCAGCGACGGCGCGCCTTAAGCTGGTCCACCGACGGCGTGCACAGGCGCGCAGGACAGAGCCCATGTGGCGCTTCTACCCCAAGTCGTTCCCGATGCTCATCCTGGCGGGCTTCTCGCTTGCCGTGCTGCCGCTGATCTTCGCCCTTATCAACAATGCCATCTCGATCCACGAGCTGGCTACCAAGAGCCAGCGCGCGGTGTACAACGCCGTGCAGGCGACGCAGAACAGCCGCCTGCTGATCGAACAGCTCACCAGCATGGAGCGCAGTGCGCGCCAGTACTCGATCCTCGGTGATCGCGGACTGTTCAGCGCTTACGAGCAATCGCACCACGATTTCGTCGATACGATCAAGCGCATGCAGACGCTGACCGTGCCGCGCGAGCAGGTGCGGGCGCTGTCCGAGCTGGCGCAGGCCGAGGGCGTGATATTCGAAAACGTCACCGGCCTGCGCGACGAGCCCAAGCACCTCAACACGGTGGTCGAGCACTACCAGGTGCTGGGATCGCTGGCGCGCTCCCTCGACAATACCGGGGCGGCCATCGTGAACCGCGAGGTGGGCAGCATGCAGGCGCTGTCGGGGGATGTGCACGCGTTCATCTATTGGCAGCTGGTGGCACTGGTTCCGGTGGCGCTGTTCCTGGTGATCGGGGCAACCATCCTGATTCTCAAGCCCATCCGCCAGATCGAAGCCGCCCTGCAAAGACTGGGCGACGGGGACTTCACGCATGCCGTGTCGGTGTCGGGGCCCAGGGACTTGGAGGCGCTAGGGCGACAGCTGGACTGGGTACGCATGCGCTTGATCGAGCTGGAAGAGCAAAAAACCCGCTTCATGCGCCAGGTCTCGCACGAGTTGAAAACACCGCTCTCGGCCATCCGCGAAGGCGCCGAGCTGCTGGGAGACGGGTCGGTGGGACTGCTGTCTCAAGATCAGCTCGAAGTGGCGCGCATTCTGCGCCAGAACGCTCTGCGGCTGCAGCGGCTGATCGAGGACTTGCTAAACTATCACACGGTCCAGTTTCAGAAATCCGGCCTGAACCTGCGGCGCTTCGAGCTGGCGCCGGTACTGCACCGCGTGGCCGACGCACATCAATTGCCGGTGCGCGCCAAGGAAATCCGGCTCAGGCTGGATTGCCCGATCATTTCCCTGGAAGCCGACGAGAACAAGCTCGAAGTGATCCTGGACAATCTCCTGTCCAATGCCGTGAAATTCTCCCCACCCTTTGGTGAAGTGGCTGTTGCCGCACGTGTACGCGGCAACGAGGTGCTGATCGACGTAGCCGACGAGGGTCCAGGGATCGCGCAGCAGGAGCGCGAGAAGATCTTCGACCCGTTCTACCAGGGTTCGGCCAAGCCGCGAGGTCCTGTGAAAGGCACGGGACTGGGGCTCGCCATCGTTCGGGAATACGTCCTGGCCCACCGGGGGAGCGTTCAGATCCTGGAGGAGCATCCGGCCGGGGCGCATTTCCGGGTCAGCCTTCCGGTGGCGCAGGGAGCCGCATGAGCTACCTGGCGAGGGAACCTGCGGAACGTGGAGCAGGGGCCCCACTTGTGGGGATGCGACCGTGGAGCAGGTTACAGGGCGCGGGTGGCCCGGTTCCCTTTGCGCGTCTGCGGGGTCAGATCCCCAGCAAGCTGGGGCCCCTCTTCGGCCCTCCGACGCGCCCCGCTCTTGCGGGGATCGACAGCAAAGCGAGTGCGGCCAGACGCCGACGCGCAGTCCCAGACAAATCCGCTTCCTATGAAGAGGCGGCCATGAGCTACGGGCCGGCTTCTCGTGCAGAGGCGACCGCATGAGCGGAGCCACGGCACGCCTGCTGCTTGCGACGCTGTGCGCCATGCTGACGTTGAGCGGATGTCCCGAGCCCGCGCCTAAGCCCCCCACGCGCCCTGATGCCGCTCCTCCGCAGCAGCCGCAGGTAAGGCCCCAGCCACCGTTCTCGCTCCAGCGGGCGGGCGATACCGACCGGCTGGTTTCCTATTACGGCTTATTGAGGTCGCTGTCGCCGGAGCAGCTGGCGCGGGAGCACGAGCGCACGATGCGCTTCTACCGGCAGCAGTATTCGGACTTCACATTCATGCAGGTAGTACTGCTGCAGATGATCCCGACCACACCGTTCCGGGACAGCACGCAGGCGCGGGACATGCTATCTTCCTGGTTGAAGGAGCCGCGCACCCGTGCTTCGGATCTGCGCCCGCTCGCCTTGCTGCTGAATACCATGCTGGTCGAGCAGCAGCAGAAGGACGCCGAATTTCAGGCGCAAGCCCAAAAGCTGAAGGAGGAAACGCGGCGCTATGACGAAGTCAAAGACAAGCTCGACGCACTCATCGATGCAGAGCGAAAGATGCTCGACCGCAACAAACCCGTGAGAAAACCATGAGTACAGTTAAAGCCAAGATTCTCCTGGTGGACGACGATCCAGATCTGCTGCGACTGCTGTCCATCCGGCTGCAGGGCGCCGGCTACGGTGTCACCGCAGTGGAAAGCGCCGAGGCCGCGCTCTCGCAGGTGGCCGTGTCCAGCCCCGATGCGGTGATCACCGATCTGCGCATGGGCGGCATGGACGGCATGGCGCTGTTCGAGTCGCTGCAGAAGAAGCACCCCGCGCTGCCGGTGATTATCCTCACCGCACACGGCACGATTCCCGACGCCGTGTCAGCTACACAGCGCGGCGTGTCCGGCTATCTGACCAAGCCCTTCGACGGCAAGGCGCTGGTCGATCAGGTGGAGAAGGCGCTCCAATTCGGAGGCACGCCTCTTACCAACGGCGCTACCGACAACGCCTGGCGCACCGAAATCATCACCCGCAGTCCGGACATGGAGGCCATTCTGGCCAAGGCGCGGCTGGTGGCGGGGAGCGACGCCAGCGTGATGATCTTCGGCGAAAGCGGCAGCGGAAAAGAGATGCTCGCGCGCGCCATCCACAAGGCCAGTCCGCGCGCCGGGCAGCCTTTCGTGGCGGTGAACTGCGGAGCGATCCCGGAGCAGTTGCTCGAGTCCGAGCTGTTCGGGCACGTGAAGGGTGCCTTCACCGGTGCCGCGAGCGACTACAAGGGCCTGTTCCAGGCGGCGGGGCGCGGCACGGTGTTCCTGGACGAAATCGGCGATATGCCGTTGGCGTTGCAGGTCAAGCTGCTGCGTGTGCTGCAGGACCGTGAGGTGCGCCCGATCGGATCGACGCAGTCGATCAAGGTCGATGTGCGCATCATCTCCGCCACCCATCGCAATCTGGAAGAAGCGATCAAGGCCGCTACCTTCCGCGAGGACTTGTACTATCGTCTGCACGTGGTGGCGTTGTCGCTGCCCCCGCTGTCGCAGCGCCGTGAGGACATCCCGGTACTGGCCAATCATTTCCTGAAGACGCTCGCGGCGCGCTACGGCAAGGCGTTGAACGGCTTCGCGCAGGACGCGATGGAAGTGCTGGTACGCCATACCTGGCCGGGCAACGTGCGCGAGCTCTACAATGTGGTGGAGCAGGCAGTGGCGCTCGCCACCACCCCGATCGTTACGCCGGGCCTGCTGGAAAGTGCGATCCGCGGGGAGATGGGCGATCTGTCATCGTTCGAGTCGGCGCGCTTCGACTTCGAGCGCGACTATCTGGCCAAGCTGCTCAAGATCACCAACGGCAACGTGACGCAGGCAGCGCGGCTGGCCAAACGCAACCGCACCGAGTTCTACAAGCTGCTCCAGCGGCATCACTTGAATCCGTCCATGTTCAAACCGATGGCAGAAGCGCAGCGCTAGGTCGGGCCTCAAATGGGGCGGCGGTCGCCGCCCCATTTTGTCTGTCACTGGCCGGAGACAGGCAACTCGTTGTTTTCATGGGTCAAGCAGGGAGATACCGCAGATCGTCGCCGAAGGGTGACAAAGCGGCCCCTCGCCCATCCGTCATCTCCATGATTGTTAAAGATTTTCTCCCTTGGTACGCCCCTTGCAAGTGAGCGCCCATTGCCGCCGTGCGGAGCGTATTGTCGCGGCCCGCAACGGCATCGAACCCCGTGGTCCAAGGTGGCCCGGGCGAGGGGATTGGAATGAAGCACCGCAACGGTTTGTTGTTTCCGCTGATGGTTCTGGCGGCAGGGTCGGTCACCGCGTTCGGCTGTATTGGCATCGCAGCGATCACGGGCTACCTGCCGTTGGCGCGAGGCGGCATTAACCCGCTCGGAGACTACCCTGCAGCGCCGGTGGCGATCCTGGAGCAGGCCTCTGTCGCGCAGCCTGAGCCGGTGGCGGTGGTCGCGGTCGACAGCGGGAGCAGTAACACGAAAGCCATCCAATTTCAGGCGGGCAAGCCGGTCGCCGTGCGCAAGCCGGCTGTGAACTGAGCTCGATCGACTAGCCTGCAGCCGTGGGCTGCAGGTTGAAACCAGGAGCAACGACGGCACCTGGCCGGTGCCAAGCAACTCCCACAGTTTCGTGCGCGTTTAGCGCTCTCTTTATGCCCGATTGCCTCCCTTGTCGGGCATCTTTTTTTTCGGGCCCGAACGACAGCGAACCATGCCCAGCCCGAAGGCCATCCGGACAGTGCTTGTCGCGGTCACGCTGATCGCGGCCTGCGCCACGCCCAAGCCGCCTCCCCCAAAATCAACCTGGCAGGATTTCCGCCCGCGTTCCGCGACGGTTACTCGGACGGCTGCCAGAGCGCGAAGCCAGGTGCTTTCAAGCGCCGCGACGAAACGCGCTTCACACAGGAACCGCAGTACGCCAGGGGCTGGCGTGACGGCAACGACATCTGCCGCAAGCATCCAACGCCGCCCTAGGGCGAGTCTGTTCCTCCGGAGACGGCGACGAGCAGGCTGCAGGGCGCGTGCTCGAGCAGCGACGATCCGACCCAGCCCTTCCACCAGCGCGCCGCGAAGGACATACGCTTCGGGTGGCGTACCACGATCAGGGCAGCGTGAAGCTCCTTCGCCGCCCTGGAGATTTCCTCGACCGGCTCGCCGAACGCGAGATAGCCCGCCGCCCTGAACCCGCGGCCGGCCAGTTCCACCAACCCCTGTTCGAGGGTCGCCTGGGCGCGAGCCTTTTCTTCATCCAGCACGTCGCCCGGCACGTAGCCTTCGCCGAGGAACAGCCCGGTGGGGATCGGCATCACCGCGAGCAGGTGAATCTGTTCGCGCGGAAGCCATCCCAGTTCGGGCGCCTGGAGCAGGTAGTCCTGCCCTTCTTTCGTCGCGTCGTAGGCGAGCAGAATGACCATGGCCGTCCCTCCTCTAGCCGCGCTCCGCGCCTGGAGAGCGGGAGCGGCACCCGCCGCCTAGCGGCAGCGGCACCGGTTTCATTATAGTTCGCGCGCGCCGCGCTCACGGGAAGCGCCGAAAAGCGGGGCGTGTATACTTTCCCAGGTTTTCCTGGAGCCGAACGCCATGAACGCACCGCTCACCAAACCGGTTTTCAGCTGGGAGGATCCGTTGCTGCTCGAAGAGCAGTTGACCGAGGAGGAGCGCATGGTGCGCGACTCGGCGCGGGCGTATGCCCAAGACAAGCTGATGCCACGCGTGCTGGAAGCCCACCGGCACGAGCGCTTCGATCGCGGCGTGATGGACGAGATGGGTGCACTGGGTTTCCTCGGCTCGACCCTGCAGGGCTACGGTTGTGCGGGCGTGAACCACGTCTGCTACGGCCTCGTCGCGCGCGAGATCGAGCGCGTCGACTCCAGTTATCGCTCGAGCATGAGCGTGCAGTCGAGCCTGGTGATGTATCCCATCTATGCCTATGGCAGCGAAGAGCAGCGCCAGAAGTACTTGCCCGGGCTGGCCACAGGCAAACTGGTGGGGTGCTTCGGGCTCACCGAACCCGATTACGGATCGGACGCCGGCGGAATGATCACGCGTGCGCGCAAGGTGGACAGCGGCTGGGTAATCAAGGGCGCAAAGATGTGGATCACTCATTCACCCATCGCCGATGTGTTCGTCGTCTGGGCGAAGGACGACAAGGACGTGATCCGCGGCTTCATCCTCGAGAAGGGGATGAAGGGACTGTCGGCGCCCAAGATCGAGGGCAAGTTCAGCCTGCGCATATCGACCACCGGCGAGATCGTGATGGATGACGTGTTCGTGCCCGACGAAAACCTGCTGCCGAATGTGAGTGGCCTCAAAGGGCCCTTCGGCTGCTTGAACAAGGCGCGCTACGGCATCGCCTGGGGTGCGCTCGGGGCGGCCGAGTTCTGCTGGCACGCGGCGCGGCAATATACGCTGGACCGGCACGCGTTCGGCCGGCCGCTCGCCGCCAACCAGCTCATCCAGCTCAAGCTGGCGAACATGCAAACCGAGATCGCGCTCGCACTGCAAGCGGCGCTACGGGTGGGGCGTCTGCTGGACGAGCAGCGGGCCGCACCGGAGATGATCTCGCTGATCAAGCGCAACTCCTGCGGCAAGGCTCTGGACATTGCGCGCACCGCGCGCGACATGCACGGTGGCAACGGCATCGCCGACGAGTACCACGTCATCCGCCACATGATGAACCTGGAGGCGGTCAACACGTACGAGGGCACGCACGACGTGCATGCGCTGATCCTCGGGCGTGCCCAGACCGGCATTCAGGCTTTCTCTGCCTGATATAAGACGCTAGCCGGCGCTTCGACTCTGCCGCTGGCGCTGCGACGCTCAGCGCGAACGGGCCGGACGGGTTTCAGCGGAAGTGGATTGCTTAGACGCAGCGCCCGCCGTCCACTTCGATGCAGGCACCGGTAATGAAATCGGCTTCATCGGACGCCAGGTAGAGTGCGGCGTTGGCGACATCGCGCGGCTGGGACAGGCGGCCGATCGGAATGCTGGCGATGAACTTTGCGCGCATTTCGGGGGTATCCGCTCCGCCCATGAACTGCGCGAGCAGCGGCGTCTCCCCGGCGACCGGATTGATGACGTTGACCCGAATCTTGTCCGGCGCCAGCTCTACCGCCATCGAGCGGCTGATGAGGATGGCCGCGCCCTTGCTGCCGTTGTACCAGGTCAATCCGGGACGCGGCCGCACGCCCGCGGTGGAGGCGATCGTGACGAAGACGCCCCCGCCCTGCTTCCGAAACACCGGAACGCAATGTCTGGCGCTCCAGTACAGGCTCTTGACGTTCACCGCATAGACGCGATCGAACTGCTCTTCCGTCACGTCCAGCAGCGGCTGGTTGCGATGCGTGGTGCCGGCGTTGTTGATCACGATGTGCAGTGCGCCGTAGGTGTCGAGCGTCGCCTTCACCAGCGCGCCCCAATCCGCGTCCTTCGACACGTCGCTCTTGACGAACTTCGCCGTTCCGCCCGCGCCGGAGATCTCCTTCGCCACACGCTCGCCACCCTCGACATTGATATCGTTGACGATCACGTGCGCGCCTTCCAACGCAAAGCGCTTGGAAATGCCCTCGCCGAACCCTGACCCGCCACCGGTGACGATCGCCACCTTGTCCTTCAGTCTCATGCTTCTCTCCTCCGTCTGCAGGCTCGTGTGTTCTTGCAGTTCTCCGCGCTCTTAAGCGTCTTAAGCGCTACAACCAAAAAAATAGGGAGCCGGAGGGCTCCCATCGTTGCATTCCTGCCAGGTTCAAGCGCGAGCGGCGCTCACGCACACCGGGCCTTCCTGCTCCTCCGGCACCTCTTTGCTGTCCTTGGTGCCGACGGTGCCCAGCTCGACGCCGTGGCGCACGGCGGTCATCTCAGCCAGGATAGCCACCGCGATCTCGGGCGGCGTCTTGCTGCCGATACGCAACCCCACGGGGCCGTGCAGCCGATTCAACTCGTCCCGGGACAGATCGAACTCGGCCAGGCGCTGCTTGCGTTTGGCCGTATTCAGCCTGGATCCCAGCGCGCCTACATAGAACGCGGCGGATTTCAGCGCTTCGATCAGCGCCAGATCGTCCAGCTTGGGATCGTGAGTGACGGCCACCACCGCGCTGTGGCTGTCCAGGTTCAGCTCGGCCACCACGTCGTCAGGCATGCCGCGCGTAAATGTCACCCCGGGGACATCCCAGGTGTCGGCGTACTCCTCGCGGGGATCGCACACCACGACGTTGTAGTCCAGTGCCAGCGCCATCTGCGCCAGATAGCGGGAGAGTTGGCCGGCACCGATGATGAGCAGCCGCCAGCGCGGCCCGTGTATGGTCGTGAGCGACCTGCCGTCGAAGCTCAAGTTGTCGCTGCGGCTGGCCGGCGCAAGGCTCACCTGGCCCGTCTGCACGTCCAGGGTGCGCGCGACCAGCTCACGGTTGGCAACACGGGTCAGCAGGCTGGACAGACTGTTCGTGTCCTCCAGCGGCTCCAGCACGATCTGCAGC
>JBGPMS010000138.1:0-12796 GCA_041487115.1 Gammaproteobacteria bacterium
CGTTCCCGTCGGCCGCCTCGGCTATCGGGGGCGGGACTACCTGGTGAACGGAGGTCAGCCCGGGCCCGTTGCGCAACGGCTCTATCGGGGGCTGACCGACATTCAGTACGGGCGCGTCGCGGACCCCTACGGATGGACGCGGGTCGTCTCGCTCCGTGCCCCGGTGTTGAGCGAGACGTTGGGCTGAGCGTATGGGCGCACCCGCCGCCGCCTTCCGCAAGTCGGTCGACGCAGCCGCTCCTCCCGATGGGATGGGACCGGTGCTGCACGCACTGTGGTACGAAGCCAAGGGCGACTGGAACCGCGCGCACGAAATCGTGCAGGACGAGGAAGGCGTGGCAGCTGCGTGGGTGCATGCGTATCTGCACCGCAGGCAAGGCGATCTGTCCAATGCCGGCTACTGGTACCGGCGGGCGGGCAAGCCGCTGGCGAAGCATTCGCTCGAGGACGAATGGACGGAGATCGCTACTGCGCTACTGCGCGCGTAGCTCTGCGTTCAGGTGAACTGCCCTCTGCCTGCGTCATCCGCGCTGAACGCGGACCAGCAATGCGGGAAACGCATTTCACTGCTCGCGCAACAGGGGCAGCACGACCTCGCGATAGAACTCCGGCGTCTTTGCGCCCCAGCGCTTGTAGCGCAGCACGCCGTTGCGGTCGATGAGGAACGTGGTCGGCGTGGGATAACGCCGGCCGAACCCGTTCGCCCGCAGCTCATCCACCATGGTGCCGGGCAGGTTGTAGATCCCGAGCATGCGTGCCACCCGCTGGCGATCCGCCAACTCGTCCACGCCGAGCGCGATTACGTCGAACCCTTCGCCGTGGTGCTGCTCGTAGAAGGTTTCGAGGTTGCCGATCTCGTACGCGCAGAACTTGCAGTAGCTGGAGTAGAAGTTCACCAGCACGACCTTGCCCTTCATCTGCTCCAGATCGAAGGCGGCGCCGGAGAATAGCGTGCCTTTCAGCGCAGGAGCGGGTTGATCGAGCTCGGGAACCGCCTGCGCGCCGGGGGCGAGAAGCAGCAACGCCAGGCCGACCAGGATCGCTGCTCTCACGCTCCGCGCGCTCGGCACTGGCGGGCTCGAGCTCCAGCTCACGGCTGCGTTTGCACCGACTGCAGGTAGGTGAAGATGCGCCACATGACCTCCTCGCTCAACACGCCTTTCCAGACCGGCATCCCCAGGTCCAGGCGTCCGTTGTTGATCGTGACGTAGAACACCTCCGGTGCCTTGTCGCCGTAGCGGAGCCGGAGCCGCCGTAGATCCCGCGGCCGTTCTCCTTGTTGCGCGTTCGGCCCGTGGCAATGCGAGCAGTACTGGTTGAACAAGCTCCGCCCCTCGTCGACGAGATCGGAGCGGCCTTCGAACGGGTTTGCGATCCGCTTCCCGCTGGCGGACTCCTCTGCTCCGGCCGAGAGCAAAGACAACAGCGCCGCCATTGCGGCACTCAACCAGCACGCGATCCAGTGCCTGCTCCTCGTCATGTCCTCCGCCTTTCGCTCCTATTCACACTAAAACGGCGGGGCATGAATCGCCCCGCCGTTCCTTTTCTACTTAACGAAGTTCACCCGCGAACAGGCTCCCACCACCCCGCCCGCTGCGCGGGCACCCCTCCTCCGGCAGGAGGGGAAAGATCATTTTCTCCCCTCCTTTTCAAGGAGGGGTGGCGCGAAGCGCCGGGGTGGTTACGGCCGTTCAATTGCCCAGCTCGAACACCGTGAGGATGCCGCCCTCGGGGCTCGCGTCGATCACCCTCTGGCCCATCTTGCCCAGGAACGAGGGTGGGCCCTTGCTGCGGCCGGCCACTACCGCGAGATACTGCTTGCCGTCGACCATGTAGGTGATCGGGCTCTGCAGGATCCCGGTGCCGACGCTGAACTTCCACAGAATGTCGCCGGTCCTGGAGTCGACCGCTTTGAGAATGCCGCGGGTGTTCCCGAAGAACATCAATCCGCCCGCAGTGGACATGGCCCCGCCCAGGATCGGCAGATCTTCCTTGATGCCCCATACGCGCTTCTGCTTGACCGGATCCCACGCCATCAACTCGGCGAGGTAACCGCCGGCGTCTGCTTGGTCGAGGTCGAACTCCGAAGCCAAGTAGAACTTGCCCGCCTCGTACTCCTCGTTCTTGCCGGCGATGTCCATGCACAGGTTGAAGGAAGGAATGTAGACCAGGCCGGTCTGCATGCTGTACGACATCGGCTCCCAGTTCTTGCCGCCGAACAGGTTGGGGCAGACGTTCCTGGCCCACTTGTTGAGTTGCGGCCGCTTCGACGGATCTTCGATCGGCCGGCCGGTGGTCTTGTCGATGCCCTTGGCCCAGTTGACATGTACGAAGGGCTCGGCGGAGACCAGCTTGCCGTTCTCGCGATTGAGAATGTAGAAGAACCCGTTGCGGTCGGCCCGCATGAGCGCCGGCACCTTCTGTCCGCCGATGGAAAGGTCGGCCAGCACGCCTTCGTTGACGCCGTCATAGTCCCAGACGTCGGCCGGCGTCATCTGATAGGTCCAGAGGATCTTGCCGCTATCCCCGTCGAACGCAATCTGAGAAGAAGTGTGCTGATTGGTGTATTGCCCGATGTCGCTGGAGTCGTTACCGCGGGTGTGGCCGCCCCACGGCCCGGCGTTGCTGGTGGACCAGTACACCTGGTTGAGCTTGGCATCGTAGGAGCCGACGTACCAGGCGGAGCCGCCGCCGGTCTTCCAGGAATCTCCCTTCCAGGTTTCGAATCCCGGCTCGCCCGGCCCCGGTATGGTATAGGTCTGCCACACCATCTCGCCGTTGCTCTGCTTGTAGGCCTGAACCGAGCCGCGAATGCCGTATTCGCCGCCGGCAATGCCGGTCACCACCAGGTCCTTCACGATCAGCGGCGGCGAGGTGATGGCGTGGCCTTTCTTGTAGTCCCGTACGGTCACGCTCCAAAGCTCCTTGCCCGTGCCGGCGTCGAGCGCGACCATCTTCGCGTCCAGCCGGGTGACGAACACGCGCCCGTTCGCGTAAGCCACGCCGCGGTTGTCCAACCCGCAGCACACCGTCGCCATATAGTCGCGCGGCAGTTCCGGCTCGTACTTCCACTTGATCGAGCCGTCCTTGGCGTTCAGCGCGAACACGTAGCGCGGGCCGCTCGATGTGGTGACGTACATCGTGTCGCCGATCACCAGCGGTGTGGATTCCTGCGATTCGAGCGTGCCGAGCGAGCGGATCCACGCGACGCGCAGCTTGCTGGCGTTCTTGCTGTTGATCTGATCCAGACTGCTGTAGCGGGTGTTGGCGTTGTCTCCGCCGTAGGTTACCCACTCGTTCCCCGATTGCGCCACGGCGGACGAGGCCGCCACGACGAAAGCCAAACCCAAAGCCCTGCTTATCCAGCCACCTCTGACTCGAAACATTATTTTCTCCTGCTCCCTGGTGACAAAAGGAAGCACTCACGACGACGTCGAGGGGCCTCAATTCAAGCCCCCCCGCACGACTGTCGATGCTTCCGCTCTTACTCCCCGACCACTTCCTCTTTGACTCTCTGGCGTCTAGTCTTCCGGATGGACCTTGTGCTGCGACATCAGGTGCTGCTGTACCAGCGGCGGCACCGGCTCGTAGTGCGACAGCTCCATGCTGAACGACCCCGCGCCCCCGGTTATGGACTTGAGCCGCGACTGGTAGCCATTCAGCTCGGACAGTGGCACCTGACCGGCTATGCTCACCAACCCGGCGCCCATGGGGTGGGTGCCGCTCACCTGCCCGCGCTTGGACGACAGATCGCCCGTGATGTCGCCGATGCAGTTCTCCGGGACGTTGACGTGGATGTTCACGATCGGTTCCAGCACGATCGGGCGCGCCTTGTTGATAGCGTCGAGGAAGGCTTTCCGCCCGGCGGCGACGAAGGCCACTTCCTTCGAGTCGACCGAATGGCTCTTGCCGTCGTATACCACGATTTTGACGTCGTGCAGCGGATACCCGGCGATGGCGCCGTGCTCCAGCACCTGCAGCACGCCCTTCTCGACCGCCGGGATGAACTGTCCGGGGATGGCGCCGCCGCGCACCTCGTCCACGAACTGGTAGCCGCCGCCGCGCGGCAGCGGCTCGATGCGCAGGAACACTTCGCCGAATTGTCCGGCGCCGCCGGTCTGCTTCTTGTGCCGGCTGTGGCCCTCGGCCGGCGCAGTGATGGTCTCGCGATAGGCGATTCGCGGCGGGTGGGTGGTCACCTCCAGCTTGTACTGACTGGCCAGCCGCTCGAGCATACAGCGCACCTGCAGCTCGCCCAGGCCGCGCACCACCGTCTCATTGGTAGTGGAAACGCGGTCCACCTCCAGGCACGGATCCTCCGAGGCGAGCTTCTGCAGGATCTCCCACAACCGCTGCTCGTCGCCGCGCTTGGTCGCCTCGATGGCGATGCCGTAGATCGGCGCCGGCAGCTCCAGAGGGCGGATGCGGATATGGTCTTCATCGTGCGAATCGTGCAGCACGCTGTCGAACCCGATCTCCTCGATCTTGGCCAGTGCACCCACATCCCCTGGCACGCAGACGTCCACCGGGATGTGGTCTTTGCCCCGCAGCAGGTAGAGCTGGTTGACCTTGAACGGCTTGCGCCCGTCGCCGACGAAGAGCTGCTGGTCGCGCTTCACCGTGCCCTGGTGCACCTTGAACACCCCCAGTTTGCCGACGAAGGGATCGACGGTCACTTTGAAGACGTGCGCGATGACGTGCTTCGCCGGATCCAGATCGGCGTAGAATTCTTCGGCTTCCGTACTCTCGCCCCTCAAGAAAGGCCGCGGATTGCCCTCATGGGGGTTGGGCAACAGCTTGACGCAGATATCCAGCAGCTCGGCTACGCCCGCACCGCTGCGTGCAGAGGTGAAACAGATCGGCACCAGGTGACCCTGGCGCAGCGCCTTCTCGAACGGTGCGTGCAGTTCTTCCGGCGCCACCTCGCCCTTGTCCAGGTAGACCGCCATCAGGTCCTCGTCCACCTCGACCACCTGGTCGATGATCGCACGGTGCGCATCGGCCACCGAAGAGAAGTCCGCGTCGCCCGAGGGGTTGAAGAAGCAATCCACCACCTTCGTCCCGCCGCCCGCGGGCAGATTGAGCGGCAGGCACTCCTTGCCGAACGCGTCCTGGATCTGATTCAGCAAACCCGGCAGGTCGATGTCGGGCGCGTCGATCTTGTTCACCACGATCATGCGGCACAGTTCGCGCTTGGCGGCCCAGTTCATCATGCGCGTAGTGGACAGCTCGATCCCGGTCTGGGCGTTGATCACGACCACGACCGTGTCGGCCGCCTGGAGGCTGCTCATCGCCTGCCCGAGGAAATCCGGCAGGCCAGGCGTGTCGATCAGGTGGACTCTTACGCCCTGGTGGTCGAAGAAGACCGGCGTGGAATAGAGCGAGTGCTGGTGTAGTTTTTCCAGCGGGTCGAAGTCGCATACGGTGGTCCCGCGCTCGATCGTGCCCAGAGCCGCAATCGCTCCCGCCTTGTGCAGCAGCGTTTCCGTGAGCAGCGTCTTACCGGAGCCGGCGTGCCCGACCAGGGCGACCGCACGGATGCTTTCGGTCGAAGTCCCACCCATGGTCTCCTCCTCGTTGTTGGTATGTAATGCTGCCCTTGCCGAGTATAAGAAGGCTCAGGGGACGCGACAAGCGGCCCGTGCCCCGGCGGGGGCTCGCGCTGCACTGCGGAATCCGGTGCCAGCCTGGTACCAAGCGCGGTGCCCGTGTCTGGCGGCGCCGCCCCCGATCAAGGCAGGACCTTGATCTCCTTTACAAACTGCAGCGTGTAGGCCTTGCGATAATCGACGTCGGGCCGGGTCAGACCTGCGCTCACCATGAAGTCGAAGGTCTGCTTCCAGCGGTTGTCGGTCATGCTGAGAATACCCAGGGCTTTCGCGTCGCCTCCGGTGACGAGCCCGTATTCCTTCATCTTGGCCACGCCGAAGGCCATCAACTCCTCCGTCATCTCCGGGTTGGCCTTCTTGATCAGCGCGTTGCCCGGTGCGGGATTCTTCAGATAGCTCTTCCACCCCTCGGCTGAGGCCTGCGCGAATTTGCGGATCATCTCGGGCTTGTCCTTCTGCGTCTTGGCCGTGACCAGGACGGTCTGGGCGTAGGGCGGGTAGCCGCTGTCGGCGAGCAGGAATACGACCGGCTTGATGCCTGCCTTCTCGATGGTAAATGGCTCCGAGGTCAGATAGCCCTGTTGCGCGACGTTCGGGTCCACCAGAAACTGCTGTACGCTGAAAGCGTACGGTCGCTTCTGCGCGTCGGTGAATCCGTACTTGGCCTTCAGCCAGGGCCAGAAGGTCGTCTCGCTCGCCTGGCCGATGAGCAAGGTGCGGCTCTTGAGGTCGGACAGCGTTGCCACCCCGGGGTGCGCGATCAGCACGGCGGGATCCTTTTGGAACGTGGCCGCGACCGTCACCACTGGCAGGCCCTGCTCGACGGCCTTGATGGTCTGCAGGTCGTAGCCCATCACCAGGTCGGCCTGGCCGGCGAGCAGCAATTGCAGCACATTGATCTGCGGCCCGCCCATCTTGACCTCGACGTCGAGGCCCTGGCGCTGGTAGATGCCCTCGGCGACCGCCTGGTAGAAGCCACCGTGCTCGGCCTGCGCGTACCAGTTGGTGATGAACACGACCTTGGCGGGCTGCTGCGCGGCGGCCATCCCTGCCGCCACCATCAGCACACACGCCATCAGCCACGCTTTACCCGTTGTTCCGATCATTTTCTGTCTCCTGAGGCAAACCCGGTCAACCGCGCTAGAGGCACTAGTGTTCCACAGCCAGCTCGCTCTCGTGCCACCCGCGCAGCGCCAGATGGGCCGCGAGCGAAACCAGAGCAAAAATCGCGACACCCGCCAGCGTGATCAGCAGCAGCGCGGCGAACAGGCGCGGGATGTTGAGTTGCAGCCCGGCCTGCAGGATCTGGTAGGCCAGCCCCGAAGCCGTCCCTCCGGTGCCTGCCACGAACTCCGCCACCACCGCGCCGATCAGCGCCAGCCCGCCCGATACTCTAAGCCCGGCGAAGAAGTAAGGCAAAGCGCCGGGAATGCGCAGCCGTATGAGCGTCTGCCAGCGGCCCGCTCCGTACAGGCGGAACAGGTCGACCAGACCCGGGTCGACGCTGCGCAGTCCCAGGCTGGTATTGGAAATGACCGGGAAGATCGCCACGATGGTAGCGCAGATCACCAGAGCTGCCAGAGGATCCTTGACCCAGATGATGATCAGCGGGGCGATCGCCACGATCGGAGTCACCTGCAGCAGGACCACGTACGGGAACAGGCTCTTCTCCAGCATGCGGCTCTGCACGAACACAAACGCGATTCCCACGCCCAGCACGACCGAGAGCAGCAGCGCCAGTGCCGTGATCTTCAGAGTCACCAGGAGCGAACCGAACAACAGCGGCGCGTCGTACACCAGCGTGTTCAACACCAGGACGGGCGAGGGCACGAGGTAGAAGGGCACGTCGAAGGCCTTGACCAGGCCTTCCCACAGCAGCAGGAACGCGATGCCCACTGCGGCCGGTGCCAGAAAGCCCCATCCGCGACGGTTCATGTGGCACCCCGGCGTCCGCCGGTTGCCTCGTCGCTGGCTGTCGCGAGCATATCGGACAGCTGCGCGCACCAGCGTGCGAAGCGCTCGGACACGCGGAATGCATCGGTGCGCGGATGCGGCTCGTCGATGGCGAGCTCTCCGACGATCCGCCCTGGCCGCGCCGACATCACCAGCACGCGAGTGGACAGGAACACCGCTTCGTAGATGCTGTGCGTCACGAACAGGACGCTCAGCGAGCGTCGCGCCCACAGGTCGCGGATCTCGCGATCCAGGCGGTTGCGCGTGATCTCGTCCAGCGCGCCGAACGGCTCGTCCATCAGCAGCAGGCGGGGCTCGGTGACGAGCGCGCGCGCGATCGACGCTCTCATCTGCATGCCACCCGACAGCTCGCGCGGGAACACTCCGCGGAACTCCTGCAGCCCGACCAGTTCGAGCGCGGAGCGTACCTTCGGTTCGGCGCCGTCGGCATCGCCCGCCAGGTCAAGGGGAAGACGGACGTTGCGCTCCACGCTGGCCCAGGGCATCAGCGTGGGGCTCTGGAATACGAACGCGAGGCGCTGGCGCGGCAGGTCTTGCGCGCTACCCGGCCACAGCGCCACGCTGCCTGCGGTGGGCTGACTCAAGCCACCGATCATGCGCAGCAGCGTGCTCTTGCCGCAGCCGGAGGGTCCGAGGAGGGTGACGAGCTCGCCCTCGCGCACCTGAAGATCGATGGGGGCCAGGGCGTGCACGCCATTGGGGTAGGTCTTGCTGGCGCCGTGCACCTGCACGGCGATGGATGCGGCGTGCGCGGTCCCTGGTTCGACGGCACGCGCAATCGCGGGCAATCGCTGGTCGGTGCCGGACGCGGTCATGGACGTAGTGAGGTGCGCGGCGCCGGGCTCAGCGCAGAAAGTTGCGCATCACTTCTCTGAACAGCGGCGTGCCCGCGCGCCCCAGCCACTCGAAGGCGACCATTTCCCGGGATACGATCTGCACGCCCGCATCGCGCATCCGCGCCAGCGCCAGTTCGCGGTTGGCCGGCGTGCGCGAGGAGACGGCATCGGCCACCACACAGACTTCCTTGCCCACGGCACGGAGCTCCAAAGCAGTCTGGAGCACGCACACATGCGCCTCTATGCCGGCCACCACGATATGCGCCCGCGCAAGAGCGGGCAGCTCCATCAGACGCGGCTCGCCCACGCACGAGAAGTCGATCTTCGGCACGACCGGCGCATCCTCGAGGGCCTCGCGCAACTCCGCCACGGTCCGGCCGAGCCCTTGCGGGTTCTGCTCCGACGCCACTACGGGTACCTGGAGGCGGCGGGCGACCCGCACCAGCCACAGGCAGTTCTGCAGCACCTGCTCTGCCTCGTGCATGTGGGGGAGCAGCTTTTCCTGCACATCCACCATCAGGAGCGTGCAGCGTTGGGCGCGCATCAGCATTTGTGAGGGCCGCGGTGATCGCTCAACCATCACCGCCTTTGTGGAACACACCGTCCTTCATGATCGCGAGCAGCCGATCCTTGTCCTGCAGGATAGCAATGTCGGCCAGTGGATCGCCATCGACCAGCAGCATATCCGCCAGGCACCCCGGCTTGAGCTGCCCCAGCTCGCCGCCTCTCATCATCATCTCCCCACCCGACTTCGTCGCCGCCAGGATCGCTTCCATGGGCGAAAAGCCGAGCAGCTTGACGAAATGCTCCAGATCGCGCGCGTTGGCACCGTTCGGGTTCCAGGCGAAGCCGTAGTCTCCGCCCGGCAGCACGCGCACCCCGCGCCGCTTGAGGTCGCGCATGTTTTCCACCGTGGCCGCCAGCTCGTCCTCCAGGGTCGCTCGCTCGCCTGCATTGCGAACCCGGCCGAACTCCGCCCCGCGCTCCAGCATCCCGACCGTCCAGCCCACAGTGGGCGCCACGAACACCTCGTGCCGGTGCGCCTCGAGCAAGTCGCGCGCCTCTTCGTCCGCCAGGTTGGCATGGTAGATGATCTGCACTCCGTGGCGCAGGCACAGCTTGATCGATTCGGCGTTGCGGGCGTGGGCGGCCACGCGGCGCTCGTGCGCATGGGCCACGCCGCACACGGCCTGCACCTCTGTCTCCATCATCACCGTCTGCGCCGAACGCGCTCTGGGCAGCAGGGTGTCGCCGGAGGGGTTGATCTTGAGCGTATCCACGCCCTCGCGGCACATGAGGCGGGAGTAGCGGCGAAAGGCGTCCGCTCCGTCGCACACCACGGCGAAGGACTCCTGGTGCATGTGCCACAGCCGTGCGTCGCCCAGGCCACTGGTTACCGTCATCTCCTGGCTCGCGGCCAGCAGCCGGGGGCCGGGGATGTCGCCCGCATCGATGGCATTGCGTACGGCGATGTCCAGGCGCGGCTTGGCCGAGGCGGCGCTCACGCAGCTCGTGAAGCCGTGCTCCAGCAGGACGCGGGCATAGCCGGCGGTGAGCAAAGTATGCTCCTCGGGCGGCGTCAGTCCGAGGTCGGTACCCTGGGCAATGTCGGTAAACGAGAGGTGCGCGTGCGATTCGACCAGGCCCGGCATGAGCGTCGCGCCGTTGCCGTCGACGACGCGTGCCCCGCCCTTAGCGACCGCGATATCCGCAGGCGCGAGCGCTTTGATGCGGTTGCCCTCCACCAGCAACTGGCCCGCGTACGGCGGAGCACCGGTGCAGTCGAGGACCTTGACGTTGGTGAACAGGACCTGGGCCATGGGCAGAGATATATCAACGCAGCACGCCGTTGAAGTCGTACCAGGGCGCGCGTGCGGCGCGCCCGAGGAACAGAAGAGGGGTCTTGTCCGGGCTCAGCGCGCCGTCGCTCGACTTGAGAGTTTCGGCCTCTTGGCGATACTCCCCGCACACCAGATACTCGGTATAGGCGATGTCGCCGGTGCGCAGCCGGTCCTCGGACTGCGTCCGGATGCAGGGGCCGGTGCGGCCGAGCTGCTCCACGTCGGCCCGCAGCTTGGCATCGCTCAGGGCGACCGTGTCGGTTTTCTTGCCGGTGTTGGCTGCGGTCTTGCGCGCGTCCGCCACCAGCGCTTTGCGGAAGGCATCGCGCTCCTTCTTGTCGAAGCGCGTTTCGATCGAGCCGCCGCGGTAGTTGGACGCCTTCGCGGGAACGTTGATCTGCAGGATGCGATCATCCGAGCGCACGCGAACCTGGCGCGGCTGCTTGCTCCTGGGGTCCAGGTAGACGAAGCGGAAGGGCTCGTCGAAACTGAGCGGCACGGCCAGGAGCTGGTTGTCGTCGGTGGGAAGCACCCGCACCAGCGTGTTGCCGGGGGTGAGCCCCTTGCCGGCTTCCGTGTACTGGTCGCCGTCTCGCTCCGTCACGCTCATGCCCTCGGGCGTCCACTTGACGCTCACCAGATCGCTCAAGAACGTGAGGCCGTGCTCCGGCGTTCTGAGCGCGTAGAAGTCCGGCGCCAGCAACCGACCGAAGCGAATCACATCGAAGCTCTCGCCCGAGGAGAGCAGCACGCTGCCCGCGATACCGTTCCCCGACAGCGTATCGATGACACGGCGATAGTCGGCGAGGCGCGCCTCGTTCAGGCGCGACATCCAGGCCGCCGACTCGCCGGTGAACTGGAGCGTCCCGGGTTGATCGGCCGAGGCATGGAACACCTGAACCGACAGCCGGGAGATGGGCTTGCCGCCGGCGCCGATGCAGGTGAGCCCGCCCTGCTCCTGGCTCATCTTGCCGCCGGACTGGTTGCAGAACGCTTCGTTGCCGGAGAGGAGCTTCTCGGCCGCCAGATCGGCCGTCTTGTCTCCAGCCGCAAAGGCGTATCGCACGATCTGGGGAGAATCGATGTCCGGGTGGTTGTCGTGGAACCAGGCCCTGAGAAAGCCGATGTAGTCGCCAGGATGGGACTTCAGCGCTGGCGTGTAGTCCGGGATGAGGGCGTCCGCTTGTGCAGCGGAATTGTCCGGAGCACTTTTCTTCGGCATGAGCCCGGTCTGACATGCGGCCAACTGGAGGATCAGTACGCCGAGGCAGGATAGACGCACGACGACGGACAGGTGCGCGGGCTGGAACGGATGCATGTTCTTCCTTCGAAGCGGAGCCGGCGAGAGGGCAGGGAGTATAGAACAGGTGTCCGCGCAATGTCGCGTCTGCCGGGGCCAGCAGTGTTTCCTCCAGGTGACACCGCTCGACTCGCTCCGAGCGCGGGCGCGCATCGACGCGAACAGTTCCACCACCCAGAGACGTCACGCCGGCCTGCGCGCGGCGAACAGATAGCGGTTCAAGCTGAAGAAGTAGTCCCCGCGCTCTCCTAACATGCGGAGATCTTCAGTCCATGCATGGGCCTCCGCTTCGCCGTATTGCTTGCGCGCCCACGAGGCGAGCATCGGGATCATGCCGTGACTATAGGTATCGGGGTCGTAGCGAGCGTTGATCAGCGCCACCACGTAGATCCCCCGCACTTCGAGCCCCGCCTCCCTCAGCTGGTGTCCAAGGCGGGCGGGCAGATGCGGATGCGGACAGTGGCGATCCCAGCTCTCGATGACGCGCCGCATCCGCGCCGGATCGCCCGAGTTCCACACGCAGGACTCCCAGTCGGTGTCTACGATCACCGCACGCCCGCCAGGCTTGAGCACACGCTGCAATTCCGCAAGCGCGCGGTCCACGTCGAGCACGTACTCATACACCTGCGTGCACACTGCTGCGTCGAAGCTCTGCTCGGCATACGGCAGCGCGGCTACGTCTCCCGCACGCACGTGCACGTGCGCAAGCCCCTGCAAACGGCGCGTGGCGAGTCCAACCATGCTGTCGCTCGCGTCGATGCATTGGACCTCGCCAGCGGAACCCACCTGCCGAGCCATATCCAGCGCCAGCAGGCCCGGACCGCAGCCGAGGTCAGCGACGCGCTCACCCGGCTGCAGCGCGATGGCCTCCAGCACCCGCGCTCGCTGCTCCACGATGTCGGGGGTCAGGTAAATGCGCTCGACGCGGCGCGATTCCTTATCGTCGAACATCGTGCTCATGGGGTTGGTCGATTGCGCTCGAAGCGCGGCCGAACTTTGGGTCCAGTCAAAGCCAAGCTCCCTCATCGGAGTCAGGAGGGTTCGAGCAACGCATAGCCCATGAACTCCCGCAAAGCTCTCCTCCTCTCCTGCGGGAGGAAAAGTCCGCCGAGCTTCAATCCGATCTTCATCAGCCGGGGCAAAGCAATGGGACGGCCGAGCCGCTCGCCTTCTTGCGCCAGGTAGCGGATCTCCTTGGGCCGCCACCCATGCGCCTGGAAGAAACCGAACCAGTCC
>JBGPMS010000139.1:0-12767 GCA_041487115.1 Gammaproteobacteria bacterium
CTACGACCACATCGGGGAAAACCACCGACAGCGTCGATCTATCCGAATAGACCGGCGAGTCCTTGCCTCTTCCCTTGTTGATTTCGATCTGATAGTTGTCCTTCGGAACATCAATGCGCCTACCATCCGCCTTCAATGTATAGGCCGCGACGACTTCCGCTTGCTGGGCGCTCGTGCTGTAGCTGACGGAAGAGCGCTTCAGCCACTCGACGGCCGCTTCCTTCAGGATGGTTGCCGACCACTCATGCGACTCGGTTGCGGTGCCATCCTCATTGATGACGTAGGCTGAATGGGAATGCCCATAGCGGACCTGCAATTCGAGCGGTTCTCCCGGGGCGGCGCTTGCCAGCGTGGACACTGCCAATAGGGAAATCAGCCAGGCACAACGCACTTTGTTCATGGGTTATTCCGTCCTTGCACAGTCAAATCGGGGTCAGTCGGATTTGCGCTTCCCGCAGCAACCGGTGTCTTGCGAATCATTCGGGGAGGCGACTGTTTGGTACTTGGAAGTAGAGATAGATGACCGGCGAGTGGAGTAGCCGCAAGAAATAGGCCGAATCAATGGGGACGGCGTATCTCCAATGAATACCAGCGCCCCGTCACGGAACGAGGCATTGGCGGAAAAAAGCACGCCAATCTGCGTCAGTGATGACCGCAAATTGTCAAAGAATCAAAGTGGGAAAAGCTGGGGATAGAAATTGAAACGGACAGGCGCGGACGCGAGACGAGTGCGGCGAGCTGCTGCATGAACTCCAGCGGCGACATCACAATATGGGTGGTCCCGTCGCGGTAGGGACCCTATCCGAATCCGTTCGCCACGTCGCAGAGTGAGTAGTTTGCAGGCGGGGTGGTTGGGAGGCGTGCGAACCACCCCGTCGCATTCGCGCCACCCCTCTCGAGAAAGGACTCATAAGTGGCTTTTGCGAATGGGATCTTCATACGACGTTAGCCGGCACCCTACCATCCGGCCCGCCCATCCTTTCTCAGCCTGCGCCCGGCCGGCGCGCCGGACTACTACGCTCCTTGAAAAGGAGGGGAGAGAGATCTTTCCCCGCAGCTACCCGGTAATCAGAATGATGTGCACCCGATAAGGACCGTGGATGCCGAGCACCAGCGTCATCTCGATGTCGGCGGTGCGCGATGGCCCGGAGACGAAGACCACCTGACGCGGCAATGCGCCGCGCTCCTTGCGCAGCAGGTCCCAGCCGTCCTCCATCGACATCAGGATGCGAGACACCGGCACGACGGCGATGTGGGTCTCGGGCAGCAGGCTGCTCTTGGGATGGGTGTCGGGCCCGGACAGCAGCATCAGCGTGCCGGTCTCGGCGATCGCGCAATAGGTCCCGGTGATGCCGATCTTGTCGTCGCCGTGCGCTGGCCGCGCCTCGATGGCGAGCCCGGCACCGCGCCAGTCGAGGTGCGAGTACTCGGGCCAGCACACGCCCGCGCGCTTCAGGCCGTTGCCGGCCAGATAGCGCGCTACCGCCGCCGGCACCCGGTCGAGGCCGGCAACCTCGTCTATCGTGCTGGACAGGGACAAGCAGCGCTCGCGGAAGCGCGGAATCGGCTGCCAGTCCATGGTAGGTCCGGGACCGCGCCGGTGATCGCGCAGCTTCGCACGCATCGGCGCGGCCTCGTTTTCGCTCAGCGGCCCGCTGCGCCCCAATGCAGCGCGGATCCTTCCCAGAATGTTGTCGCGCGCGCTCATCGCAGGGTGTCAAGTCCGGCGCTTCACGCGAGCGGCATACAGCTCGCGAAAGGTTCTGCCTTCGGGCGCCGGCAAGTCGCGGTCACGGGTCCAGCTGGCGCCGGCCGGCAGATTGTGGATGAGCCCCGTCCGGCCACCCGCCCAATGCCCCAGCCGTGCGGCGATGCTCGTCAGCAAGCCGTAGAAGCCGGGGCGGGCGGCCGCCCACGCCCAGACCCTCAGACCCAGGCGCTCGCTCCAGGGACGCAGCCCCCGCTCGACCTGCTTTTCGCGCAACTTGCGCATCAGGTCGGGCAGCGGGATCTTGACCGGACACACGACCCCGCACTGGTTGCACAGCGTTGCAGCGTTGGGCAAGTCGAGTGCGTTCTCCAACCCCACGTAGGCTGGCGTGAGCACCGCTCCGATCGGGCCCGGATAGACCCACCCGTAGGGATGCCCGCCGATGTTCTGATACACGGGGCAATGGTTCATGCAGGCGCCGCAGCGGATGCAGCGCAGCGCCTCGCGCAGATCGGAGCCGAGCACCCGCGTGCGCCCCGCGTCCACGATGATGATATGGAACTCCTCGGGGCCGTCCTGATCGCCGGGCTGCTTGGGCCCGGTGGTAAAGGTGAGATAGTTGCTGATCGACTGGCCGGTGGCAGAGCGCGTGAGCAGCCGCAGGATGAACGACACGTCCTCCAGCGTGGGCAGTACTTTCTCGATGCCGGCGATGGCCACGTGAACGCGCGGCAGCGTGGTGGTCATCCGGCCGTTGCCCTCGTTGGTTACGATCATGGTGGTGCCGGTCTCGGCCACCAGGAAATTCGCCCCGGAGATCCCCATGTCGGCGGTCAGGAAATACGGCCGCAGGATCATGCGCGCCTCGCGCGTCATCTCGCCGATGTCGGTCTTGCGCGGGAGCTTGTGTTTTTCGTGGAACAGGTCCGAGATCTCATCCTTGGTGCGATGGATGGCCGGCGCGATGATGTGCGAAGGCGTCTCGCCCGCCTCCTGGATGATGTACTCGCCGAGGTCGGTCTCCCGCACCTCGAGGCCGCTGGCCTCGAGAAACTCGTTCAGCCCGGTCTCCTCGCCCAGCATGGACTTGGACTTGATGATTTTGCGCACGTCGTTGCGGCGCGCGATGTCCAGCACGAGTCGGTTCACGTCGTCGCCGGTTTCCACCCAATGCACCTTGGCACCGCGCGCGCTGGCGTTGCGCTCGAACTCTTCCAACAGGTAGTCCAGATGCGCGAGCGCGAAGTCGCGCGTCTGCTTCGCCGCCTCGCGAATGTCCTCGAAGTTGTCCAGCTCCAGGATGGACTTGGCACGGCCGTTTACCATCCGGCTGCGCAGGTTGGCCATCGCCTTCAGCAGCTGCGGGTTGTTCAGCTTCTCGGCAGCGCTGGCTTTGAAGTTCGCGGATGTGACTTGCATGGTTTCCTTCGGAAACAGGTGATAGGTAATGGGCGATGGGTAATAGGAGCCACGCTCTACCTATCACCCATCACCCATCACCCATCACCTGCTTTACCCGCTTTACCGGCTGCCAGGACTTCGGCGAAATGAAGCACCTTCGTCCTGGTGTCCCCGCGCCGGCGCAACCGCCCTTCGATGTTGAGCATGCAGCCCAGATCGCCCAGCACCACGGCGTCGGCGCCGGTTCCGGCGATGTCGGTACATTTCTGGTCGGCAATGCGGGACGAGATGTCGCCGAACTTGACGGCGAAGGTGCCGCCGAACCCGCAACACTGATCCGGTGTCGCCATTTCCCGGAGGGTGAGCCCGGCTACCTTGGACAACAGTTGGCGGGGCTGCGACCTCACGCCCAGCTCGCGCAGTCCGGAACAGGAGTCGTGATAGGTCACGCTGCCCTGGAAGCGGCCGGGAACCTGGCTCACCTTGAGCACGTTGACCAGAAAATCGGCCAGCTCCCAGGTGCGCGCGACCAGGCGGTCGACCTCGGGCGCAGCCTCAGGGAATTCGGACAGCAGCTCGGGATAGTGGGCCTTGATCATGCCGCCGCAGGAGCCGGATGGCACGACCACGTACTCGCAGCCGGCGAACTCCCGCACCACTTTCCTGGCGAGCGCCTGCGCCGCCTTGCGATCGCCCGAGTTGTAGCCAGGCTGGCCGCAACAGGTCTGGGTCGCCGGCACCACGACCTCGCAGCCGGCGCCTTCGAGCAGATCGAGGGCACACCACCCGATGCGCGGCCGCACGAGGTCCACCAGGCAAGTCACGAACAGGCCGACGCGCATGCGGAGAATCGGAATTTTCAGGCGAGGATGGAACCGACGATCGAGTGGCGCGCCCGGCCGACGCGGCACGACAGGAGGCATCATACCACCGTCGTCCCGGGCGGCTCCACGATCGCCGCTCGAAGCGGCGGATCCTTCAGGAGCTCGGGATCACGCTACCCCAGGTGGGGCTTGCGCACGCGGACGGCGGGGACAGCGGCGTCAAGGCCTTCGACCCAGTGCTTGATGCGGTTGGCATCGGCGATGCGCGACAGCTTGCCCCACGAGTCGAGCAGCACGATGATGACCGGCCTGGCCGCGATCGTCGCTTGCATCACCAGGCAACGACCCGCCTCGCTGATGTAGCCGGTCTTGGACAAGCCGATGTCCCAATGGCTGCTGCGCACCAGGCCGTTGGAGTTGCGGAACGCGACCACGCGGTGGTAGCGGCGGTCGTCCAGCGCGATCCGATGCGAGTCGCTGGTAGTGAACTCACGGATCAGGGGATACTGGTAGCCCGCGTTGACCATCATGGCCAGGTCCTGGGCGGTGGAAACGTTGCCCGGGTTGAGTCCCGTGGCGTCGAGGAAGCGCGTGTCGCGCATGCCCAAGACCTGCGCCTTCTGGTTCATGGCGGGCACGAAGGCTTGAACGCCGCCGGTGGAGGTGCGAGCCAGGGCCGCGGCGGCCCGGTTCTCGGACGCCATCAGCGCCAGCTTGAGCAGCTCGCGGCGGGTCAAGGTCATGCCCACTTTCAGGCGCGAGCGCGTTCCCTTCAGGGTGTCCGCGTCGGCTGGCTGAATGGTGATCGACTCCTCCAGCGGCAAGCCGGAATCGAGCACCACCATGGCCGTCATCAGCTTGGTGATGGAGGCGATCGGCATGACCGCGTCGGTGTTCTTGGCGTAGAGCAGCTGACCCTCGCCCAGCTGCAGGACGAGCGCGCTGGCGGAGCGCAGCTTCAACTGCCGCTGGCGCGCGGCCACATCCTGATCGGGCTCGGTGAATTCCAGTCTGGTGGCTGCCGGCCGCTTCGGCTGCACGCCGGAGCTCGTGAGCTCCACGGGTTGCGGCAAGGGCTCCTGCTGGGGCAGATTGGAGATGAACACGGGTTCGACAGCTTGTCCGCACGCCAGAATGGGCGCGAGGAGCGCAACGAGCAGCACTGTTCTGTTTAGCATCGCAAATCCGGTTCTGCTTGCTTTTATCGATTGCGTTCCGGCGCGCGCAAGCGCCGGAGGCTCCCTGGGTAAACCGATCCTGCAACGGCAATTGGCGCGCGCAACGGATTTCACACTTGACGGCGCATCCGTGCGGCGCCCGATTTCTCACTTATAACGGCAATTGCGCGCCGCGTCCGATTTGTCACTTAACGGCAAATCTCGGACGCACTAAAGCAGAAGCTGTGCCACGGCCGCGGTGTTCGCGCCCGAAAACTAACAAAAATCAGGGGGTAGCGCAACAAACCTAATGCGTCGAAGGCCTTCTCGGATGCCCTTTTGCCTCTTCTCCCGGGAGAGACGCCCCCCGCCTCACGCCACGTCGACTCGGCCCATTGCTCCAAAACGTGTCGGCGCGCGTGCGCCTCGTGCGTTGAAGAAGCGCGTGCAAAAAAAAGGCCGACGAGGGGGCGCCGGCCTGTCGGAGAGGGGAACTCCGATGAGGAAAGAGCTTAGTGGCATGCACTTACGCCAGCCTTACCCAACCCAACAGAGGACAGCCATGCGCATCCTGGTGGTAGAAGACGACCCCGTACTGGGCGACGGCCTGAGCCGTTCGCTCCGCCACGCCGGCTACGCGGTAGACACCGCGCAAGACGGCAAGCTCGCCGACGACTTGCTGTCGGTTCACGCTTTTGACCTGGTGGTGCTCGACCTGGGCCTGCCGGGGCTGGATGGCCTGGAGGTGCTGCGGCGGATGCGCCGGCGCCCCTCCTCGGCTCCAGTGCTGATCCTCACCGCGCGCGACGCCGTCGAGGACCGGGTCGCCGGGCTCGACCTGGGCGCCGACGACTACATGGTCAAACCCTTCAACCTGGCCGAGCTCGAGGCGCGCGTGCGCGCCCTGGTGCGCAGAGCGCAGTCCGCCACAACGGCCCGCATTACACATGGCGCTCTGACGCTGGATACGGCCGCGCGCCGTGCCTTCGTCGGCGAGGATGCGCTGGAGCTGTCGGCACGCGAGGTGGCGCTGCTCGAGGCGCTGCTGTTGAGCACCGGGCGGGTGGTGAGCAAGGACCAGTTGGCCGACCGGCTCTACGGCGTCAGCGATGAAGTCGGACCCAACGCCATCGAGGTGTTCGTGCACCGGCTGCGCCGGAAGATCGAGCCGGCGGGTGTGGTGATCCGCACCATTCGCGGTCTGGGTTACTTAGTCGAAAAGCCGGGCCATGCCTGAGCCGCGGCGCTGCGCCGGAACACCCTCCGGCTCGGCGCCGTGACGCAGTCGCGCGGGGCCTGGTCGCTACGCCAGCGGCTGCTGGCCTGGTTGCTCGCCCCTTTGGTGCTGTGGTCGCTGGGCAGCTCCGGGCTGGCGTACCTGCTCGCTCTGCATTTCACCACCCAGGCCTACGACCGGTCCCTGCACGCCTCCATCCTCGATATCGAGCGGCAGCTGATCGTGGTGGAAGGTCGACCCACCATCGACCTGCCGCCCGCCGCGATCCAGATCCTGGAATGGAACGACGAGGATCGCGTCTACTACCGGGTCGCCACCGCCTCCGGGCAGCACATCGCGGGAGACCGCAGGCTGCCTGCGCCGCCGCCGCTGGCAACCGGCCACACGCGCTACTTCGACGCCCAGTTCGCCAATGGGACGGTGCGCGTGGCGGCTGCGGTCGTGCCTCTGCCCGGTGTAACCGAACCGGTCCTGCTGGAGGTGGCCGAGACCACCGATGCACGCCAATCGATCACCGGGGAAATCCTGTTCGCCACCTTGCTACCCGAGGGCGTCCTCATCGCGCTTGCGGCGGTGGGAATGTGGTTCGGCGTGGGGCGCGGCCTGGACCCGCTCGAGCGCCTGCGCGAAGAGGTTGGCCGCCGCTCGGATCAGGACCTGAGCCCGGTGGCGGCGCAGCACGCACCGCGGGAAGTGCGGCCTCTGGTCAACGCCATCAACGGCCTGTTGTCGCGGCTGGACAGCGCGCTGTCTGCGCATCGCCGCTTCGTGGCCAACGCGGCGCACCAGTTGCGCACGCCGCTCGCCGGGCTGCACACGCAGGCCGAGCTGGCGCTGCGCGCGAGCGATCCGGATGCCGCGCGCCGCTCGCTCGAGCAACTGCACCAGGCGGCGGGCCGCGCCGCCCATCTGGTGAGTCAGCTGATGTCGCTGGCGCGCCTGGAGCCGCGCAGCGCCCGACCGCTGCAAGCCGAACCGCTGGACCTCAACGAGCTCTCGCGCACCACGACTGCGCGCTGGGTGCCGCAGGCGCTCGCCGGTGGCATAGACCTGGGCTTCGATACGTGCAGTGCGCAGGCGCGGGTCGTGGGGGATCGATTGCTGTTGGAGGAGTTGCTCGGCAATCTCATTGACAACGCCATCCGTTACACTCAGCAAGGCGGCGAGGCCACAGTGCGGGTGTTGCGCATACCCGGGACCGCCGTCATCGAAGTGGAAGACAACGGCCCCGGTATCCCCGCGGACGAGCGCGCGCAGGTGATGGAGCGGTTCCAGCGCGGCAGCAACACCGCCCACACCCCGGGCAGCGGACTGGGGCTTGCCATCGTGCGCGAGATCGCCGTGACCCATGGGGCGGAAGTACACGTGGAAGCCGGCACCGACGGCCGCGGCACGCGCGTGAGAGTGGCCGTTCCCTGCCCGGACTAGCTAGCTTAGGCTCACGCCGCGCGCGTGCTGGACCCGGTGCTGTCGAGGGCGCTGGCGGGCTGCGTCTGCGATGAGCCGGGCGCGGGCGCAGGGGGGGCCGGCCGCGCGTCCGCATGCCCCCAGTCGAGCAACTCCATGCGCCCGTCGTAGTGCTCCACGATGGCGGTGCAGCTGTCCACCCAGTCGCCGCAGTTGATGTAGACGAGGCCCCCGATCTGCTTGATGCCGGCGCTGTGGATGTGGCCGCAGATCACGCCGTCGAGGCCCATCTGGCGGACGTTGTGGACCACCGCGTCTTCGAAGTTGTAGATGAAGCTCACCGCCGACTTCACCTTGCGCTTCGCGTACCCGGCCAGCGACCAGTAGCCGGGCACCCCGAGCGTGCGGCGCGCCAGCGACAACAGCAGATTGACGCGCACCAGCGCGTTGTAAGCGATGTCTCCCAGCACCGCCACCCAGCGGTGATAGCGGGTGACCTGGTCGAACTCGTCACCGTGCAGCAGCACGTAGCGCTTGCCGTCGGCAGCGGTGTGGAGGTATTCGCGCACCATGTGGATGTCGCCGAAAGAGGTGTCTACGTACTCGCGCAGCGCCTCGTCGTGATTGCCGGGCACGAATACCACTCGCGTCCCGTGCCGGGCGCGTTTCAGCACCTTCTGCACCACCGTGTTCTGTGCGGCCGACCAGTACACCCCGCGGCTCATGGCCCACAGGTCGATGATGTCCCCCACCAGGAACAAGTGGTCGGACTCGTACTCGCGCAGAAAGTCGAGCAGCCGGTGGGCCTGGCACGCGCGCGTGCCCAGATGGATGTCGGACAGGAAGATGGAGCGCACGTGCGGCATGGTCGCGCCTACCGCGGCGCCGGGTTCAACCTCGGGGCCCGCGGCTTCATGCCGCGGCCCTCTGCGAATCCCCGTCTGCACGCATCGGCGCCAGCGCGTCCGCGTCGTGCTGTTCGCCGCCCACTTCCCGCTCGTCGCTCCTCACGCCTCCGACGAAGAGGTAATAGGGTATGCGCACGGTGGGCAGGTAGGGCACGGCTCCGAAGTGCTCCTCCAGATGCAGGCACTCACAGCGCGCCAGCAGATAGGGCAGCTGATCGGGACTCAGGAACACGCCGTCGTGCGCAAACCAGAGCGGCCAGAAGATGCGCCTCAGCGCCCCGTGCCGCACCAGGCCGGGCGCCGGAGCGTGGCGTGAAACATAGAAGTCCACCACGCACAGCCGGCCCCCCGGACGCAGCATGCTCAATGCGTTGTCCACGGCTCGGAACCAGTCGGGGATCATGGTGAGCGCGTAGGAGAAGAGGACGGCATCGACCGGCTCGGCCGGCCTCCACGTACACGCATCGCCTTGCGTCACGACGACGTTGGGCAGGCCCTGCGCCCGCTGGCGCGCCCGCTCCAGGAGGGCGGGACACAGGTCCACGATCTGCACGGATTCGAGCTGTGCCAGCCGGTCGCCGAAGAACCCCAGGTTGCGGCCGGTGCCGCCGCCGAGCTCCACCACCCGGCCGCGTGCTGGCGGGTCGAGCAGGCGGATCAGTTCCTCGCGGCCGTGCAGCAGCCGCTCGCGGAAGGCGTCGTAACGGTCGGCCTGCGGCGCGTAGAAGCGCTCGAGCCGCTCCTCCAGCGTCCCGGTGCGGCGCTGCCCGCGCACGAGGTGCCACAGAACGCGCGCATCCGACCAGAGCGTGCTCACGTGGCGATGTCCGCAATGTGGAAGCCGGCGTAAGTGTGAACGCGGTCCTGGCGCGTCAACTCCCGCGCACGCTCGGGGTGGAAGCGCAGAGCATCGGCCAGCGGGCAGACGCCGTGGCCTGTATCCACGCGTACCCCCTCCAGGTATGCGGGCGCCCGGTGCGCGCTGCGGAAGATGACCCGCGCTCCGCGCGCTGCCCGTCCCAGGATGGCGCTCCACTCCTCGGCCAGTGCCTCGGGATAGTACGAGCTCATCCAGTCCATAGCGCCGGGGCGACCCGCACGTCGTAGATCGCCCGCTGCTCATCCAGATCGCGCGTCTCGAACAGCGCGTCGACTCCGGACTTCAGTTGCGGCCGCAGCCGGAAGTAGGCGCGGAAGGCACGCGCCACGAAGCCGGACAGCCCGTGGAAGTAGAACGTGTCGCGCGGATCGGGACGGCAGAACCAGTGTGCGTGGTTGTTCCACCACACGCGGGCGAAGGGCGATAACTCGGCGGCCAGCAGGTCGTGATACAGCTCACGGAATGCGGGATGGCGGCCGGCACCGAACAGCGCGAAGAAATCGGCGAACTCCAGCCGGCGGATGGCGGCGAGCTTCAGCTCCAGGAGTGCGGTCTGACGCGGGTTGGCGTCCACCGCAAAGATGCGCCGGGGCGCAGCCAGCGCATAGTCCAGCACGTTGCAGCCGGCGCTGGTAATGACCAGCATGCGGTCATCGGAGCGCAGGTCGAGGGCCTGGCGGTCTACCGCCGGGTCTTCCCAGCAGGTGTTGTAGACCAGCGATCGGGAGTAGATCGTGTCGAACAGTTTCTGATCGAGCTTGTCGGCTAGAGTCTGCGTCCGCTTCACGGGGCTCCCCGCCCGGCGTCCCGGGCTTCGATGTGGCTTGGGCGGCGAGGAGCTTACGGGGTCAGTGTGACGTGGCCGTGACACTCTCGCACGGCGGGAGGCGTGCGCCGGCCCACCACAAGGGGAAGGCGAGCGCCAACGCAGAAATCGGTGCTCGCCGGGCGTCAGCCTACGGCGGGTACGACCTCGACCGGCACGGCGGCCGCGCGCGCGGTCACCTCGACCACCTCGAGGCGCTGTTCCTCTTCGCGCTGCTGCAGGGCCCACATCTGGGCGTAGGCACCTTCGCGCTCCAGCAATGCGCGGTGCGTGCCCCGCTCCACGATGCGCCCGTGGTCCATCACCAGGATCTCGTCGGCGTCGACGATGGTCGACAGACGGTGCGCGACGACCAGCGTGGTGCGGTCCTTCGCGATGCGTTCCAGTTCGGCCTGGATCGCCTGTTCGGAGCGCGAGTCGAGCGCCGAGGTGGCTTCGTCGAAGACGAAGATCCTGGGGTTCTTGAGTATGGCGCGGGCGATGGCTACGCGCTGTTTCTCGCCGCCCGAAAGCTTGAGGCCCCTCTCCCCCACCATTGCGTCGTAGCCGTCCGGCAGGCTCTCGATCAAGTCGTGGATGTGGGCTGACCGCGCCGCCTCGATCACCTCCTCGCGCGAGGCGTCCGGGTTGCCGTAGGCGATGTTGTAGAACACGGTGTCGTTGAACAGAACCGTATCCTGGGGAACGATGCCGAGGCTCGCGCGCAGGCTCGTCTGCGTCACGTCGCGGATGTCCTGGCCGTTGATGGCGATGCGCCCGCCGGTCACGTCGTAGAAGCGGAACAGCAACCGGGACAGCGTCGACTTGCCCGAGCCGCTGTGGCCCACCACCGCCACGGTTTTCCCGGCCGGGATCTCGAAGCTCACGTCGAACAGGATCTGGCGCCGCGGCTCGTAGCTGAAGTTCACCTGCTCGAAGCGCACGGGCGCAGCGCCTGGCGAGAGCGCCGCGGCGCCCGGTTTGTCCTCCACCTCGCGGTTCTCCTGCAGCAGGCGGAACATCTTGTCCATGTCGGCGAGCGACTGCTTGATCTCGCGATACACCATGCCGAGGAAGTTGAGCGGTATGTAGAGCTGGATCAGCAGCCCGTTGACCAGCACCAGGTCGCCCAGCGTGAGGCTCTTGTTCACCACACCCTGCGCGGCCAGGATCATCAGCAGCGTGACGGCGAGCGCGATGATGGCGCTCTGACCGATATTGAGCAGGCCGAGCGAAGCTTCGTTCTTCACCTCCGCCGTCTCGAACTTGCGCAGGCTCTCGTCGTAGCGCCGTGCCTCGAACTCTTCGTTGTTGAAATACTTGACCGTCTCGTAGTTGAGCAGGCTGTCGATGGCCCGGCTGTTGGCCCTGGAGTCCAGTTCGTTGGCGCGGCGCCGTATCTCCATGCGCCATTCGGTGACGCTGAAGGTGAAGCCGAGATAGAGCACGACGGCGGCGAAGGTGATGGCGGCGAAGCGCCAGTCGAACTTGGTCAGCAGCACCGCGGCCACCAGGCTGAACTCCAGGATCACCGGGATGATGGAGAAGAGCATGTATGACAACAGGGTCGAAATGCCGCGCGTACCGCGCTCGATGTCGCGCGACACGCCGCCGGTCTGCCGCTCGAGGTGGAAGCGCAGAGACAGTGCGTGCAAGTGCCGGAACACCTGCAGCGCCACCCGCCGTATGGCACGCTTGGTGACGCGCACGAACACGATGTCGCGCAGCTCGGCGAACAGCGTATTGGACGCGCGCAGCGCGCCGTACAACAGGAGCAGCGCCAGCGGCAGCACGACCACCGCGGTCTTGGCGTCGAGCGCGTCGACGACCTGCTTCATGACCAGCGGCACGCCAACGTTGGCGAGCTTGGCGGTGACCAGGAAGGACAGGGCGAGAATGACCCGGCCCTTGAACTCCCACAGGTAGGGGAGCAGCGTGCGGATGGTCTGCCAGCCCTCGCGGGGATCCAGCGGCTTTGCGTTTGAAATCGGGAGCGGGCGCATGGAGGTCTGTACCGGCGGTTACGGCGGGGGTTGGCCCCCCGCCAGCCGCCACAGTAGGTTAACACCATCGGGTATGTGGCTGAAAGACAAGGCAGGACCTAAGGGGCAAGATGGGGACGGGGGCGGGAATCGAAAGCCCGATTCTCCCCTCCTTCCGAAGGAGGGGTGGCGCGAGAAGCGACGGGGTGGTTCGCAGGCAGGCTCCCACCACCCCGCCCGCTGCGCGGGCACCGGATTCTCCCCTCCTTTCGAAGGAGGGGTGGCGCGAAGCGACGGGGTGGTTCGCTGACAGGCTCCCACCACCCCGCCTGCTGCGCAGGCACCCCTCGGGCAGGAGGGCAAAGATCTTTTTCTCCCCTCCTTTTTCAAGGAGGGGTGGCGCGAACGCGACGGGGTGGTTCGCACGCGCGCTCCACCACGCAAGAGCCGGATGA
>JBGPMS010000140.1:0-12680 GCA_041487115.1 Gammaproteobacteria bacterium
ACTGGCGTCCAAGCGCCTTCCTCATCCCCGCGCGTTGATTCTTACGCCCACTCGCGAGCTGGCGGCTCAGGTGGAGGAGAGCTTCCGCGCCTACGGCAAATACCTGTCGGTGCGCAGTGCCGCCATCTACGGCGGGGTCAGCCTCGTGCCCCAGGTCAAAGCCCTGCGGGACGGAGTGGACTTATTGGTGGCCACGCCCGGGCGCTTGCTCGACCATGTGCAGCAGCGCACGGTCGACCTGTCCCGCGTCGAAGTGCTGGTGCTGGACGAGGCGGACCGCATGCTGGATCTCGGCTTCATCCGCGACATCCGGCGCATCCTGGCCCTGCTGCCGTCCAAGCGGCAGAATCTGCTGTTCTCGGCTACTTTCTCGGACGAGATCCAGGAGCTGGCCGCGTCCTTCATGCATGCGCCCGCTATCATCCAGGCGGCGACGCGCAACGCGCCTTCCGATCTGGTCGCGCAGGTGGCGCACCCGGTCGACTCCGGCCGCAAGCGCGAGCTGCTGGCGCATTTGATCACCTCCGGCAACTGGCAGCAGGTGCTCGTGTTCACCCGCACCAAGCACGGCGCCAACCGCCTTGCGCAGCAACTCGTGCGCGACGGCATCGAGGCCGATGCCATTCACGGCAACAAGAGCCAGTCGCGGCGCACGCGCAGCCTGGCCGATTTCAAGCGTGGCGCGATGCGCGTCCTGGTGGCCACCGACATCGCCGCGCGCGGTCTGGATATCGAGGAGCTGCCCCACGTGGTGAACTTCGACCTGCCGCATGTGCCGGAAGACTATGTCCACCGCATCGGCCGTACCGGCCGAGCGGGTAGCATGGGCGAGGCGGTATCGCTGGTATGCGCGGAGGACCAGGGCCTGATGGCCGGCATCGAGCGTTTGCTTAAACGTCGCGTAGAGCGCAAGGTCATCGCGGGCTTCGAAGCCGGACGCCCCGGCCTGCACAAGGCAGAACCCGACGACCGCCCGTCGTCCCGGCGGCCGACCCGGGGACGCCCCGGATCGAGCCCCCGCCCGGCCGCGCCCGGCCGCTCGAGCGCAGCCCGCAGTGGAGCGGGGCAAGGACGCGGACAACAGCGCACTTCGGCCGAGCCTGACGGCAACCGGGCCAGCACGCCGCGCAGCCCGCAGGGTCAGCCAGGCCGGCGCGGCCAGGGCAACGGTCGTACAGGGACCACCCGCGCCGGTAGCGGCGGGCGCTCCTGGTCGGGTCCAGCGGCGTTTGGCAACTCGTCGCGCGGCAGATGATCGCGTGCCGCCAGCACCACTTGCGAGCTGGCCCCCAGGCCTCGTGGCGGCGGCGCCCGGATTGCTGCTCGCGTAGCTTTTTCCACGCAACACCCGTTTTCTCAATCGAAAGGAGTGTCCTATGAACATCTTCGTCGGCAACCTCGCCCCTCAGATGACCGAAGAGGAACTGACGGAAGCATTCAAGGCCTTCGGCCAGGTCAAGTCGGTGCAGGTCGTGCGTGAGCTCTTCACCGGCGCGTCCAAGGGCTTCGGTTTCATCGACATGCCCGGCAAGGCGCACTCACTCGCTGCGATCGCGGCGCTCAACGGCAAGGACTTCCACGGTCAGCCGCTGCGCGTCAACGAGGCACGTCCGAAGACCAACGGGGGCGGGTTCCGCCGCCGTTGACCGCCACCTAGGCCCGAGGACGCCCAGGCGCAAGCGAAGATCGAGCTGCGCGCCCCGAGCTCGGCTCCGCGTGGAGCGGGCGGGGCAGGGTGTCCTCGGTGCTTGCGTCGAGGGCCGCGCGCCCACACGGACGGGAGCTCGCCCCTCGCCCCCTAGCCCCGCTACCTGCTAACCCTGTTCCGGCCCTTTTCCTTGGCCCGGTACAGCGCCTTGTCTGCCGCCTGGAGCACATCGTCCGGGCTCCTCAGCTTGTCGCCGCTCTCGGCCACGCCGATGCTGATCGTCACCGACACGGTCTTCATCGCCGGATTCCCGACGCGCAGGCTGCGCCCGGCCTTCGCCTCCATCGGTCGATCGGCTGCACGGATTGCCAGCCGGTGCTGGGCGATGCTGCTGCGCACCTCCTCCAGGTCGCCCATGACCTGTCGGATCCCTTTGCCGGCGAACACCACCGTGAACTCCTCACCCCCATAGCGGAACGCCCGACCGCTGCGACGCATCTGCCCAAGCTTGGCCGCGACCATCTTGAGCACTTGATCGCCTACCTCGTGGCCATAGGTGTCGTTGAATTTCTTGAAATGATCCACGTCCAGCATGGCGATGGTGTACCGGCCACCCAGCCCCATCAACCGCTCGTTCAGCGTCCGCCGGCTGGGCAGGCCGGTCAGTTCATCCTGGAACGCCATGCGGTAGGAGTCCTGCAGTACCGCGATGAGCAGCAGCAACGCGCCGCTGGCGATGAACAGCCCGAAGATTGTCGGCTGCGGGGCGTGCTGGGCCGCCAGAGCGAAGGCCACCACGACACCCGCCATTGCCGCGTCGATGGGCGCATCGTCCAGCACCGCCATGAACGACACGACCAGCAGACTCAGCAGCATCACCAGAACCGCACCCTGCGGGATAACAGAGCCCTTGAGCCAAGCGAAGTCGAACAGCGGTTTGGCGACCCAGTCCGCGAAGCCCGTGACACCCTCATTCAGCAGCCAGAACGTGAATGCGAGCTCGGCCGCGATAACCAGCAACCGGCGCAGTCCGAATGCGTTGAACAGCCCGCGCTCGGACAGCAGGCTGAACAGCGCCAGGTTGGCGGGTACGAAGACGCACAGCGCTGCGAAAGCAGTCCGCGCAGTGGGTTGGTCGAGTCCCCCCGCGACAATCAGCCTGCGGTAGGAAACATAGGCGACGACGAGGCAGAGCAGGGCGAGGAAGGCGCGCCCGCGGTTGAACCAGAGGCTGATCGCGCCGGCCAACGCGAGCGCGGCGTAAGGTCCGTAGACTTTGAGCCCGCTGAGGGAGGGTGGCAGCGCGGGCCCGTTGGCGATGAGAAACTGGGCGGCGACCAGCACCGCGACCGGGATCGCCAGGCTGATCAATGCGCGGGAGGCCGTGTTGCTCAATGACCTGCTCGTGGGTCGCGATCGGGCGCGTGGAGTGGAAGACTGCTTCGATTATAAAGACCCATGAGGGGCCGAGCGAGCGCCTGCGTAGCCGCGGCACGACAGGCGTGGGCGCACAAACCTATAATGTACGACACCATACGCGCCGGGCGGGAAGCCGGGCGCCCATCGCGCAGACTTGCTGCCATCCTCCGGAGGGCACGATGACTACCGCACTTTTTTCCGACTTGCCGGCACTTGCGGCGATGATCCCGAATGGCGCCAAAGTAGCCGTGCCGTCCGACAACTGCGGCGTGGCGATGGCTGCTACGCGCGAGCTGATACGCCGAGGCGTGCGCGGCCTGCACCTGGTGTGCGTGCCGGTGAGCGGCTTGCAGGCGGACATCATGATCGGTGCCGGTCTGGTCGAAGCCATCGAAACCTCCGCGGTAACGCTTGGAGAGTTCGGGCCCGCGCCGCGTTTCGTGGCCGCGTTGCGCGGGCGCCGGATCCGCATCCTCGATGCCACCTGCCCGGCCATCCACGCCGCGTTGCAGGCAGGGCAGAAGGGCATCCCGTTCATCCCCTTGCGCGGGTTGATCGGCACGGACGTGCTGTTGCATCGTCCGGACTGGAAGGTTATCGACAACCCGTTTCAGGCCGACGATCCCGTGGTGCTGCTGCCTGCCATTCGCCCCGACGTAGCCTTGTTTCACGCACCGCTGGCCGACCGTTTCGGCAACGTGTTCATCGGCCGCTGGCGTGAGCTGCTCACCATGGCTCACGCTGCGCGCCAGACGCTGGTCACGGTCGAGGCGATCACCGACGAGGACTTGATGGAAGATCCGGACCGCTCGCCCGGAGTCATCCCGGCGCTGTACGTCACTCGCATCGCTCGCTCCCCGCGGGGTGCCTGGCCGCTGCGTTTCGGCGACGACTACCTGTTGGACGAAGCAGTGCTCGGTCGCTATGTGGCTGCGGCTCGCACCGAGGAGGGGTTCGAGCGCCTGCTGCAAGAGTGGCTGGAGCAACCGGCACCGGCCGCAGCCGCGGCATGAGCGAGTCGTTCAGCCGCACCGAGCTGCTGATAGCGGCCATCGCCCGCCTGCTGGAGGGGTGCCGGCACGTAGTAGTGGGCGCCTCGTCGCCGATTCCCGGCGCGGCGGCGCTACTGGCGCGTGAGCTGTCGGGTGGTGCCACGCGCGTCAGCATTCTCGGTTCGCGCCGGAACAACAGCTTCACCGACGGGGGTGTGGAGACCTTCGACCTGGCGGCCCAGGGCCGTATCGACGCCTTCTTTCTGGGTGGAGGGCAGATCGACGGGAAAGCCAACATCAACCTCGTGGGTGCTGGCCCATACCCGGAGAGCGAAGTGCGCTGGCCCGGGTCGTTCGGTTCGTCGTACCTCTATTTCCTGGTGCCGCGCGTGATCCTGTTCCGCGAGGAGCACACGCGGCGCGTGATGGTTCACCGAGTCGACTTCATCAGCGCACCCGGAGTCAGTCCGCCCAACGTTTACCGTCCCGGTGGGCCTTACAAGATGGTCACGGGGCTGGGCCTGTTCGCCTTCGACCGCGAGCGTGGCCGCTTCCGTCTCGAGAGCGTTAACCCCGGCCACACGGTGGAGGAGATACTCGACAATACCGGGTTCGAGTTCGACTGCCCGGAGCAGATCCCGGCGACACCCCCGCCCGATTCGCGGATGCGCGACCTGTTGCGCGCGCGGATCCGCGGCGAGATAGCCGAGGCCTATCCGCGCTTTGCCGCAGGCTTCACAGGCTGAGGGTGTGGGCGCCTAGCGTGGCGAGGCCAGCGCCAGAGTCGGCCAGACCTCGACCCCGAGCAGGGTGTCGGGCGCGATCAGCACGACGGCTTTGTGCGCCAGCTCCCGCGCGGACCGGGTAGCCCCGGTCTTGAGATAGCGCTGGAGGGCTTCCACCGGGTCGTCGCCTGGCGTCGCATCGATGGACCGCCCTTGCAGCTCCACCGGCCGCCCCGCATAAGCTTCCGGGCCGTCCGGGGCACGCCCGAATCTGGATTTGCCGAAATCGGTGCGGGCCGGACGGTGGACCGGGAAGGGCGCCTCGGGATGCTCGGCGTAGAACGACCAGACGCTGAACTCGCGGATGCCGGTCACTCCGTTGAGGTAGTGAAGTGCGGACTCCTCGGCCAGTGCCGTGCACAGCAGGCGTCTGGCGTAAAGTATGGCGAACTCGGGATGCCGCGCGAAGAACTCCGTACGATCCTCCTCGGCGATGCGGGCGAGCCGCTTGAGGTCGGCGCGGGTGATGCGCTCCAAGGAGCGATCGCTGTCCATGGGTATGAATATATCCCAGGCGATGGACAAAAACAGGCGATAGGTGAGGGCGATGGGCCGTGCATTGCTTGGATTTGGGGTTTTGCCCATCGCCTATTGCCCATCGCCTGCTTTTAAGGAGAGATTACGATGAACGTTCGACCCTGGCTCGCTTCCCTGCTGCTCTGCGTGGTCTCGGCAGCTGCCGCCGACTGCCCGTCGCTGCTCAACCACCAGTACAAGACTCTCCAGGGTGGCGCGGTCGACCTTTGCCAGTATGCCGACCGCCCGATACTGGTGGTCAACACCGCCAGCAAGTGTGGTTTCACGCCCCAGTTCGAGAAATTGGAAGCGATGTACCGCAAGTACAAGGACAGGGGCCTGCTGGTGGTGGGGTTCCCGTCCAACGACTTCCGCCAGGAGCTGGCCAGCAACAAGGAGATCGGCGAGTTCTGCCTGCTCACGTATAACGTCGAATTCCCCATGGTCGAGAAGAGCTCGGTAACCGGGGCGGCAGCCGATCCTCTATACAAGCAGCTGTACGAGGCGACGGGCCAGCCGCCCAAGTGGAACTTCCACAAGTACCTCATCGCGCCCGGCGGCAGGCAGGTCTACAGCTTTGCCACCCCGGTCGAGCCGGATTCGCCCGAGATCATGGGCAAGCTGACACCGCTGCTGAAGTGAAGTAAGGCGGCCCCACGTCGACTACCGATCGCGTCGTGGAGAGATTCGGGACAGTCGCGGATCGCGCGGTGCGGCGCATAGCACGCGCCGGAATATGGTTAGCAGCTCCAGGTATTTCCGGTTCCGTCCGGGTCCTTCTAGACTGGATCTACTGTCGGCCGGCATTTCCTTCCCCGCGCGGTGCGCCATCAACCGCGTTCGAGCCGGGCGAAAGCGTTTTTGTGTGGCAAGCAGCCGCGATCGAGGCGTGGCTGCCCCGCCCCTCCCAGTGGCAACGCTCAGCGGCGTTGCCATTTTTTTGCCTGCGCCTGCAGTGCTGGCAAACTGAGAGGAAACCGGCGGGATCTTCACCTCTGCGGTTCAGATAAAAAACATGGCAGGTCCGCTTCAAGGAATTAGGGTCCTCGATCTGACGCGCGTGCTGGCGGGGCCGATGGCTACCCAGACGCTCGCCGACCTCGGCGCCGAGGTCATCAAGATCGAGCGGCCGGGAACGGGCGACGATACGCGTGGCTGGGGCCCCCCGTTTCTCGAGACGGCGCAAGGCGGGCCGATGTCGGACAGCACCTACTTCGCCTCGTGCAACCGCGGCAAGAGATCCGTTACGCTGGATATCTCCAGGCCTGAGGCGCAGGACATCGTGCGCCGATTGGCAATGCAATGCGACGTGCTGGCGGAGAACTACAAGGTCGGCGACCTGGAGCGTTACGGCCTGGACTACGCCAGCCTGCATGCGCTCAACCCCCGCCTCGTCTACTGCTCCATCACCGGCTATGGGCAGTCCGGACCCTACAGCGTGCGCGCGGGCTACGACCCCATTGCCCAGGCGATGGGGGGGCTCATGAGCGTGACCGGCGAGCGGGACGGTGTTCCCGGCGCGGGGCCGCAGCGCGTGGGAGTGGCGGTGACCGACATGATGACGGCGATCTACGCGGTGAGCGGCATCCTCGCCGCGCTGCTCCATCGCGGTGTCAGCGGCCAGGGACAGCACATCGACCTGGCCCTGCTCGACGTGCAGGTGGCCTCGATGATCAATGTCGCGCAGGCCTATCTCTCGGCTGGGGTCGTAGCTCAGCGCAACGGCAACGTGCACCCGAGCGTGGTCCCGTCGCAGGCGTTCGACTGTGCCGACGGCCAGGTGATGATCGCGGCGGGCAACGATACCCAGTTCGCCAAGCTGTGCGAGGTGGTGGGTCGCCCCGAGCTGGCACGCGATCCGCGCTTCGCCCGCAACCAGGCGCGCGTGCGCAACCGGGAGCTGGTGATCTCGACGCTCGAGGCACTGCTGCGCGAGAAGCCGGTGGATTACTGGACCCAAACGCTGGCGAAGGCAGGTGTGCCCTGCGGACCGATCAACGATATCGCGCGCGTGTTCGAAGACCCGCAGGTACGCCACCGCGGCATGCGGATCGAGATGGCGCATCCGCTGGCGGGAGTGCTCCCGCTGGTGGGCAGCCCGTTGCGGTTGTCGGCTACGCCGGTGGAATATCGCCTGGCGCCGCCGCTCCTGGGGCAGCACACCGATCAAGTGCTGACCAGCTTGCTGGGGATGGAGCAGGACGAGCTCGACCGGCTGCGCCAGGCGGGAGTCGTCTAGCCGGGACAATTCATGAGTAGCCCGGCGCAACACCTTCTACCCGGTCTGAATCGCTCACCAGCCTCAGCGCGCGCGATCTTCGTTATCTTTCGGGGGCGTCTTCATGAATTATCCAGGCTAGACCGTCACTGCTGCTCCGGTCTGTGAGTGGCCTGCAGGATCTCCAGCGTTTGCGTCAGCCGCGACTTGGCCAGCGCGACGTGTGCCGGGCAGTCCAGTGCTTTGGGGTTCTTGGTTGCCGCGACCTCCCGGCGCATCACGTCGTTGTATTTGGCGCTGCCGAGCTGAACGTTGTGCGGCGGCAGGCCGTTCACCGCGAGCAGCACCATGGTGTTGGCCTTTAGCTGGTCGGCCACGGGCTCTTCGTCGCACATCATGGCGTAGGCCGATGCAACGGCGTTGTCCTCGAGAAACTTGGCCAGGTCGGCATTGGTGTTTCCGTCGGCGCCAGCGCCAGGCGCGGCCAGCATAGAAGCCAGCAGGCTGCCGGTCACGGCCAGGGCGCAAATGGCTCTCACTCTTGTGGATACTTTCAAGTGTCTCTCCAGCGGGGGCCAACCCTGGGCGGTCCAGCGCGATCACTGACAGGTGCCGTGGGCAACGACTGCCAGCGCTCCAACAACGGCTCCACAGTGACACGGTACGTTCCGAACCGCGGCGATTATAACTGCCGGTGGCGCATCCAGCCTGCTACGCCGCCCATACTGTCGCCAGGAGAAGACAAGACACTGATAACATGAGGATCTCCACGGACGGCTTCAGCCCGCTCATCCGCTGGGTTTGACTCTTGCTTCGAGGCTGCTTAGCATACTCGCGCGCGATGGCTAAAAATATATATTCGTCAACTATTTAACGATGTTATCTCATGCGACGTCCGACGCCCCATAGGGTCTCCCTCGCGCTTCTGGCGGTGAGCTTTGCGCTGCTCCCGCCTGGGGTAGTCCAGGCCGCCGTTCAGGTCGCGACGCTGTCTATCGTCGACTTGGACGTTCCGATGCGTGGGACCAGCCCGCTGAGGTTTTCCAGTCTTGCCACCGCGATCAGCAGCGACGGTACGGAGGTGGTGGGAAGCTGGCTCACCACGCGGACGGCCACCAGCCAGCAAGGCTGGCTTGTCCCTGACAGCACCGGGAGATACAAGGCGGTGGACATCGGCTCGACCGGTGGGCAGGGTGCCGCTCTGACCGGGGTGAACAACAGCCAGACTATAGTTGGCTCGCGTCGCCTCAACGGCATGGAGTCGGCGATTTACGCCCTGCCGCCGTTCTTCGATCCGAACACGGGCGTGCTCATGTTCCGCCCGCAGCCCATCGCGGGGTTGACCGGGCAGAGCCGGGCGCTGGGCATCAACGACAAGAACGGCATTGTCGGATTTGACTCGTCGGGCAGCAACGGCACCCCTCAGGCTTTCTACGCCGCGGTGGGTGAGAAGGCGCGCCACATCGACAAGCTGGGAGGGGCCGCGAGCATGGCCTTTGCGGTCAACGACGACCAAGCGATCGCGGGATGGGCCGTGAACCAGGCCGGCGAGAGGCAGGCCTTCATCGCCCGGTCCGCGAGCGGTGAAGTGACGCTCCCGGACATCCTGGGGTCGCACTGGAGCGAGGCACGGGCGATCAACCAACGCGGTGACATTGCGGGGTGCTTCGCAGCCCGTACCATCGCCAGCGGCGATTGCAGCGGATCGATTCCCGCCAGCAGCAAGAGCACGGGCGACAGCAACAGCCAAGAGGTCCGCGCCTTCCTGGTCCAGAACGGCAAGGCACAGGTCCTGGATCTGCCCCAAGGCTATACGGAAAGCTTCGCGCTCGGGTTGAGCGCCAGCGGCATCGTGGTGGGGAAGGCGCATGCCGTCGATCCGATCACCGGCGCCGCCAAAGACACGGCTTTCCTTTGGGTCGACGGCACCACGCTCGACCTGTCCCAGTATTTGCCTGCCCACGATCCGCGGACTGGGTGGGAAAGCCTGGCGACGGCGACAGCGGTGACGGGGAGCCTGCTTACCGCCCGCACGGGCGACCTCTTGACGGCTACGATCGTTGGACAGGGGATGATGTGGGGTCCGGATCTGATGAACCCGGCCACACAGGTCCTGCAGCCGCACGCTTTCCGGCTCGACGTGACGTTGATCAACACGGCTGCTATCCCCGAGCCCGCCACCTGGTTGCTCCTGATCGCCGGGGTGGGGCTGGTCGGCTGGACCGCCCGCCAGCGGTTGCGTGCTGCATCCCTGGTCCGCGGCCACTGACGGCGGGAACAAGTTTCGCTGCAGACGGCCCGAACCGGCGGCCGGTTTCGCCTGGTGGCGAGCTTTGCCCTGAAGGATTCTCGCCGACTGCTGCCTCCTCCGACCTCGGCCGCCGCGTCAGCTCCTCGCTCTTGCCTCGGGATCGCCTCCCTCAATAGGCTCCGCGATCCCAGAACACCAGCACCACGCTCTTGAGGATGATCTGCAGGTCCAGGCGCAGCGACCAGTTGCGCAGATACGCGAGGTCGTACTCGATCCGATCGCGCATCTTTTCGATCGTGTCGGTCTCGCCGCGCAGGCCATTGACCTGTGCCCAACCGGTGATCCCCGGCTTGACTTTGTGGCGCACCATGTACCCGTTGATCAGCTTGCGGTAGGTCTCGTTGTGGGCTACCGCGTGCGGGCGCGGTCCGACGATGCTCATGCGACCCTGGAGCACATTGATGAACTGCGGCAGCTCGTCCAGGGAAGAACGGCGCAGGAAGCGACCGAGGGCCGTAATGCGTCCGTCATCGCGCGTTGCCTGTCGCACCTGGTCGCCGTCTTCCTGCACATTCATAGTGCGGAACTTGTAGACCGTGATCTCGCGGCCGTCCAGGCCATAGCGGCGCTGCTTGAACAGGACGGGCCCGGGCGACGACCACTTCACCGCCAGCGCGATCGCGAGCAGCAGCGGTGAGATCAGCAGCAGGATCAGGCCGGCCAGCACAAAGTCGCTGATGGTCTTGAGCAGGCCGTTGACACCGTAGAAAGGCGTTTCGCATACCGCTACCACCGGGATGCCGTTGATCGAGTCCATCCGCGCCTGGATCAGGTCGAACATGAAGATGTCCGGCACGAAGTAAATGGATGCGGTGGTGTCGCGCAGTTCGTTGAGCAGCCTCAAGATGCGCGGCTGCGACGCCATGGGCAAGGTGATGTAGATGAGGTCGATATGGTTGGCTTTGATGTAATCGGTCAGCTGGCTGAGCGTGCCCAGCACCGGTACGTTCTCGATCGTCATGCGCCGCTCGGTGCGGCGGTCGTCGAATACCCCGAGGAGCTGGATTCCCATCAACGGCGCACCGGTGATCTGCGCCGCCAGCTTGGCGCCCAGCTCGCTGGCGCCAGCGATCACGGCGTTGCGCCGCATCCCTTCGATGGCGAGCACTTTGGGCAGCAGCACCGGCAAGGTGCCATGGGTCAGCGACAGCAGGATCGGCACGCCCACCGACCACGCCACCACCATGCGCGCAGGAAACAAGGACAGATACCCGCTGGCATAGCCGAAGAACAGCAGGATCACCAGCACGATGAACCAGTTGAGGATCACCTCCCGCACCAGCCCCATCAGGCTGCCCGCCGAGTAGACAGCGCCGGGGAACGTCAGCGAGAACACGATGAGGGCCAGGATGAGATATTTGCCCTCGAACGGCTCGTCGTAGTAGTAGGCGATCGCCACGAGCAACCCGACCGCGATGATCGCGTCGAGTGATATCCGGAGGATAGCGGGAGCGGAAAGCTGACGTCGCAGCACCATCGGTGCGGCGTCGGTGGTTCCGAGCATGGTCCGAAAGCGCGGTGAGAAAAAGAGCTTTTTCAAAAGCTATCCGATTCGTGGTGTGGCATTTTATCAGCCCGTGTCGCCTCTAGGCGCCAGTTTTGTGCATGCCGTATGTGCGACTGCGCACAGTATGACGCTGGACGGCCGCGGCCGCGGGCACCGTTGGCAGATTCATCTTCGGGTATCACTGCGCCGACAAGATGTTACGGTGCTACTGTGAGAGGTTCGCCGGCCGTGCCGGCAGACCGACCGAACGCGACGCGAGACCGGATGCAACATCGATGCCCGGGACGATGCCACCGCGCCTGCGTGCGCGCGTGGCTTGGGAGGGCCGCAAGGGCCTATAGGAGAGCGTTACTGGGGGTCAGTCGCTCGAGGCTGAGGTTGGGGTTGGCCGAACACGAGGGAGATCCAGCGGACCTTCGGTTTACCTCCACTCAGTTCGACGACGGCGTTTTCCTCGGCGACCACCATCATCGGCCCCCCGGGATCGTTCCAGTACTCCGTCTGGGTCGAGCTAACGTCCGCCGAGCGCTCATCCGGGCCGATGGTGATCCGGATGTTGTCCCGCTTAAGCCGATAGTTCCGGACCTTATCCTTGCCCTCTACCCATAGGCGGCGGAATTCTCGCTTGCCTATCGTACCCCGCCCTGGTCCGCGCCTGGTACGCATGGTCAACTCGATCACGACATCGTCGGTCATGTAGTTCAGGCTAGCGTCGATGTCCATACGCATGGCGGCCCGGTCCGACGCTTGCAGCATGGCCAGCACCTGCTCCGTGTTGATCTTCCCGCCCTTGACGGCATCCCGAGATCCCGCATTCGCCGTCGGTGCTCCGCTTGGCTCCGGCGCCAGGCACGGTCCATCCGAGTACGTCACGTTACCCGACGAGTCGAAGCACTTGGACATGCCGGCGAACGCGAGTTCGGTCTGCAGCCCGAGCAGCGTGGCAACCAGCAGTGCTAGCGGGTACAACGCCGGTGGCGAACCGCCTCTGTGGGCGGCCGCCCGAGAAGCCAGAGAATGCGTTGCGGAACCAAGCATGCGGACCTCTAGTAGGTTAGGGGCTGAAGTTACTTCGCCGCGGCGCCCGGTCAGTTGACAGGCAGACAAAGCGTTCAGTTCATCACCTCCGCGGCCCGTTGTGCGCTGGTCGTGGCAATCGACTGTACTCGCGCGGAGCAGGGGATCGGCTACTTCATCCACGGCTGCAGCAGGGTAGCCATCTGTCCGGAGCCGTGTCGGCCGCTTGCCGCACGGACTGGCATTTCGGACATGTCGTCGCGCCTA
>JBGPMS010000141.1:0-12580 GCA_041487115.1 Gammaproteobacteria bacterium
CTAGTTCCTGGGCACGGTCCAGGGGCAGCAACCACACGCATCCCTTTGGGTCCCACCTGCCGCCAGCCGCTTTGACCTCTTGGCGCAGAGGCACCTCCCAGTACTCCACCTTGACCCGAACCAAGGGCGGTGGCGGAGGGGTCCACTCCGCCTCCTCGACGATCGGCTCGGCGGTGGTATGGCCCTTCTTCAGCTTTCTGTCATACCGGTAGCGGACAAAGAGCAGACGATCACCGAAGCGGGCTGCGAGTTTCCTGGTGCCCTTCTTTCCCGGGCGCATCGTGGCTCTGACTTCCATTTGGCTCTCCTGAGCGGACTGGGTGTGACCCTTCTCGGGGGGGCACCGGATTAGCCGCGCATCGGAGCGATCCGGGGCTCGCTTCGCAGGCCTTGCGCGAATAGAACGGCCGCGAGGCTTCGGACTGTCGATCGCCGCCGTTCCTGTAAACTGTAGGCGCCGTTCGCAAGGTCGAGTAAAGAAATGATCCAGGTGCGCGAGATTTTCACGCAAGTGGAAGAGATCTTCCACGAGTTCGGGCCGCCAGCCGCGAAGCCGCTCAAGCGCGGCGCGGTATGTGCGGTGCTGACCAACCCGTTCGCCGGCCGCTATGAGCCGAACATCGTGCCGATGATGGAAGCGCTCAATCCGCTGGGTCTGGAGATATCGCGGCGGTTGCTCGCGGCGCTGGGCGTGAGGCCGCAGGAGGTCGAGGGCTACGGCAAAGGCGCGATCGTCGGCAGTGCCGGGGAGCTGGAGCATGGTGCGCTGTGGCACGTGCCGGGTGGCTACGCCATGCGCGAAGTGCTGGGCGGTGCCAAAGCCATCGTGTCTTCGGCCAAGAAAGTCGGCGCGCCCGGCACGAAGCTCGACGTTCCCATCACTCACATCAACGCCAGCTACGTTCGCAGCCATTTCGACGCGATGGAGATCTACGTGCCCGGCGCGCCCGCGGCCGACGAGCTCGTGTACGTGTTGGTGATGACCACAGGTGCGCGTGTGCACGAGCGGGTCGGCGGGCTGCGGGCGGGTGAGATCAAGGGCACGGATGGGCTGCGCTGATCCCGATTGTTGGCGGGTACACGGTCCGCGGTCATAAGAGGGTCGCAAATGAAAGCCAAGATCAGAAAACTGATCATTCAGGTGGACGAGACGCGCGTGGAGATGGGCAAGGTGATCGATCCGCCTGCGCGAAAAGCGGTGGCCATCGCGGTGATCGAGAATCCGTTCGCCGGTCGGTATCAAGAGGACTTGTCCGAGTTGATGGACATCGGCGAGGAGCTAGGTGGGCTGCTCGGCGAGAAATGCGTGCGGGCTCTCGGTATCCAACCCGGCCAGGCCGAGAGCTACGGCAAGGCAGCGATCGTGGGCGAGGCCGGAGAGCTCGAGCACGCGGCCGCGATCCTGCATCCCAAGCTGGGCGCGCCGTTGCGCAAGGCAGTCGAGAAGGGCGCGGCTCTGGTGCCATCGGCCAAGAAGCTGGGCTCGCTGGGGACTGCGATCGACGTGCCGCTGGGGCACAAGGACGCGGCCTACGTTCGGACCCATTTCGATGCCATCGAGGCGCGTGTCGCCGACGCCCCGCGTCCAAACGAGATCGTCGTGGCGGTGGCGGTGACCGACAGTGGTCGGCCCCTGGCGCGCGTCGGCGGATTGCAAAAGCATGAGATCAAGGGTCAGGACGGCCTGCGCTGATCCTGCGCTTCAGTATCGAAACTAGAGGAGTGAGATGACCAAGTTGCTCTGGGCGTTCGCCGTCGTGGTGTCAGCCCTGCCGCTGCCGGCTATGGCCCAGAAGCCGATCCTCATCGGCGAGATCAGCAGTTATTCCACGGTGCCCGCGTTCACGGTTCCGTACCGCAACGGCTGGCAGCTTGCCGTGGAGGAGATCAACGCGGCCGGCGGGCTGTTGGGGGGACGCAAGATCGAGGTGATCTCGCGCGACGACGCGGGCAAGCCGGACGACGCTACCCGCAACGCAGCCGAGCTGCTGTCCAGCCAGAAGGTGGACCTGCTGGCCGGCACCTTCCTCTCCAACGTCGGCCTGGCGGTGAGCGACATCGCGTTGCGCAACAAGGTGCTGTTCGTTGCCGCGGAGCCTCTTACCGATGCGCTGGTGTGGGACAAGGGGAACCGTTATACCTTCCGCCTGCGACCCAGCACCTACATGCAGGCGGCCATGCTGGCGGAGGAGGCGGCCAAGCTGCCGGCCAGAAAGTGGGCGACGATCGCGCCCAACTACGAGTACGGCCAGTCGGCGGTGGCGAATTTCAAGGAGTTGCTCAAGGCGCGGCGTCCGGACGTGGAATTCGTGGCGGAGCAGTGGCCGGCCTTGGGAAAACTCGAGGCAGGAACCACGGTCCAGGCGTTGGAGGCCGCCAAGCCCGACGCCATCTTCAACGTCACATTCGGTGCGGACGTGACCAAATTCGTGCGCGAGGGCAACCTGCGCGGCCTGTTCGAAGGACGCTCGGTGGTGAGCATGCTCACCGGTGAACCCGAGTATCTCGACCCGCTCAAGGACGAGACGCCGAAGGGCTGGATCGTGACCGGCTATCCCTGGGACCAGATCAGCACGCCCGTGCACCAGAAGTTCGTGCAGGCCTACCAGAAACGCTACAACGAGACGCCGCGCCTGGGCTCGGTGGTGGGGTACACCACGTTCATGGCCATCGCCGCTGCCATCAAGAAGGCCGATTCCATCGACACCGAGCAACTGATCAAAGCCTTCCGCGGCCTCAAGCTCGAGAGTGTGTTCGGGCCGGTGACCTTCCGTGCCGTGGACCAGCAGTCGACCTTCGGCGCTTTCATCGGGCGCCTCGACCTCAAGGGCGAGCGTGGCGTCATGGTCGACTGGCGCTACGCGGACGGAAAGGACTATATGCCGCCCGATGCGGCGGTGAAGAAGCGGCGGCCGGCGGAGGCGATGAGGTAGTGGAGCGTGAAGGCGTGAATGGGTAAGTGACGAGGATTGCCACCCTCACCCCAACCCTCTCCCATCAAGGGAGAGGGGGTCTTTCTACACCTCGCAAAGCGCACAACTGTTGCAGACCACTGACCAGTCCCCTCTCCCCTTGTGGGAGAGGGCCAGGGTGAGGGGTGAGGGGGCTCACGCATTCACCTCCTTCACTTCCTTTGCTGAGAGGCTGACGCATTCACGCATTCACTTCCTTCACTTCCCTACCGCGTGACCCCCTATCTCGTCCAAGCCCTCGGCGGCCTGTCGCACGCCGCGACCCTGTTCCTCGTCGCTTGCGGGCTGTCGATCATCTTCGGTGTGACTCGCGTCGTGAATTTCGCGCACGGGTCGTTCTACATGCTCGGTGCGTACATTGCCTACAGCTTCTCCCAGTTCCTGATGGCGAAGCTCGGCGCGCCGATCGGCTTTTGGACCGGGATCTTGCTCTCGGCGCTCGCGGTCGGTGTAGTCGGCGTGCTGATGGAAGTGTTACTCCTGCGGCGCATTTACCATGCGCCGGAGTTGTTCCAACTGCTGGCCACATTCGGTGTGGTGCTCGTGGTGCAGGACGCCGCACTGGCGATCTGGGGCCGCGAGGATCTACTGAGTCCGCGCGCGCCGGGCTTCAAGGGCGCGGTGCAGATCCTGGGCGAGCGCTTCCCGCAGTATCACTTGCTGTTGATCTGTCTGGGTCCTATCGTGCTCGGCCTGCTGTGGCTGACGTTTCACCGCACGCGTTGGGGCACGCTGGTGCGTGCTGCGACCCAGGACCGCGAAATGACCGGTGCCCTGGGTGTGAACCAGCGCCGGTTGTTCACCAGCGTGCTGTTCCTCGGCTCGTTCCTCGCGGGCCTGGGCGGCGCGCTCCAGATCCCCAACGAGAGCGTGAACCTGCAGATGGACATCAACATCATCGCCGAGGCCTTCGTCGTGGTCGTGATCGGCGGGATGGGCAGCGTGACCGGTGCGTTCCTCGCTGCACTGCTGGTGGGTGAGATCTCCGCCTTCGGGACGTTGTTGTTTCCGAAGCTCAGCTCAGTGCTGATTTTTCTGGTCATGGCGGTCGTGCTGGTCGTGCGTCCCTACGGCCTGCTCGGAAAGCCCGAAAGCCAAAGCCATTCCGCGGCACAGGCCTTGAACCCGCCCTTGCAGCCGGCGGGGCGGCGGCTGGTGCTCTTCGGGCTGGCGCTGGGGGTGCTGCTCGTGCTGATCCCCGCCGTCGCCGGCGAGTACGTGCAACTGGTGCTGATGGAGATCCTCATCCTCGCGCTGTTCGCGGCCAGCCTGCATTTCATCATGGGCATCGGCGGCTTGGTTTCTTTCGGTCACGCGGCGTGGTTCGGTCTGGGCGCCTACGCGGCAGCATTGCTGTTCACCAGACTGGCTGTGCCGATGGCAGGTGGGCTGGTGGCGGCGCCTTTGGTGGCGGCTGCGATGGCGCTGGCATTCGGCTGGTTCTGCATCCGGCTCACGGGTGTATACCTCGCGATGTTGACCCTCGCATTCGCACAGATCCTGTGGTCCGTGGCGTTGCAGTCGGCCTGGACCGGCGGCGACAACGGCATCCTGGGCGTCTGGCCCTCCGCCTGGATCGGCTCCAAGGCCGGTTACTACTATTTGACGCTGGCGCTGTGCGTGGCCAGCCTGCTGGTATTGCGGCGGGCGGTGTTCGCGCCGTTCGGCTATGCGCTGCGCTCGGCGCGCGACTCCGCGCTGCGCGCGGAGGCCATCGGCATCGACACGCGCCGGCAGCAGTGGTTGGCCTTTGCGCTGGCGGGTGCCTTCGCGGGGCTGGCCGGCGCACTGCATGCCTTCCACAAGGGCAGCGTATTTCCTACCGTGCTCTCGATCCCGCAGTCCATCGACGCACTGGTCATGGTTCTGCTGGGCGGCGTGCAGACGTTGAGCGGGCCGGCGGTCGGGGCGGCTGCGTATCATTTCCTGCAGACCGAGATCATGCGCGCCACCCAGTACTGGCGCGTGATTCTGGGTGGCGTGATCCTGTTGCTGGTGGTCGCGTTTCCACAAGGGATCGTGGGGGCTGTGCAGAAGGGATTGAGGGGCGAGCGGTGAGGAGCGAGGGAGGAGGGTGTAAGCCGTTCGCGCTGAGCGTGTTTCGACTCTGCCGCTCCCGTTCGTGCTGAGCGTCGCAGCGTCAGCTGCAGAGTCGAGGCACGCTCTCAAGAAACAGTATTGCTAATGATTTTGGATCAAAGGCATAGTGAGACGGCGCAACCATAAGTCCGTTCGCACTGAGCGTCGTGGCGTCAGCCACAGAGTCGAAGTGGCATGGGACGCTTCGACTCCGCCCTCACGGGCTACGCTCAGCGCGAACGGCCTATTGGAGGAGCCCACAACCCGTTTCTTCACCTCGCCTTGCCTCGCCAGTGGCGTGGCTTAGCTAGCTCAACACGAACGGCCTTTAAGAGAAGTATCGAACACTACCACGCGCTATTGACCGCTGAAATGAGTTTGCTCGAGGTATCGCATCTGGCCAAGTCGTTCGGCGGCGTACAGGCTGTCGCCGATGTTTCTTTTCGGCTCGATGCGGGAGAGCTGCTGGCGCTGATCGGCCCCAATGGCGCGGGCAAGTCGACTTGCTTCAATCTGCTCAACGGACAACTCCGGCCCGACGGCGGCAGTGTGCGGCTCGACGGCCGCGACATCACGGGGCGCGCTCCGCGCGAGATCTGGCGCCTGGGCGTGGGCCGCACTTTCCAGGTGACGGCCACCTTCGGCTCGATGACGGTGCGGGAGAATGTGCAGATGGTGTTGCTGTCCCGGGCGCGCCGCTTGTTTGGACTGTGGCGGCCGGCCGGAGAGTTGTGGCGCGACGAGGCGATAGCGCTGCTGGCGCGTGTGGACATGGCCACCCAGGCGGAGCGGCTTTGCAGCCTGCTCGCCTACGGTGACCTCAAGCGCGTGGAACTGGCCATGGCGCTGGCGAGCGAACCGCGCCTGCTGCTGATGGACGAGCCGACCGCCGGCATGGCGCCGAAAGAGCGCAACGAGCTCATGGCATTGACGGCGGAGCTTACCCGGGAAAGAGGGCTGGGCGTGCTGTTCACCGAGCACAGCATGGACGTGGTATTCAGCTATGCGCAAAGAGTTCTGGTGATGGCGCGCGGACGCATCATCGCCCAGGGAGACGCGGCCAGCGTGCGCGATGACCCGCAAGTCCAGGAGGTTTACCTTGGAAGCGGCGCCGCCTTCACCGCACACGCGGCGCCGGCATGAGCGAGGCGGCTCTCCGCGTAAGGGGCTTGAGCGCCTGGTACGGCCGCGCCCAGATCCTCTTCGACGTGGGGCTCGAGGCCGGTCGCGGAGAGGTCGTGGCCCTGATGGGCCGCAACGGCGCCGGCAAATCCACCACCTTCCGCTCGATCATGGGTCTGATGGAGCGGATGCAGGGCGAGGTGACGTTCGGAGGACGCAGTCTGCGCGGGCTGGAGCCGTTCCAGATCGCACGGCTCGGTGTCGGCTACGTGCCCGAGGACCGGCGCATTTTCAGCGACCTCACGGTGCTGGAGAACCTCGAGGTAGGCCGTCAGCCACCACGCGAGCGCGTGCCAGAGTGGACGCCGGACAAGCTGTTCCAGATCTTCCCCAACCTCGGCGAGATGCCGGGCCGGCTGGGCGGGCGCATGAGTGGAGGCGAGCAGCAGATGCTGACCGTGGCGCGCACGCTCATGGGCAATCCTTACCTGGTGATGCTGGACGAGCCGTCGGAGGGCATCGCCCCCAAGATCGTGGAGGACATGGCCAACATGATTCTGGCACTGAAACGCGAAGGCCTCAGTGTTCTGCTCTCCGAGCAAAACCTGCACTTCGCCCGACTCGTCTGCGACCGCGCCTACGTGATCGAGAAGGGGCAGGTGAGGTACGAGGGGAAGATGGCGGATCTGATGCAGAACGACGCAGTGAAGCGGGAGTATCTGAGTGTGTGAAAGACCGGGCTCACGCGCCGCTAGCAGACACCCCCTCGACATTGTCATACACCTCTGCCAGGCTCAGCATGCAGCCGAGCGTAGCAATCGAAACCGAATCCGTAACTTTGTTGGCCGCCGAGTAGATCCAGCGGCCGTCCAGCTGTCGGCTGTAATGCTCGACCAGCACTTCGTTCTGCGAAACCAGGAGGTAGTCGGTCAAGGACTCAATCGCGCGGTAGTGCTCGAACTTCTTGCCCCGATCGTAGGCCTCGGTCGACTCCGACAGCACCTCGACGATGGCCTGGGGGTTGAGCAAAGTATCGCCCGGCTGCTCCAACTGCGGCTTGCCGCACACGACCGTCACATCCGGGTAGGTGTAGAGCCCTGTAACCGACACCTTGACGCGCAGGTCGTTGGATGTGACTTGGCAGCCACGAGCCTCCAGCTGATTTCCTAGTCGTCTCACAACGTTGGAAACGATCACCACGTGCGACCAGCTTGCCCCGCCCATGGCGAACACCTCGCCATCGAGATACTCGTGCCGGGCCGGTCCTGAGCGTTCCAGGTCGAGGTACTCCTGCAGCGTGTAGCGGGTTTTGGGCTGTATGGACATGGCGGTGCGGGCCGGATTGCGAAGGAATGATACACGCTCCCCTCGGGTGTGTACGGCACCGATGGACGCTGAGCGCGGCTCCGTGCACAATTCCTAGCACCTCGCCGACATTGCAGCGGAGCGCAATCCATGGCAGTTGACGCTACTAACAGCCCCAAGGGCAAACTCGTCATCCAGAACATCGGCCTGCTGCTGTCCGGCGACATCGGCAGGCCGATCCTGGACGCCGACACGGTCGTCGCCGTCGACGGTGTTATCACGGCAGTGGGAAAGCAGAAGGATGTGGAAACATCTCAGCCCGACACGCTCATCGATGCCAAGGGCGTGACGCTGTGTCCGGGGCTGATCGACAGCCACGTGCACCCGGTGTTCGGCGACTGGACACCGCGTCAGAACCAGCTCGGCTGGATCGACTCCACGTTGAACGGCGGCGTCACCACCATGATCTCCGCCGGTGAGGTGCACCTCCCGGGCCGGCCCAAGGACATCGTCGGCCTCAAGGCGCTGGCGATTACCGCGCAGCGCGCCTTCCACAACTTTCGTCCCGGCGGGGTGAAGGTGCTGGCGGGCGCACCGGTGATCGAGAAGGGCATGGTCGAATCCGACTTCCAGGAGCTGGCGCAGGCCGGGGTGACTCTGCTGGGTGAGGTGGGGCTGGGCTCGGTCAAGGCCGGGGCCGAGGCGCGGCAAATGGTGGCGTGGGCGCGCAAGCACGGCATCCAGAGCACCATCCACACCGGCGGGCCTTCCATTCCGGGCTCCGGGCTGATCGACAAGGACGTAGTCCTGGAAGCCGATGCCGATATCATCGGCCACATCAACGGCGGCCACACGGCGCTCCCGGAGCAGCACGTGTGCGAGTTGTGCGAACGCTCCGCCCGCGCCATCGAGATCGTACACAACGGGAACGAGAAGATCGGAATCGCCGCAGCCCACGCGGCGCGCGACCTCGAATGCCTGCACCGCGTGATCCTCGGCACCGACGGACCGGCGGGGTCCGGCGTGCAGCCGCTCGGCATTCTCAGGATGATCGCGCTGCTGTCGAGCTTGGGTGGGATCCCTGCCGAGCAGGTGTTCTGCTTCGCCACCGGCAACACGGCGCGCATTCGCCGGCTCGACTGCGGCCTGATCGAGCCAGGGCGCGCGGCGGATTTCGTGTTCCTGGATCGAGCCCAGCACACGGCGGGAAAGACCTTGCTGGAGAGCGTCGCGCTGGGTGACATCCCGGGCGTCGGCATGGTGGTGATCGACGGGGTCGTGCGCTGCCAGCGCAGCCGCAACACACCGCCCGCCACCGAGATCCCGGTGTTGTTGAAGGGGGCGTAGGCGGGACAATTGGGCGGTGCTACACTTTGGCCCGAGACGCAAGCCACACGGAGCGCCGCGCCAGCTGGAGCCGACAAGCCGGCGGTGCGAAGTAGGTCTCAATTCGATTTCTCGAACAGGAGGCAGCAATGAACGACATGACCAGACGTCATTTTTTGAGAACTGCAGGTGCCGGACTGGCAGTCGCGGCCGGTTCGAGCGCGGGGCTGCGTGGTGCCTTCGCTGCGGACAAGATCAAGATCACCGACAGTGACGTGCTGCTGGTCATCGACGTGCAGAACTGCTTCATCCCCGGCGGCAGCCTGGCGGTGAAAGACGGCGACGCGATCGTGCCGCTCATCAACACCATCGCCAAGGGCTTTCACAACGTCGTGCTGACGCAGGATTGGCACACCGCGGACCACGTGTCCTTCGCTTCCCAGCACGACGGCAAGAAGCCGTTCGAGACCATCAAACTGGCATATGGAACCCAGGTGCTGTGGCCGGACCACTGCGTTCAGGGCACCGACGGCGCTTCGATCCACAAGGACATCAACATCCCGCAGGCGGAGCTCATCATCCGCAAGGGCTTCCACAAGGACGTGGACAGCTATTCGGCGTTCTTGGAAGCCGACCGCAAGACCCAGACCGGCCTCGCCGGCTATCTCCAGGGACGCGGCATCAAGCGCGTGTTCGCGTGCGGGCTCGCAACCGATTTCTGCGTCGCCTGGTCCGCGCTGGACGCGCGCAAGTTCAAATTCCAGGCGATGGTGATCGAGGACGCCTGCCGCGGCATCGACATCAACGGTTCGGTCGCTGCCGCGTGGAAGAACATGACCAAGGCCGGTGTGAAGCGCATCCAGTCGAGCGATCTGGCGCTGGCGTGATATCGCAGCGCCCCTGCGAACCACCCCGTCGCTTCGCGCCACCCCTCCTTGAAAAGGAGGGGATTGAAAGAGTGGCCTTATAGTGCCATCCGGCGGGGTGCCTGCGCAGCAGGCGGGGTGGTGGGAGCCTGGCTGCGAACCACCCCGTCGCATTCGCGCCACCCCTCCTTCGAAAGGAGGGGAGGATGCTATTTCACCACCGGCGCTGCGCGCGGGAGGAGCTTGTCGCGATTTTCCCTTAGCGCGAGAAGCACGAGCTCTTTCAACCCTTCGCCGCCGTGCTCGTCGACCCAGCCGAGGAGCTCGCGCCGCATGCGCGGGTCCCAGAACCGTTTGATGTGCCCGGCAACGCCTTCCATCGCGACGCTACGGTCGGGTTCCGACTCGAAGAAGGCGCCGATCTCGTTCGCCATCTTGATGAGGTGGTGAATGTTCATAAGGTCCGGCGCACTGCTTTGCTATCCGGGCTAGACCTGCTCGCGTTCCCGGTCGGCCAGTAGCTGCTCCTGCTGCCGGCTGAACTCGGTGAAGCGGCGTTGCCACTCGGACGGCTGCGCCACGCGGCTCACCTGCACCGCGGTGACCTTGTACTCGGGACAGTTGGTTGCCCAGTCCGAGTTGTCGGTGGTGATGACGTTCGCGCCCGAGAAGGGGTGATGGAAGGTCGTATACACGACTCCCGGCTGCATGCGTTCGGTGATGGTTGCCCGCAGCACCGTCTCACCAGCCCGGCTCTTGATGCCCACCCAGTCGCCGTCCTTGATGCCGCGCTGCTCGGCGTCGTGCGGGTGGATGTCGAACCTGTCCTCGTCGTGCCACACCACGTTCGCGGTGCGGCGGGTCTGCGCTCCCACGTTGTACTGGCTGAGGATGCGGCCGGTGGTGAGGATCAGCGGGTACTCGCGCGTCGTGCGCTCCTCGGTCGGGATGTACTCGGTGAGGACGAAGCGGCCCTTGCCGCGTACGAATTCGTCCACGTGCATGACCGGCGTGCCCTCGGGCGCCTTGTCGTTGCACGGCCATTGGATACTGCCCAGCCGGTCGATCTTGTCGAAGGTCACGCCGTGGAAAGTGGGGGTCAGCCGGGCGATCTCGTCCATGATCTGCGACGGATGGTCGTAGTGCATGGGATAGCCCAGCGCGTTGGACAGCGCTACGGTCACCTCCCAGTCAGCCAATCCAGCCAGCGGCGGCATCACTTTACGCACACGCGAGATGCGGCGCTCCGCGTTGGTGAAGGTCCCGTCCCGCTCCAGGAACGAAGAGCCGGGCAGGAAGACGTGCGCGAACTTGGCCGTCTCGTTCAGGAACAGGTCCTGCACTACCAGGCATTCCAGGCCCTCCAACGCGGCCGTTACGTGCTGCGTGTCGGGATCGGACTGGGCCACGTCCTCGCCCTGGACGTAGAGCCCTTTGAAGGAGCCGTCGATCGAAGCATCGAACATGTTGGGGATGCGCAATCCGGGCTCGGACTCGAGCTTGACGCCCCAGGCCGCTTCGAACAGGGCGCGCACCGCCGGATCCGAAACGTGGCGATAACCGGGCAGTTCGTGCGGGAATGAGCCCATGTCGCAGGAGCCTTGCACGTTGTTCTGTCCGCGCAGCGGGTTCACCCCGACGCCTTCACGGCCGAGGTTGCCGGTGGCCATCGCCAGGTTGGCGATGCCGATCACCATGGTCGAGCCTTGGCTGTGTTCCGTCACGCCCAATCCGTAGTAGATGGCGCCGTTGGGGACGCTGGCGTAGAGCCGTGCGGCGCCGCGCAGTTCGGCAGCCGGCACGCCGCTTAATTTTTCCATCGCTTCCGGCGAGTTGTAGGGTTGCGCGATGAACGCCTTCCACTTCTCGTATTCCTTCAGGTCACACCGGGCCTTGATGTAGTCTTCCTTGAGCAAGCCCTCGGTGACGACGACGTGCGCCATGGCGTTGATCACCGCTACGTTGGTGCCGGGTAGCAACTTGAGGTGGTAGGTGGCCTCCACGTGCGGCTGGCGCACGATGTCGATGCGGCGCGGGTCGACTACGATCAGCTTGGCGCCCTCCCGCAGCCGTCGCTTCATCTGGGAAGCGAAGACCGGATGGCCGTCGGTGGGGTTGGCACCGATCACCATGATCACGTCGGCCTTGTTCACCGAATCGAAATCCTGCGTGCCGGCCGACTCGCCCAGCGTGGTCTTCAAACCGTAGCCGGTGGGCGAGTGGCACACGCGAGCGCAAGTGTCGACGTTGTTGTTGCCGAAGGCGGCGCGCACCAGCTTCTGCACCAGGTAGGTTTCCTCGTTGGTGCAACGAGAAGAGGTGATGCCGCCCACCGAGTCGCGCCCGTAGGTCGCCTGCAGACGCTTGAACTCTGCGGCCGCGTAGGAGATCGCCTCGTCCCAGGACACTTCGCGCCAGGGATCGGTGATCTTCTTGCGGATCATCGGCGTGCGAATGCGGTCCGGATGCGTGGCATAGCCCCAGGCGAAGCGGCCTTTCACGCAGGAGTGGCCGTGATTGGCCTTGCCGTCCTTGTTGGGCACCATGCGTACCACTTCGGTGCCTTTCATCTCGGCACGGAAGGAGCAACCCACGCCGCAATAGGCGCAGGTGGTGATGACGCTGTGATCCGGCTGCCCGGCGTCGATCACCGACTTTTCCATCAACGTGGAAGTCGGGCACGCCTGCACGCAGGCGCCGCAGGATACGCACTCCGATTCCATGAAGTCGGTGTTGCCCGCTGCAATTACCGAGGCAAACCCGCGGCTGTCCACGGTCAGAGCGAAGGTGCCTTGCACCTCTTCGCAGGCGCGCACGCAGCGCGAGCAGACGATGCACTTGGTCGGGTCGAACGTGAAGTAGGGATTGGAGGTGTCCTTCTCTGCTTTGAGATGGTCGGCGCCGTCATAG
>JBGPMS010000142.1:0-12569 GCA_041487115.1 Gammaproteobacteria bacterium
GAGCCTGATCATGCCCGGGCTGCTGGTGGGGCTGGGTGTGGGCCTCACCTACCAGACCCTGGGCCTCAATCCCACCTGGTACGGCTCGGCCCTGGGCGCGCAGCTCACGTGGACTCTGCCGTTCGGGCTGCTGATCATGTTTGCGGTGCTGAGCCGCTTCGACCGCGCTTACGAAGAGGCGGGCCGCGATCTGGGTGCCACCAACTGGCAGATCTTCTGGGCGGTGGTGGTGCCGATTCTTTTCCCGGGCATGATCGCGGTGGCGCTGTTCGGGTTCACGCTGTCGTACGACGAGTTTCCCCGCACCCTCCTGACCACCGGGGCTAAGAACACGCTGCCTCTGGAGATCTGGGGCATGACAACCAACGTGACTTCGCCCGCGCTGTATGCGCTGGGGACGGTCACGACGCTGGTATCCTTCGTCGCCATCATTCTGTCGCTGGGCTCGATCGCGATCATCCAGTGGCGGCGGTCGCGCGGATTGATCCTGGCGACGGCACGAACAGCGGCGGATGGCGAGTGATGAATCAAACGAGCGGAAGAAGAAAATGACACCGGGTGACCAACGGGCGACCAGGCGTGGCGGCATCACGCTCGCAGGCGTAACCAAGCGCTTCGGCGACACGGTCGCGGTCAACAACATCGACCTCAAGATTCCAGCCGGCGCCTACTGTTGCCTGCTCGGGCCTTCGGGCTGCGGCAAGACGACGATCCTGCGGATGATCGCCGGCCACGAGTCGCCGACCGAGGGCGCGATCCTGATCGACGGCGAGAACGTGGTCGGTCTACCGCCGGTGCGCCGGGGTACGGCGATGATGTTCCAGAGCTACGCCTTGTTCCCGCACTTGAGCTGCGTCGACAACGTCGCCTTCAACCTCAAGGTGCGGGGCATCGGCAAGGCTGAGCGGCGCGAGCAGGCGCTGGAGATGCTCGCGCGCGTGCGCATGAAGTCGTTTGCGGACCGCTTGCCGGCGCAGCTCTCGGGTGGGCAGCAGCAGCGCATCGCATTGGCGCGTGCACTGATCACGAACCCGCGCGTACTGCTGTTGGACGAGCCGCTGTCCGCCCTGGACGAATTTCTTCGGCTGCAGATGCGCGGGGAGTTGCGGCGCATTCAGGCTGAGGTGGGCATCACCTTCATTCACGTGACCCACACCCAGATGGAGGCGGTCGCGCTGGCCGACCTCGTCGTGGTCATGGACCAGGGCGAGATCGAGCAGGCGGCGACCGCACGCGAGGTCTACGACCTGCCGCGGACCGGCTACGTCGCGCGCTTCATGGGCGGGCAGAACGTGTTGTCCGGTACGGTGTCGAGCCGCGAAGGCAACACGGTTACCATCAAGACCGGGGCGAAACAGGTGACGCTCACCGCATCCGACGCGGCGCCGGCCGGCACCAACTTCGAAGCGGCGGTGCGGCGCGACCACATCCGCCTGAGCCGGAGCGACTCGGACGGCGGACCGCCACGCGTCAACGCGGTGACCGGACGGGTGGCAGCGATCGAGTACCAAGGCACGTGGCTGAAGATCACCATCGACGAGGCCTGCGGGGAGGAATTCGTCGTCAACCTGCCGGACAGTGTTTTCTTTGCCGACCCGCTGAGTGTCGGCGAGCCGGTGCTCGCGCAGTGGGACGCCGACAAGGTTCATTTCCTCGCGAGCGGCGCGCAGCGCTCCGCACGCTCGGCGCACCCGGGCCACGGCGGGATGGCAACCGCAGAGGCGCGCTGATGTGCGGGCTGTGCGGTGTCTTTCTGACCGAGACGCACTGGACTGATGCCTCCGTCTCGGTCCCCGGGAGTGGCGGGCGCACTCGCAGGCACGAGCGGCTGCACCGCGTAGCGCTGGCCAATCGCATCCTGAAGCACTACGGGCTGAAACTCGGTGATTGGCAAGGCAGCGCCTACCTGCTCAGCAGCCAGACGGGTCAGACCTCGGTGGTGCCCAGCATCGCTGCCGTATGGCCGGCTGCCGAGCAGTTGCGCAGGCGAACGCTGGACCCGCTCGACGAAGAGCTGATCCGCACGCTGGAGCAAGAGTAGTGGGCCGCAACGGTGACGTTGGGAGTACCAATGAGCCCCCCTCTCCCCTTGTGGGAGAGGGCAGGGTGAGGGGTGATTTCCGTGCCTGCTACTGAATCCATTCCGGTCACCGTCCTGACCGGGTTTCTGGGCAGCGGGAAGACGACGCTGCTGCAGCGGCTGTTGCGCTCGCCGAAGATGGCCCGGACGGTAGTGCTCATCAACGAGCTCGGCGAGATCGGGCTGGACCATCTGTTGATCGAGCACGTGGAGGAGTCGGTCGTGCTCCTGCAGAGCGGGTGCATCTGCTGCAGCATCCGCGGCGACCTGAAGTCCGCGTTGCGCGGGCTGCTGGGCCGGCGCGATCGCGGCGAGATCCAGGCGTTCGACCGCGTGATGATCGAGACCACCGGGATGGCGGATCCCGGTCCCATCCTCTATACGCTCCTGGGCGAACCTGTCGTGCGGCACCGCTTCCGGCTCGGCAACGTGATCACGACCGTCGATGCCGTCAACGCCGCCCTGCACCTGTCGCGCAACCCCGAGAGCATCAAGCAGATCGCGGCCGCCGACCGGCTGATCATCACCAAGACCGACTTGGCCGATCCCGCTGAGGCCGGCGCCGTGCGCGAGATGCTCGCGCGCCTGAATCCCTCCGCCGAATTGCTGGACGGCTTCGAGAGCGAGATCGACCCGGACCGGTTGCTTGCGCCGCGACATTTCGAGCCGGCGACAGGGACTGCGCGATTCAGACCGCGGGTCGGTGAATCCGAGGGCACACCCGCGGAGCATGCGTACCTGCAGGAGTTGCGCCGTCACAGCGCGCTGGTCGCCAGTCTCAGCCTCGCGCTCGACGAGCCGCTGGACTGGACCGCCTTCGGCATCTGGCTGAGCCTGCTGCTCCATCGTCATGGCGACGACGTGCTGCGTGTGAAGGGGATAATACAAGTGCAGGGAATGTCCACTCCGGTGTTCATCAACGCCGTACAGCACATCGTGCATCCGCCCCAGCACCTGGAACACTGGCCGACCGACGATCACCGGTCACGCATCGTGTTCATCACCCGCGGCATGGATCACGCACTGCTGCGGCGCTCGCTGGCGGCATTCAGCAGCGCCCGCGTTTCGGATGTCTCCGCCGCATGAAGCCTAAAGTCGTGCTGCTGGCCACCGGCGGGACCATCGCCTCGCGCTACGATCCCGCGCTGGGCAGAACGGTCGCCTCCCAGCGGGCCGAGGATCTGCTCAAGATGTTGCCGCAGGTGCGCAGTTTTGCGGACATCGAAGTGGACAACTTCGCGACCATCCCGAGCTTCGACATGAGCGTGCAGTTTGCCTTCGGCCTCGCCGGACGCATCAACCAGCTCCTGGCGCGGCCCGACGTGACGGGCGTGGTGGTGACGCACGGCACGGACACGATGGAGGAGACCAGCTACCTCGCGGATCTGCTCCTGCAGTCCGACAAGGCCGCGGTCTTCACCGGCGCGCAGCGCGCCCACGACGACCCGCAATCGGACGGCCCGCCGAATCTGCTGAATTCGATCCGCTTCGCAGCATCCCCGGTGGCTCAAGGCCTGGGCGCGGTGGTCTGCTTCAACGGTGCCGTCCACGCCGCGCGTGACGTGACCAAAGTGCACGCGAGCGCCGTTGAGACCTTCCAGTCCTACGAACATGGCGCCCTGGGCGAAGTGGACGGCGACAAGGTCGTGATTCATCGGCGGCCCGCTTTGCGCCGATCGTTCAAGCTCGAGCGGCTGGAGGACCGGGTGGAACTGTTCCGGCTCGCCCTGGGCGTGGATCTGCGCGGACTGGAAGCCGCGCTCGAGCGTGGCATCGCAGGGCTGGTGATCGAGGCCTTCGGGCGGGGCAACGGGCCCTCGCGGCTGAGCGAGCTGGTGCGGCTTGCCAGGCAGAAGGACATCGCGGTCCTGATCACTTCCCGCTGCCCCGAGGGCAGAGTCGAGCCGATCTACGGCGGCGGCGGAGGAGGCCGCGATCTGGCCGACGCAGGCGGGATCTTCGCGGGAGATCTCAAGGGACCGAAGGCGCGGCTGCTGCTGATGGTCCTGCTCTCCAGCCGCGAAACCAGAAGTCATATCGCAGAGACGGTGGCGGCAATGGCGCCTTGAGGCGTCCCAGCACGCCGATAACAGGAGGAGGACGCGATGTCTGCAACCCTGATCAAGAACGGACGGATCGTTACCGCGGTCGATGATTACATCGCCGATATCCTGATCGTCGATGGGCGCATACAGACCATAAGCAAGAGCGTTGCCGCAGGACCGGAGGCGGAAGTCCACGACGCGACGGGTCTGATGGTGATTCCCGGCGGCGTCGATGTGCATACCCACCTCGACTGGGACTTCGGCTCCGCGCAGACCGTGGATACCTTCGGCACGGGAACCAAAGCCGCCGCCTTCGGAGGCACCACCACGCTCATCGACTTCTGCAATCAGCCGCGTGGCAACAGTCCGTTGGTCGGACTCGAGGACTGGCACCGGCGGCGCGCTAGTGCCTGCGTCGACGTCGGGGCGCACATGATCATGCTGGACGTAAACGACCAGAGCCTCGCCGACATGAAGACCCTCATCGACAGGGAGGGCGTGACGAGCTTCAAGCTGTTCATGGCCTACCCCGGTGTGCTGATGCTCGACGACGGGGCGGTGTTCAAGGCCATGCGCGTGGCGGGCAAGAACGGCGCGATGACCTGCGTTCATGCGGAGAATGGACACGTCATCGACGTGCTGGTCAAGGAGGCGTTGGCGCAGGGGCTGCGTGCGCCGAAGTACCATGCGACGACCCGTCCCTCCATACTCGAAGGCGAAGCAACCCATCGCGCCATCCGACTGGCGGAACTTGCAGAGACGCCCCTGTACATCGTGCATCTGTCCGCGGGCGAAGCGCTGTCCGCCGTGACCGAGGCGCGGGACCGCGGGATTCCGGTCCATGCGGAGACCTGCCCGCACTATCTCTTCCTCACGGCGGAGGAATACGACCGCCCCGACTTCGAGGGCGCGAAGTATGTCATGACCCCGCCGCTGCGCGATCACAACCACCAGACGCAGCTCTGGCGTGGGCTCAGGACCGACGACCTGCAAGTCGTGTCCACCGACCATTGCCCGTTCTGCTTCAACGAGCGGCCGTACGGGATGAAGTTCTCCAAGCAGCAGGGGCGAGAGGATTTCAGCAAGATCCCCAACGGTGCCCCGGGCGTGGAGACGCGGCTGCCGCTCATTTTCGACGGCGGCGTGTGCAAGCACGGCATGTCGCTCAATCGGTTCGTCGAGATCACCTCCACAGCGCCGGCCAAGTTGTTTGGACTGTTCCCCCGCAAAGGCACCATCGCGGTCGGATCGGACGGAGATGTCGTGTTGTTCGCTCCAGGGGAGCAGTGGACCATCCGTGCGGCGGAGCATCACAGCCGGATGGACTACACCCTGTTCGAAGGCCGCTCCGTCACCGGACGGGTCAAGAAAGTGTTCCTGCGTGGACAGTGCATCGTCGACAGCCAGACCTGGCGCGGCCGCGAGGGCATGGGCGAGTTTCTGAGCCGAGGCGAGTCGGGCAGGATTTGACGGATCAGGAATTTGCTCGTTTGAGGTCACATCTTGTGACCTCAAAGATAGGCCGTGGTGGGCGGCGCACGCCGCCCTACGTCTTCACCGAGCAGGGGGTTGCGGCTCTCCTCGGCGCTGCGCAGTGAACGTGCGATTGCGGTCAATGTCGAGATCATGCGCGCCTTCGTCAGACTGCGCGAGATGATCGCGACCAACAAAGAGCTGGCCAAGCGGCTCGACGAGCAGGAAGCGCGCGTCGAGAAGAAGCTCGCTACCCACGACCAGGCCATCGTCGGCATCCTTGATGCGACCCGAGAACTGATGGCTCCAACTCAGCCGCCCAAGAAGCGCAAGATTGGGTTCGTGCAGTACGACTGATCGAAAAGAGAGCGCTTGGCGGTTCACGAATCAAGACCCCATAAGAGCTTCTCCATACGGGCTTCGTTGTTGGGCAGTTTCTGGGAGTCATTTTTGGGCTTCGAGAACCTCGAGTATGGTGCGCACGGTCACGATCTGGGCCTTTCCATGGCGCTTGAGCGCGAGAAGATGACGCTTGTCGCCGCTGACCAGGTAGTCGGCGTTGCCCGCCTGGGCAATGGCCAACAGCACGTTGTCCGCCGGATCGGGTGAGGCCGTAACCCCAGGCAGCGGCGCGACCCGTTCGGCGAGCTCATACAGCGAATTGACCAGCTCGCCGGCCTGTGCGGGGCGCAGCCGCTTGCGGATTTGCGGATAGCGGGTGACGCGGCGCAGTTCCTCGAGCTGCAGGTCAGCGGTTAGGAGCTGATAGCGACCTCTCGGCCACAGTGCGAGCAGTTGTGCAGGAGGCGAGCCGGTACCCAACAACGCGCTGACCAAAACGTTGGTGTCGAGCACCAGCCGCATCAACGACGGCGCGGCGCCTTCTTGGGCCTGAAGGCGTCGAAGAATCCATCCTTCAGTAGCTGCGAGCGGGCGGCATCCACCGCCTCATCCACGAGGTCTTGGAGCTGTTCGGAATTCAGATCCGCGAAGCCTGGTCGAATCTCACCCAAGGTCTGATCGAACACGCGCCAGCGCACCGCCTCCTCGACGAACTTGGACAGATCGCCCTTTTTGAAGCCGGCGCGGGCGAGAAAGCTGCGCACGGCGATATCGGTGTCTTTGGAAATCTTGATGTTCCAGCGCACCGCGTCCTGGGGGTCGGCTGAATCAGCCATGTGACACCTATACACCTAAGCACGTATACGCGTAAGTCTAGACGAGCGCCGGGCGAGATGCAAGTCGGTTGGAAAGCCTGATCCCATGGATGGCCCAAGACGGAGAGGCAAGAGGTGATCACAAACTGTGATCACCTCTCCAGGTTGCGATTCTCGTCTGCGCTGCCCTACGCCTTCACCGAACACGGAGCGTTGATGGCCGCGTCGGACTTCCTGGCCAAGCCCAGGCCCGGGTAGCCGCTAAAAGGCGAATGGCCAAGGGCGCTGTCATCCCGATGGAGCGGGTCGAAACCAAGCTCCTGCTCTTCCGTGGCCAGAAGGTAATGGTCGATGCCGATCTTGCCGAACTCTACGACGTGCCCACCAAGCGGCTTAACGAGCAGATCAAGCGCAACAAGGAGCGCTTCCCCGAAGATTTCGTGTTTCGCCTCACTGCCAGGGAGAAGGCAGAGGTGGTCGCAAATTGCGACCACCTCAACAGGTTGCGATTCTCGCCGGCGCTGCCCTACGATTTCACCGAGCACGGGGCCATCCAAGCCGCCAATGTGCTCAACTCAGCTAAAGCTGTGGAGATGAGCGTGCACGTGGTGCGCGCGTTTGTGAGGCTCAGAGAGATGATCGCCTCGCACAAAGAGCTCGCTCGCAAGCATGACGAGCTGGAGCAGAAGATCGCCGGCCACGATCAGGCGATCGCGGGGCTGATCGATGCGATCCGCCAATTGATGGGCCCACCAGAGCCAACCAAGAAGCGCAGGATCGGGTTCGTGCGGGATGACTGATGGATCAGTTACAGCTTCTGTTTAACCCGTCAGTTTGATCTCTAGAGAGTATAGGCCTGACCCTATCGTCTGCTTCCCTATCGTCTGCTTCCTTAAGCCGCTTTACGCGATCCAGGCCTCACGTCCTGTGGACAGCGGACGTTCCGGGATTGCTCAACACCGCGGGTAGCCAGGCGCCGACGCGCGAAGCGCCATGCTCAATGGCGAAGCGGCAATTCTTGGCAGTCAACCGCGTGATTCTCTATCGGGTGTGGCCGCCGGAGCCATCGTGCCTGAATTTAGCCGGACTGGAATTGTTGATGGGTTTTGAGCGACACGCGTAGCGCGCAGGCAATCGAAGCGTGAACTGAGCGGCGCTTCAGATCTCGATCTGGCCCTTGGAGCGATAGCTCTTGCCCTCGATGCGTACGGTCTCGGCATGATGCAGCACACGGTCGAGGAGAGCCGAGGTGAGAACGGCGTCGTTGTTGAAGATACTGGCCCACTGCTTGTAGACGCGGTTGGTGGTGATCAGAGTGGCGCCGCGCTCATAGCGGTGGCTGATGATCTGGAACAAGCAGTCGGCGCCGAATTTGTCGATCGGAAGGTATCCCAGTTCGTCGATGCACAGCACCCGAGGTGTGATGTAGCGATTGAGCGCGCGTTTGATGCTGCCGGCGGCGTGCGCGGCAGCCAGTGAGTTGATGATTTCGATGGCGCCGGTGAACAGCACTGAATGAGCGCGAAGGCACGCGGCATGCCCGAGCGCGGTCATGAGATGACTCTTGCCAAGCCCAGTGCCTGAAATGAAGATGACGTTGGCGTGCTGGTTGACGAAGTCCAGGTGGAACAGGTTCTGGATGAGCAGACGGTTGATCTTGGTGGGCCAGTTCCAGTCAAACTGATCGAGTGTCTTGAGCACCGGGAAGCGGGCCTGGGCGATGCGCCGCTGCACGCGGCGATCTTCAACACCAGCGGCCTCGCCGCTGGCCAATTCTGTCAGATAGTCCAGGTGGGACCAGTGTTTGTCGGTGGCGGTCTTCGCCAACACTTGATGATTCTCGAGCATGAACGGCAGGTTTAATGCGCTGAGGTGAGAGCGCAGTGCGTCGGCATCAGCATGGGCTTGGTCAGGGCGTGTTCTCATCGTTGGCTCCTTCGTCGCGGTCATAGATGGATAGATCGGGTTCGGGTATTTCCAGCTCGAGCAGATCGGCGCGCCGCGTGAGTTGCAAGGGGGCAGGTTCATGGTCGATGCGTCGGCGCGCGGCCAGGATATTGGCGATGTACTCGGCGCTGAATGCCTGCAGTTCCAGCCCGTCGTCGAGCGCACGGGCGACGGCCTCTTTGCCGTGCAACTCGGCCAGGGCGAGGATTTTGCGCAAGTGCACACGTGCGTTCACGCGTTTTGCCTCGAGTCCCTCGCGGTAGGCCTGGGCGCGAGGCGAGAGCGCCAGGAAGTGCACCAGCAGACGCTGCTCGCGTGCGCTCTTGCGCTGTACCAGGAGCTGCCGGGCGTGCTCGGGCTCTTCGATGTCCTTGTGCCGATCCATGCTGCGCGGATGTCGTACCACGAGTTGGTCTGCGTCATAGATGCATACGCGATCGGCATAGGCCTTGAGCGTCAAGCGCTGGCCCGCGTAGCGCGCGGGCACCGAGTAGTGGTTGGTGTCCAAGGACACCCGAAACTGCGTTGTGGCGCGCGCAGTGCACACACGTGCCAGATCGAAGCCAGCGGGATTGAGCGGCTTCAGATGAGCGCGTTCGTCATCGAAGCGATCAATCGGGCGCTGGTGGGTCGCCCCGTGGATGCGCACGTTGGCCACCGTGTCTACCCACAGCGTGGCCGCGGGCTGCATCGCGGCGAAGTCAGCTAACTCGAGGCCGGCCAGGAGATTCTTTTTAACGTAGCCGACTGCATTCTCAACCCGCCCCTTCTCATTGCCGGCGCGCACGTTGCAGGGAGTGATCTCAAAGCCCCAATGGCGAGAGAAGTCCAGGTACTTCGGATTGAACACGGGGGCGGCACCGACCAGGCGCTGCAACACCGCCGACTTGAGGTTGTCGACCATGATCCGGCTCGGGCACCCGCCGAACGCGGCGAACGCGTTCTCATGGCAGGCGAGAAAGAACTCCATCTTCTGCGAGACAGTGAACTCCAGATACATGAGCCTGCTGTAGCACAGCACCATCAGGAAGAAGCTCAAGCGCCGGCGCGTGGAGCCCACGGCGATGGTACCAAACTCGCCCCAGTCGACCTGGGCACATTCACCTGCGGCGAAATCGAGCTTGAGGAATGCCTCTTGGTGGCGCGGACGAATGCGGTGCACGTAGTCTTTGACGATGGTGACGCCGCCCTCGTAGCCTGCCTCGCGCAGTCGCTGGAAGATCTGCTGCGCGCTGTAAGGGTGGGCATCGAGCCAGCGCACGATCTGACCCTTGTACGCATCGAGCTTGCTCGTGCGCGGCACGCCAGCGCGCGGGTGAAACTGCTCTATGCTGGCCCATTTGGCTACCGTGCGCGCATCCAGTGCGAGCGCATGCGCAGTCTGTGCCACGGTGAGCCGCTGGCGACCCAGGTGGTCGCGGATCTGGCAGAAGGTCTCATAGTCGAGCACGGCGGCGCTCCATCTGGTCGAGCAGTTGAGCCATGCTTACCAAGCCGGCGCCTGTCTCGCGCACTGACGTCTGTGCCGGCGCGCTCGGTGCCGTGCGCGGCGCAATCCGGGTACCAGGAAGTGCGAGCACCTGGTACAGCGGCGCCTGATAGGCGATGAGTTCGAGCTTGATGAGCTGGGCGCGCGCCGCGGCGAGCTCCTCGGCATTCAGGTGCAGTCGCGCCGCGAGCGTGGACTCGCCGTAGTAGCTCAAGCCTTGCGCGTCGGACACTGTGACGAGGAACAGATATAGCGCCGCAGCGCGTGCGTCGCAGCGATCAATGAAGTGCCGCTGCACGAGTGCCTGATCAACCCAACTGAACTGCTCGGGCACCTGGCGCAGCCGCTCGGGCCGCAGTACTTGTTTGACTGTCCTCATCATGGCTCCTGTTGATCACGTCGTGTCCAAGTTGTACAAGGCGCCGGGTCGTGGCGGCAATGTCATCTTGTAACGTCACCTCGAACAGATGCGCGATCAGCCCCGCCAGTACTGGCGATGGAGCGTTTAAGAGATCTTGTAACGCCGTCGGGCTGGGGGGCGCAGGGATCTCACCACGAATGGGACATTCTTCCATCGTATCCAGCACTTGCGTGACCAAGGGATCTTGTAACGCAGGCGGCCTGCGGGGTTTGCCGCTGCCATAACCGGGATGCGCCGCGCGCCAAGCCTGCACGCGAGCGACGTGCACCGGGTCGCCGAAGTACCCGCTGTTCTGTGGTTGAGCCAACCAAGCAGCCTGACTGGCGGCCTTGCTCGCGTGGCGGCATGCAGTGGCTGAGCAGAAGCGCTGACGCTCGCGGTTGCGATGGTCGGGATAAAAATATTGGCCGCAACACAAACACGTGCGCTGTCCTGACTGCGCCATAACCGCTCCTCGACAGGGTCGAGAAAGGTAGCCCCAGCGGCCACGCGCACGCCCTCAGGTGCAGTCTGAAGAAAACGGAAATAAACCCGAAGAAGACGCGTCAGAGACGATGATTGGAAGAAAACGGATGAGGAAGAAAATGCACGTTCACAACGGCGGAATCACGACACGATCAGCTTGGCGGCCACATCGGGTACGTACCTACCCGTAGTGTGCCTTTCGATGGCAGTTTGGGCACACTGCAATGGCGTTTTCTTCAGTGTCGTCACCGTATTCCGCCAGTCGGACCTTATGATGAACTTCCAAATATGGAGAGCCGTCTCTCGCACGGCGAAATGGTGCCTCGGTTCTGCACGCTTCGCACCTTCCGGCTGCTCGCTCAAGTACCGCCTCTATCACGTCTGGATTGCGGTCGAAGAGCGTGATCGTAGCCGTGAACAACCGGGGCTTTTTGGGGGCCAAGGCGAGCCGTCTGCTTCGAGCTTGAGGGTCCTTGCGAGCGCGAGCTGCTCTTTGCTCAAGTCGTGTGTTGTAGTTGTCGGCATCTTGCGCTGCTTGTGGCGTTTGGGGTCCCTCAATACCGGCTAGTTGCCTTGTGAAGCTTGGGTAGCGTTGCGGGTCCAGCTTCTGCTGCACTTGGCTGAATCGCTTAAACGCCGGCCAAATCTTACGGACGACATCCGGACCAACTGGATCAAATACCTCGATGGACTCTGGGTCGAAAATCAGCCATCCCTTATAGCCCTCCTCGGTCGGCTGCTCGAATCGCTTGGCACCGGTAAGAGTAGCAATAGCAATGATCTTTCCACCACATTGAAATAACACCGCGGTGTCGAGCTTCGCCTGCAGACCTCTCTTGCGATAGAGATACCTTCCGTTCATTTTGTTGGGTAATTGCTCGCGGAAGAACTTCTCCTGAACGTCCTCGACGCTCTCGTAGCCGGGGAACTCCCTCGTAAGGTCCATGGGTAGGATGCGTACTGCTGGGGGGTCGTGGAAGGCGGGAATCGTTGGACGCTGAGCCAAATTGATCTCCGAGAGCGAAGGTTAGGAGCTGATAGGTGCGGTCTGCACTCCCCATTGAAGTAACACGGGGGTTTACGGATGCATTGTAATCCTATGGCATCTTGGCGGACCTTGACGGAGGGCGGGGGCGTGAGCTGCGTGAAGCGGGATTTCGGGGGTGCCCGCAGGGCGCTTGAGCAATCGAAGAGTCTGAAGGCATCTTCGGATAGAATTCAAGCCACAGCCGGCTGAGAATCCGGCGAGTTCATACTGCGACCCACAACCACCCAGGAGGAGATCACTATGGAACGGAAAAATGCGTACAAGATTGCGACCGGTCTGGCAGGTATCACGCTAGCTTTCGGCCTCGGCGTCGCCGTCGGCCAGCAGACCCCGCCGACCGAGACCAAGGGCGCGAAGATCAGCCCGCCCACAGCTCTCGACCTCGGTCAGGAGATCGATGGGGTGCAAGGCCGCCAGCTCCGCCTGCGCGTGGTGACGCTGGAA
>JBGPMS010000143.1:0-12528 GCA_041487115.1 Gammaproteobacteria bacterium
CACGCTTGCGGCCCGGCCCATCGCCACTGCATGGCAGCCATGCGAAACAGCAACTACTACGAGGTGGCTCTGGTGGGTCCGGACTGTCCGAATGCCGTGCCGCCAGTGTACAAGTGCGACTACACCGATCAACTCGACAGCGTGGGCAAGGACGGCTGCGTACCGGTGCCGCAGGGCCCGGGGCTGGGGGTGCAGTACGACTGGGAGTTCATCGCGAAGAACCGCGTCGCGCTACACGAGTTCAAGTAGCGCGTGAGAGGCAGCGAAGCTTTAGTGAAGCTGCTCCGGTGGCACCGGAGCAACGGGGAGAGCGACGACTTCGATACCCTCTTCGCGCAGTTCCTCGACCTCCTGCCTGGACGCCTGGCCGCGGATGGCACGCTCGGGCGCGTCGCCATGGTGGATCTGGCGCGCCTCTTCTGGGAAACGCTCGCCCACGTCTTCCGTATGCTTGAGGGCATACTCGATGACTTTGGCGCGCAGCTTGGCCATGAAGTCCGGGCCGCCGGTGACGGCAGTTTCTTTCGCCGGCTCGGGCCGGGGCAGGTTCACGTAGGGCGCGCTGGGCAGCTTCGCTACAGCAGACGAACCACACACGGGACAGAACACATGGCCTCCCGTGTGCTGATGCTGAAACGCCTCGGGCGAGGCGAACCAACCTTCGAACTCGTGGGCGTTGTCGCAGGAAAGGTTGTAAACGACCACTTTAGGAACGTCTCGTTGTGAGGTGGGTCAGCCCGGAGTCTAGGGCGACGGCGCGGCTGGCGCAAGTCCAGGAACCATTTGACAATCCGACCGAATCGGAGGCAGTGAGCTCGCGCCCGGTAGAACTGGCCGGACTACAACGGTAGCTCCAGGCAGCGGGTTGACACCACCCTGCGCGTCCGGTCAGGATTTCTTCTTGATCAAGCCCACGATCCAGATGAGGATAATGGCGCCGACGGTCGCAGTGATCAACTGCGCCAGTAATCCTAGTGCAACGAATCCGAGCAGCTCAAATACGACACCGCCGATCAACGCGCCGACGATGCCGACCACAATGTTGCCGATCACTCCGAATCCGCGGCCCTTCATGATCTGTCCAGCGAGCCAGCCCGCGATGGCGCCGATGATCAGGAAATAGATGAACCTCATGCTGCGTCTCCTTTTTTGCTCTGCGCTGTGGGGACGCACCTGTACGGGCGCACCCGGTAGCGATTCTCTCGCAACGCGGTCGTTAGGGGAACCCACGATCCGCACATTTCCGTCCAATGCTGCTCGCTGAGCTGGCCGAAGCCTCGCGCCAGGTCGCGGCCACCAGCCGCCGTCTAGAGAAGATCGGGGCGCTCGCCGATTGCCTGCGCCACCTAGCCCCGGAAGAAATCGAAATCGCGGTCGCCTTTCTCTCGGGCGCGACCCGCCAGAACAAGCTCGGCGTGGGACCGGCTGCCATCATGCAGGCGCGTGCCACCATCGCAGGGCCGTCTCCCGCCTTGAGCTTGAGCGAGGTCGACGCGGTGCTGGAAGCTATCGCGCATACGGGTGGTGCAGGCTCGACTGCCGAGCGCAAGCGTCTGCTCGCCGATCTCCTCTCTCGCTCCACCGCGCTCGAGCAGGAGTTCCTCGTCCACCTGCTGTTCGGTGAGCTGCGCCAAGGTGCGCTGGAAGGCATCATGCTGGAGGCGATTGCGCAGACAGCGCACGTGCCCGCGCGCGAGGTCCGGCGTGCAGCGATGGTCGCGGGTGGGTTGGCGAGCGTGGCACGAGCCGCGCTGACCGAAGGCAGCGCCGGGTTGCAGCGGTTTGCGCTGCAGTTGTTTCAACCCTTGCTGCCCATGCTCGCGCAGCCGGCGCTGGACGTCGAGGATGCGTTAAGACAACTCGGGATCGCGGCGCTGGAGTGGAAGCTCGACGGTGCACGGGTTCAGGTCCACAGATCCGGAGACGAGGTGCGCGTCTACAGCCGCGGGCTCAACGACATCACCTTAGCCGTGCCCGAGATCGTGGAGGCGGCACGCGCGCTGCCGTCCCGTGCGTTGATTCTGGACGGTGAGCTCATCGCATTGCAGGCCGACGGGAGGCCGCATCCGTTCCAGGTCACCATGCGCCGCTTCGGACGCCGGCTGGATGTGGAGAGGATGCGACAGGAGTTGCCGCTCAGCGTGTTCTTCTTCGACTGCCTGCGCCACGAGGAACAGGATCTGACCAGCCACCCTGCAGCAGAACGCTTCGCTGTGCTGTCCGCCGCGTGCCCAGCCGAACTGGTCATCCCACGATTGGTGACCGATGACGTGGCCAGCGCGCAAGCCTTCCTCGACACGACCCTCGCACGCGGACACGAGGGCATCTTGGCGAAGTCGCTGACAGCGCCTTACGAAGCCGGTGGCCGAGGAAGCAGCTGGCTCAAGGTCAAGCAGGCGCATACGCTCGATCTCGTCGTGCTCGCCGCGGAATGGGGTAGCGGCCGCCGCAAAGGCTGGCTCTCCAACCTGCACCTCGGCGCCCGCGACGCGGCCAGCGGCGGCTTCGTCATGCTCGGCAAGACCTTCAAGGGAATGACCGACGAACTGCTGGAGTGGCAGACGAAAGCGCTGCTGGCACGGGAGGCCAGGCGCGACGCCTACACCGTCTACGTACGGCCCGAGTTGGTGGTGGAGATCGCGGTCAACGAGATCCAGGAGAGCTCGCAGTACCCTGGCGGGCTGGCACTGCGCTTCGCTCGCGTCAAGCGCTACAGGGACGACAAGCGGCCAGAGGAGGCGGACACCATCGATACGGTTCGGGAGCTTTTCGCGGGACACGGTGGGCGGACCTCACCCTGACCCTCTCCCGCACCCTCACCCTGCCCTCTCCCATGCCCTCACCCAACCCTCTCCCAGAGGGAGAGGGACCTTATCTCTGCCCGAGAGGGCCCTTATGTCTGCTGGGGAGAGGGAACTAAGGGAAAGCCTCGAGCAGCCGCGCGAGAAAGCCGTCTTGATCCCAGGCGTGCTCGCGGCGGCTCAGGCCCAGGCGCACTACCACCAGCCGGCGGCTCGGTATGACGGTCACGAACTGGCCCTCGTGCCCGACGGCATGGAACGTATCGGCGGGAAGCGTCGGACGCGGGGTGAGCGCGCTGTCGAAAGGGGGCGGGACCTTGACCCACAGATGGGCCCCGAAGTCCTTGCGCTTGGACTGCGGCGTGAGTGTGGCCATGTATGTCACCCACCCTTCCGGGAGAATGCGCTCGCCGTTCCATACTCCGTTTTGCAGCAGCAACTGGCCCAGGCGCGCCCAGTCCCGGGCAGTCGCATACATGAAGGAAGACGTGACCAGCGTGCCCGAGCTGTCCGGCTCGATGATGGCGCTGCGCATCCCGATGCGGTCGAACAGCGCCTGCCGAGGAAAGGCCAGGTAGTTCCGCTCGTTTCCGCCCACTGCGTCACGGATGATTCGGGACAGAATGTTCGTGGTCCCGCTGGAATAGCGCCACCGCGTTCCCGGTACGGCTTCGAGCGGTTTGTCGATGGCATAAGCCGCCCCGTCGGCGCGCGCGAACAGCATCAGCGCCACGTCCTCCAGGGGATCGCCATAGTTCTCGGTGAACCGCAGTCCGCTGGTCATGCGCAGCAACTGGTCCAGCGTGATGTCGGCGCGCGGATCGCCGGGACCGCGCCATTCCGGCACCAGGCTTCTTTGCTCCAGCGACAACTTACCTGCCTTGACCAAGGTGCCGATCAGAACGCCGGTAACGGTCTTCGTCATGGACCAGCCGAGCAGCGGCGTAGCAGCCGAGAAGCCCCGCGCGTAGTGCTCAGCGATAACGCGGCCACCCTGAACCACGATCATCGCGCGCGAGCGGCGCAGGCGTGCGGGGTCGGGTTCGGCGAAGGCCCAGTCGATCGAGGCTTGCAGCTTGGCGAGATCGACATTCTTCCCCGGCGCACCTGCAGGCAAGCCATCCTCAGCGCCGGCCGGGTCCGGCGGTGCGGAGACAACCCCGGTGCTCGCCGCCGCGTCTGGTGTCGCCGGTACCGTCCAGACGACGATGGTGCATCCCGACCCCGGGCGATAGCGGGCCTCGCGCTGCGCCATCCCAAGAAACGTGGCCGTCGCGATCCGGCGAGTCGTATCCACGGAAGGCTGAATCAGGTGCAGCAGCGGATGGTTGTCCGCCACAAGGTCTTCGCGGATCACGTCCGCGGCCGCTCGGCCAGAGACGAACATGCTCGAACACAAAGTCTTCGCGGCGTAGGCGGCACCGATCGGCGCGAGTTGCGAGAGCAGATAGGCGCCGTAGCCCAGACCCGTAACCAGCAGCAGGGCAACACCGAGCAGTGCGAACTTGACGGGACGAGCGAACCTCATCGGCAGTCGGCGGTGAACGGATCGACCACGACGATCTTGTCGTGGATCACGGCGTCGGGAATCTTCTGGTCCACCCTCCAGCGCAAGTAAACCATGTCGTTATTGGAGATCGCCAGCGCCTTCATGGTCGGCTCCTTCTGTCAAAGGATGTGTAATCGTGATGGGTTTCGCAGGGAAAGTTTACCGCGCGAAGATCAGCCCGAAATCGAATCGCCGTAGCATAATTGCAGACCTGTTCTAGGCTGCACTAGAAGGACTTTCCTCATGAACGATGTCTCCAATCTGCGACACAACGCCTTCTCCGCCAAGCTCGCCGTGCATCGCATCGCCGCCTTCTACAACGAATTCAAGCGCAGCGACCTCGCGAACCGCATACCCGAAACCCAGGACACTCTGAGCGGCCACGAGCTCAGAAACCTGTTCGAGGAATTTCAGGACCTCAGCCGGCGCATGGAGTCGGCCCTGTTCGAGGAGATGACCCGCCTGTCGGTGGACGCGGAGTATGCGGTCCACTCGTATGCGAAAGCCCGCTACGGGTTCGGCCCGGGCGAGGACATCGCCGTGGCCCTCCCCGGAGCTGTCGGGGAAGCGAAGGTTCGGGTCGTAAAAGTATTCCTGCAGAGCGGCACCGAAAGCGACATTCGCGTAGATGCATCTCAACTCGGCGCCGATGGCAACCCCGGGGTGCGCTGGGACATTTTCATGAAGGGCCCGGGACAGGTGCAGCCGGACAAATCGATCAAGCGAGTGCTGGCAGTGCGCTAGCAGCCCGTTGAAACAATCCGTTCGCGCTGAGCGTGTTTCGACTCTGCTGCGCGACGCTCAACACGAACGGTACAGAGTCGAAACACGCTCAACACGGACGGTGCTATAGCTGCGGAGTCGAAGCGTCCAAGCGATTGCTTGGGCCAGGACTAGCCAAACTCCATCCCCTCCCCCGCACGCGGGGGGAGGGTTAGGGTGAGGGCTCTCGCTACGCCGCCTCCTTCACCGATGGCAAGCCAGCAAGCGCCATCGCCAGTTCCTTCTCATCGTAGTTCTGATCGACCAATTTGTCGGCGAAATAGTCCAGGTAGGCTTGCATATCGAAGTGCCCGTGGCCGCACAGATTGAACAGGATGGCGCGCGACGTGCCCTCCTGCTTGCAGCGCAACGCCTCGTCGATCGCGCCTTTGATGGCATGGTTGGCTTCGGGGGCGGGGACGATGCCTTCGGTCCGCGCGAAGAACACGCCGGCCTCGAAGCAAGCTCTCTGGTGATAGGCCTTGGCCTCGATCAGGCCCAGCTGCTTGACGTGCGACACCAGCGGGGCCATACCGTGATAGCGCAAGCCACCGGCATGGAAGCCGGGCGGGATGAAGGTCGACCCCAGCGTATGCATTTTCACTAGCGGCGTGAGGTGGCCGGTGTCACCGAAGTCGTAAGCATACTTGCCGCGCGTGAGGCTCGGACAAGCCGCCGGCTCGACCGCGATGCACTTCACCTTCTTGCCGCCGCGCAACTGCGCGCCGATGAAGGGGAAGGCAATGCCGGAGAAATTCGACCCGCCGCCGGTGCAGCCGACCACGATGTCGGGATAGTCGTTGGCCATCTCGAGTTGCTTGATCGCCTCCTGCCCGATGATGGTCTGGTGCAGCAGCACATGATTGAGCACGGAGCCCAGCGCGTATTTGGTATCGTCGTTCTTGGCCGCGACTTCCACCGCCTCGGAGATGGCGATGCCCAGGCTGCCATTGTTATCGGGCGTGGCGGCCAGGATCATGCGGCCCACGTCCGTCTCCATGGACGGGCTGGCGATACAGCGCGCGCCGTAGGTCTCCATCAGAGCCCGGCGATAGGGCTTTTGATCGAAGGAGACCTTTACCATGAACACCAGCACCTCGATACCGAACAGCGCGCCGGCGAAGGCGAGCGACGATCCCCACTGGCCGGCGCCGGTCTCGGTGCTGATCTTCTTGATCCCCGCCTCCGCGTTGTAGAAGGCCTGCGGTACGGCCGTGTTGGGCTTGTGGCTCCCGGCCGGGCTCACGCCCTCGTACTTGTAGTAGATGCGCGCCGGCGTGTCGAGCGCCCGCTCCAGGCGCCGTGCGCGATACAGTGGGCTCGGGCGCCACTGGCGGTATACCTGACGCACCGGCTCGGGGATCTGGATCTCACGCTCGGTGCTCACCTCCTGCATGATCAGCGACATCGGGAACAGCGGCGCAAGGTCATCCGGACCGATGGGCTGCAGCGTACCCGGATGCAGCACGGGCGGAGGCGGCGACGGCAGGTCCGCCATCAGGTTGTACCAATTCTTCGGGATCTGGGTCTCGTCGAGGACGTATTTGATGGTGTCGGTCATGGAAGTCTCCTGGTTCTTTTAATGGCGGTGCCCTTGTCCCCGGACGATTTTTCTTCTCTTTTGCGTGCCCGCCGGCCGCTACCGGCGGGACCCAGCCAGGGTCGTAGCCCATTATAGGCAAACAGGGCAACCGCGTGGTTGGGGCATTGGCGCACGATGTTCGCGAGCGCCGGCTGGGATTCCGTCGCCACCATCCAGTCGGGATTGCCACGCTGGTCGCCGAGCATCAGGCGCATCGGCTGCGCTGAACGCGCGGTCGCGGCCTTGACTCTCGCAACCTACCTAATCCGGAGCCCGACACGGCGATCTCCATGCCAAGTGTATGATTTGCCGTATGACCTTCAGGCTGTTGTTACAGCAACCGGAAAACAAGGTTGTAATTCGGCAAGCCAAACTTCGTTAGGGGTCGACAGGAGACATCCATGGATCTTCAAGCCGCGCTGCCCTTCCTGTTGCCAAAGGCCATCGCGTGGGCAGAGGGTGAAGCAGACTCCGCGGCTGCGACCGGTCAGGCGCTCAACGATTCTGAGCAACAGGTGGCGAGCCGAGTTGGTGTATCGCGACCCGAGTTGATCCGGGTTGCGCTTGTCGACTCGTTACCCATGCCTAATGAACCCGCGCTCCGGTCGGCGGCGATTCAAACTGGGCTACTCGGTCCTCACATGGCGGGACTCACGCTTGGCTATTCGGTATTCGTCCGCCGCGGGCAGGATACCTTGCGTTTACTGTCACACGAGTTTCGACACGTGTATCAATATGAGCAAGCTGGCTCAATCGCTGCATTCCTGCCCGTGTACCTACAACAGATCGCGCAATTTGGGTATGCGAACGCTCCGCTAGAGGCTGATGCGCGAGCTCATGAGCAAGTCGCCGCCTAACCCGCCCATGAACTCGGGCGCTCGAGCAGCGGGCTTTGGCCCGCTGCTTGATCGAAGACCTTTTCAAATGGTCAGGATATGGGAAGAAACCATATTTCGTACGGCAACTCCGTAAGCTTCACGCAGAACGAATGCTTGAGCTTGCTGAAGGCAATGGGGCGTGAGCGACACGAAGCGAGGGAATGATGGCACCTCCAAGAGCCAAACCGCGCTACTACAGGCTCGAAATCGTTGCCGCGTCACCAACCACGGAGATCTGGCTTGGAGATGACGCCGGACACTTGGTCCAGAAAGAGATGGGCGAACTCAAGACAAGTCTCTTGCCGGGGTACTATGTGGTTGAGTTTGGACTGGGGACTTCCCTGTATCCCATACACCTCGACAACGCGCGTCGATACACGCAGGCCGAACTGGAAGCCGGTGCGACTTGCGAGCGGCCGGCTCTCCGGCTTCTACCGGAATAGAAGGGGACGCGAGTGGTCTTGTATTCCTGGACCCTCTAGGCGACAGGGGCTCAGTAGGTCAGAGGTTCACGCCCGACCACGAACTCGACCGGAGCGTGCAACTGGAGTGCTGTTGGTACCCGTCGCGCAGTGCGCGCCCGCGCTCGGTCAATGCGAACGTTGCGCCACATCGAACAGTCTCTGCGAGGGATCGTGAACCCAAAACTCATCACCATGCTAACTCTTTGCAGTGCACTGGCAACCGCCACAAGTTACGCCGCCGGCACTGATCCGGACGCCGACGCTATCCGAGCCGTAGTTGAGCAACGTAGGATTGCTGGGAACGCGGAAGACACCGATTCCTATGCTCGACTTCTGACTCCGGCCGCGGACATCGTCAGCGCGACCGGCCGGTCGGCATATGGCCGGGAAGGGATCATCCAGCTCTACGTGGAGCAAAGGTCAGGAGCCTACCTGGGAGCGATCATAACGTCGACCGTTGTGACGCGGATCAAGTTCGTCCGCCCAGACGTTGCGGTCGTAGATGCAGATTTCGAGCTCACTGGCGTACGTGGACGGGACGGCAATCCCATGGCACCGATCAGCGGCCTTAACACGTTCATCCTCACGAAAGAGAACGGGCAATGGTTGATCTCGTCGATCCGTGGGATCCCGCGCACACCGATTCAAGGACCAAGGCAGTGAACACCAGACCATTTTCTCATTCATGCCACCGTTGCCCGGCCGCTGATGGGTGTCAATCGGTTGTCGCTCGGCTAGCGGGGTTGCTAGTTTATGGAGGTCAAAATGGCCGATGACGTGGCAGATATCGAAGCGAAAATCCGAGCGCTCGGCGCGGAGGAAAAGGCCGAACTGATCCGCGCCCTCATTGCGGACCTCGATGGACCCGAGGACGATGGCGTCGAGCAAGCTTGGCTGGAAGAAGCCGAAAAGCGCCATCGCGAGCTAATCGACGGGAAGGTCCAAGGCATCCCCGGTGAGCGTGTGTTCGAGAACCTTCGCGCCCGTCCGAAAGGGCGATGAGACTGCAGTTCCATCCGGAAGCAGAGCCAGAACTCTCGGGGGCGATTTTGTGCATCAGCCGACGAGGAGCGTTGCGGAGGCGTATACTTTTCTGGGATTTTTGGGGCGTGCTATGGGTAAAGTTCAAGAGTTGGAAAAACAAATTGAGCAGTTGTCTGATGCGGAGCTTGCGGAGTTCCGCAGCTGGTACGCCGAGTTCGACGCTCAGGTCTGGGACCGGCAGTTCGAGGCTGACGTCAAGGCGGGGAAGCTCGACGCGCTGGCTGAGAAGGCCTTACGTGAGCACGCAGCCGGCAAATCCACCAAACTTTGAGTCATCACGCCTCTCCCGAACGCCTCTCCCGATTTTTGGTTCTGCTATCGAGCTCTGCCCGCTGAGGTCCGGCAACTCGCCGACAGGTCGTTCGCGTTGCTCAACGCGAACCCTCAGCACCCCTCACTGCGTCTCAAGAAGGTTGGGCGGTACTGGTCCGCGCGGGTTGGGCTGCACCATCGGGCCGTCGCTGTTGACGCGCCGGATAGGTTGCTTTGGTTCTGGATCGGCGCTCACGATGAGTACGAGAAAATCATCGGCTAGCAGGAGCTAGATCAGATGGGCGGTGAAGTTTCTCGGCAAGTCGAGCTGGCGGTCAAGCCGGGCCAGCTCGACAATTTTCGGGCACTGACAAGAGAGATGCTAGAGTCCACGAAGGGCGAGCGTGGCGTCCGGATCTACGAGCGATTTGTCAGCAAGGACGGCAACCTCGTTTACGCCTACCAGCGGTATGCAGACTCGGACGCCGCCGTGGCCCATTTGCTGGCATTCGGGAGAATGTACGGCGCACGGTTCGTAAGCATGGTCGATCGAAAGCGGTTCATGGTGTTCGGGACCCCGAGTGATGAGTTGAAGGCGATATTGGACAGGTTGAGCGCGACCTACCTGGACCCTTTCGAGGGTTTCTCACTGGTCCGATAAAGGCAACCGTTGAGCTGCTCCGTCTTCGGCGACAACGAGACCGCCCACCCGAGCGGGTACTGAATTGTCATAGACGTTCTGAAGGCTGGTGCAATCTACTTCGCTGTCCATGGGGAGGCGCACATGGATGTTGACGTCCTCGTCGTCGGAGCCGGCCCGACCGGGCTGATGCTTGCAAATCAACTCGGTCGGCGAGGCGTGCGTGCGCTGAGCATAGACCGACACGCTGGGCCGTCTCTCCAGACGCGGGCACTGGGCGTGCAGGCGCGCACACTCGAGATCTACTCGCACCTGGGTATCGTCGAGCGGGCGCTGGAGCTTGGGAAGCGCGCCACTGGAGCCAACATCTGGGCGCTGGGGCGGCAGGCTGCGCGCATACCGCTGGGTGACATAGGGCGCGATGTGAGTCCCTATCCTTACCTCCTCATCCTGGGCCAGGACGACAACGAGCGGCTGCTGGGGGACGCCCTGCGCAACTGGAGCATGGCGGTCAATTGGAACACGGAGCTTGTCGGCCTCACGCAGCAGACCGGTCAGGTCACGGCAGCGCTCAAGCAGCCGGACGGCACGATCCGGGAAGTCACTGCCGCGTGGGTCGCGGGCTGCGACGGCGCGCATAGCGCGGTGCGCAGCCTGAGCGGGATCGCATTCGAAGGCGCCCCGTACGAGCATGTGTTCTTCGTCGCCGATACGCAAGCGACAGGACCGATGGTGCCGGACGAGCTCAACGTGTATCTGTGGCGCGAAGGATTCCACCTGTTCTTCCCGATGCGTGGGACCGATCACTGGCGGGTCGTCGGGATCGTACCGCCGGCGTTGCGCGAGAGAGATGATCTGACCTTCGAAGCAGTGGTTCCCTCGATGCGCGAGGAAGCGGGATCCGGACTGTCCTTTCAGCAATGCAGCTGGTTCTCCACCTACCGCATCCATCACCGGCGTGCCGCGCGCTTTCGCGACCGCCGCTGCTTCCTGCTGGGCGACGCGGCACACATACACAGCCCGGTCGGCGCGCAAGGCATGAACACCGGCTTGCAGGATGCCTACAACCTGGCCTGGAAGCTGGCCCTCGTCGTGTCGGGACGTGCGGGTGCGGGTTTGCTGGACTCCTACGAGGACGAGCGCATCCCGGTCGCCCAGCGGCTGCTGAGCACCACCGACCGGGCTTTCTCGCTGATCGTCTCCGACAATTGGCTGGCCGGACTGTTCCGCACGCGGATCCTGGTGAAGATCATGGCTTTCGCGATGGGCCTCGAAAGAATACAAAAGCTCGCATTCCGTACCATCTCCCAGACCGGTATCCGCTACCCCAGTAGTCCGCTATCGGAAACGCTGGCGGGCCTGCCTGACGCCGCGCCGCGCGCCGGCGATCGCTTTCCGTGGCTGCGGCTCAAGCTTCGGCCGGGTGGCCCGATCGAGGACCTGTTCGACAGACTCGATGACACGCGATTCAATCTGATCGTGATCGGACAATCGTCGCCTCCGGGTGGGGTGCCGGGCCTCGGCGACCTGTTGCGCATCCTCGCGATTCCGAACGATCCTTCCAACGACCGGGAGCTCGCTCGCGCGCAGATTCCCCTGCGCTCTTTCTACCTCTTGCGCCCCGACGGCCATGTGGGCCTTGCCGGGATCGACCTGGACGCTGCGGCGGCGACGCGTTACGTCTCGGAGCGACTGGGCCTTGAAATCGAAAGCCGTTGAACCGCGTCAATCCGTCGTGCGCGGAGCACGAGCCGTTCGCGCGGTATCCAGGACGTTGGGTCCAATGGGGGCCTGCCGCCGCCCCGACCTGTTCCGCAGCCACGCCTGGAAGCGCTCCATGTAGATGTAGATCACCGGGGTGATATAGAGCGTCAGCACCTGCGACACCAGCAGGCCGCCGACCACGGCGAGGCCGAGCGGCATCCGCGCTTCGGCTCCCGCCCCCAACCCGAGCGCTATCGGCAGCGTGCCCATGAGGGCGGCCATGGTGGTCATCATGATGGGGCGGAAGCGGATCAGCGCCGCCTCGTAGATCGCCTCGCTCGGGGTTCTGCCCCGCTTGCGCTGCGCCTCGATGGCGAAGTCGATCATCATGATGGCGTTCTTCTTGACGATGCCGATCAGCATGACCAGTCCGACGAAGCCGTACATGTCCAGTTCGATATGGAACAGCATCAAAGTCAGCAGCGCGCCCAGCCCGGCCGTCGGCAACCCCGAAAGAATCGTCAGCGGATGGATGAAGCTCTCGTACAGGATGCCCAGGATCAGATAGATCACGAACACCGCGAGGACCAACAGAATGCCCATGCCGGACAACGAAGCCTGGAACGCCTGCGCCGAGCCCTGGAAGCTGGTGTTCAGCGTACCCGGTGCGCGCAGGTCCGCCATCACCTTGTTGACCTCGGTGATCCCCTGACCCAGCGCCACGCCGGGTTTCAGGTTGAAGGAGATGGTCACCGCCGGCAGCTGGCCGAGATGGCTGATGATCAGCGGGCCGACCGCCGGGGTCATCTTCGCCACGGCGCCGAGCGGGACGAGGTTGCCGCTGGAGCTTCG
>JBGPMS010000144.1:0-12508 GCA_041487115.1 Gammaproteobacteria bacterium
AAACAGCGATGGTCGAGCCTTGCCGCAGCACCACGTCGCCTTCGGACTTGAGGCTTACCGCACCGCCCGCTGCGGTGCGCTCGCCTACGCCCCGTTCGATCTGATCGAGATAGCCGGAGATGTCCGCGAGCGGCGTGCCTTGTCTCGCGTCGACGTAGATGGTCTTGCCGCGCAGGAAGCCGTTGCGCTGCAGAGGAGAATCGCGCAGCTCGTTGCCGCGCAGCTCCACTGCGATGCTGTTGCGCTCGGCCGGGACCTCGATATCGCGTGACCCCGAAGCATCGATGACGCTGCCTTCGGCCAGATAGATGTGCACGCCATCGGCGGCGGCCTGGCCGGGCGGCTGGAAATCGAACCCCGTCTGCGCGCTGATCGAGATGTTGCCGCCGGTCGCAATCACAGCGCTGCTCCGCTGCAGCTCGACGGTCTTGCCGGCGATCTCGATACTGGACGGATTGAAGGCCTGGCTGTCTTTGATGGTCTGGCTATCACCGATTGCGGGAACGACGGCGGTCACGCTGCCCTCGCCCAGCGTGACGCTGCCGTATCGGCTTCCCTCCGGCACCACGACACCGCCGGTGAGGAAGCGATCCACAACGGTGTCGCGCGCCAGCAGCCGGATGGAGCCGTTGACGTTGACGGATGTCGTGGCGGTGATACGCCCCGATTGATTGACAGCCAGTCCGACCAGCGTTGCGTTGCCGCGCTCGGCGATGATCTGGCCCAGGCTCAGGTTCTGCGCCGAGCCCCCGTTGTCCACCTCCACCAGCAGACCGCGCAGCCCTGGGTCGTTGCTGGCAGCGAGATACACCTTGCCGCCAGCCGCCAGGATGGTCTGGCCATCGGGGGTCTGGATCACGCCGTTGTTGGACACCGAGGGAGCCAGCAGCATCACGCGTCCACCCTGGGCAGCGGTGATCTGCGCGCCGTTCTCGACCACCACGAGGCCACTCGGCAGTCCGTTCGGAAAAGCCGCGAATGCCGCAATCTGGGACGGCTGAGGGTTGGTCAGGAGGCCGTTGTTGAACAGATCGTCCGTGATGTTGAGGGTGGAGGCGACCAGCGATCCGACGTTCACCTGCGCGCCCTTGTCGAAGATGATGCCGTTCTGGTTGATCAGATAGACCTGGCCGTTGGCGCTGAGCTGCCCCTGGATCACGCTGGGATTCGCGTCGAAGATGCGGTTGAGCGCCGCGCTGGTGGACCCGGGTTGGACGAACTTCACCGCGCTGCCGTTGGCGATGTTGAACGACTGCCAGTTGAGGATCGCCTTGGCCGTGGCCTGGTTGATCGTGAGCGTGCTGCCGTTGAGCGCGCCGGCGGCCTGGCCGCTCGCGACCCAGTTCGCCTGGGGAACCGGCAGCGTTCCGGCTGGCAGCGGCGGCGCCGCATAGGCAAGCTGGCCTTGGGCCATCAGCGCGGCGACCAGAGCTTTGCGCTTCCAACGCTCGCTTCGGCGTGCGGTCCGGACGCCGCTTCTCTTACGCGCAATCTTCATCTGTAGCTCGTCGAGGCAAGTCGCTGCCCGATCCTCAAAACTCATACGCCACCTTGAACAGCACCCTCGCCTCGCCCGCGCGCGTGACCTGCGCACTTTCGAACGGCACGGCGACGTCCAGCGTCGCATCCAGATGCGGCCGGGTCTTGAGCCGAAGCCCGACGCCTCCACTCGACAGGTTGTAGCTGGACTTCTGGCCCGGGAGCGCATCCTGCAGATGGAGCGAGGCGCCATCCACAAAGCCCAGCACGACCAGTTCGCTCACCAGGCTTTCGGCGTTCGTCAGCGAAGGAGAGCGCAGCTCCACGCGGCCGTAGTAGGCGTCGTCGCCGGACTGCTCGGCTTCGAGATAGCCGCGGACCGTGTCGACGCCGCCAGCCACGAACTGCTCGTTGCTGATCAGGGGCCCGCTGGCGACTTGTCCACCGAGCCGCGCGAACAGGCTCGACCCATGCGGGAGAGCCTGCTCCCGGCTCAGCTCGCCGCGCAGGTAGATGTAGTTGGCATGGGCCTCGAAGCGGTTGTTCTCGAACTCCGCATCCTTGTTCTCGAACACGCCGCGCGGCCCGAAGTTGGCGCTGAAGGTGCCCTGCGTCACGCCACGCTTGCCGGCAATGGTGCCGCTGTACTGCATGCTGAGCGGAACGTAGCTGATAGGAGTATCGACCGCCGGCGTACCTGGAAACCCGACGCTCTGACCAAACTGCTTGTAGTCGATCCCGAGCGTGAGCGAATGGTAGAGCTCGGCGACCGGTTGCAACGGAACGACGTATCGCGCGCCGACGATGTCACCGTTCCCGATCACGGTAAGGTCGCCGATGGCGGCGACGTTGCTGCGCGAGTGCACGCCGTAGAACGCGATGACGTTGTCGGTCCCCGAGATCGGGATCACGTAGGTGCCCGACAACGCCCGGACCTGCGTCGGGTCCTGCGGTGCCACGAGATACTGGATGGCGGCGCTGTGCTCGCGCTGCCACAGGTTGTCGTAGCGCAGAAAGGCCTGCAGGCGCAACGGCTCGGTGTTCGGGCTCTCGCGGTTGTTCAGCTCGATGCCGCCGTGCAGCGGAAGCTTGTCTTCCACTTTCAGCTCCGCGGTCACGGTTCCAGGCGTCTCCCCGGGACGCAGAACCGGAGTGACCCGGCGATCGCTGCCGCGGTTGAGCTGCGCCAACTCTTTCTGCACGTCCGGGAAGTGCGGGACCTTGCCGGCCTCCAGAGCAGGCACTTTGTCGCGGATGGTGCCGCGCGAGTAGTAGCGGTTGCCGGACACGGCCAGCCGGTCGATCTTGCCCTCCATCACGCGCAGGCGCACCACGCCGTCGTCCACTTTCTGTTCGGGGATGTCCACCAGCACCGTGAGGTATCCGGCCTGCTGGTAGGCGTGCTCGAGGGCGGCGCGCGCAGCCTCCGCGTCCTTGATGGTCCGTTGAGGGCCGAGGAACGGGTACACCGCGCGCTCGACCTCGATCGTGGGCAGCACGGTGTTTCCCTCGACTTGGTATTCGAGTATGTCGAAGCGCGGCAGATCGCTCTCCGCCGCACTGTCGGAACCTGCCTGTTGGGAAGCTGGACCTGCCTCGTGCGCGTGAGCACGCGCGACGCAAGCCACAAGAAACGCAACCACGAACAACCAACGCATGAATTCCTGTTCTGGGCACTTCCACCACCGCAAATACGCGGCGGGAGGGAAATTCCCTCCCGCCCGGCCTTGCCCCCGGAGCTTCCCGGTCAGATCGCGTCGCAGATTCAGAACGCCAACTGTGCTGGCGAGCACGAGTTCTGATTGCGCGTCCACTTCGAAGTGATGTTGGTGCCCACGATCGGCGTGGGATTCCCCGCGATATTGGGAACGGCCAGCAGAGACTGGCGCACGTTCACGTTGGCGATCGCGGCCAGGATGGCCTGGCTTTCGGCTTTCGCGATGAACAGGTTGATGAACGGAACGTAGAGCCCGCTCGGATAGGTCTTGTCGTTCTTGCGCTGAAAGGTGTTCTCCAGCACGAAATCGTACAAGCCGGTCTGGGCATTGGTCTGAACGGTCGGATCGATGCCGTTCAACCTGGCGAACTGCCACTGGCCGGTGGGGCTGACGCCGAAACCGCTGGCGCCCTTGCTGTCGAGCGACAGAACACCGATCGCGCCATACGGACCCCCCGCGTTGCTGAACTCAATCTTGTAGGTGCGGCCGTCGTCGCCCTTGAACGTGTAGTCGATGCCGTTCTGAGCGCTGATCAGGCAAGTCCGCACGTCGCCGGAAGCCGGATTCTCCACCGTTGTCGGCCCCGCGCTCGGATCGACCAGAATCGGATCGCCGGGCGTTCCCGCGTGTGCGCCATCGTAACCGGCGCTGTCCGCCATGCGCGTCGGCGGAAGGTTGCCGGATTGCGCGATGTCGCCGACCGCGCACGGGAAATTGCCGAAGTACTGATTGAAGCTCGCCTGCGTGCCGGAACCCTGCACGCGCCGGCATACCGTGACCGGGCCGGTGAGGGCGGAGCCAGCCTGATCCCAGGTCTGGTATTGCCCGGTCAACAGCGCGATGACCTGGCTGCGGCTGAGATCCGCCAGGCCGACGTTGTTGGTGAGCGCCGGCCCGAAAATCACCTGGTAGCCGGGCTTGATCGTGCCGCTGAACTTGGTCAGCTCCGCGGCCGTCAACTGCGTCTGCCCGAACTCCACGTTGTACGGGGCTTTGAACATCGCAGGTTCCACGTCCGAAACGCCGAAATCGGGTTTGCGGTTGGCGACGTTCGGATTGAAGTCGTCGCCGACCTCCGGGCACTCGAAGTTCACGCCGGCGATGGCCGACGCCGCGCAGGTCGCCGGGTCGAAGCCAAGAGTTGCAATCGCTTGGTCGCGAGCGACGGGATTCACGCCCCAGACAGAGCCGCCACGGGCGCGGTTGAGAAGGCGCACCTTCTTGCCCGCCAGCGTTGCGCCCACCGTGTTGTTCAGCGTGCCGCAATAGGCACGATACGAAGCTCCCTTGCTGCCGGAAGTCCCGTTGTCGAACACAACGGTGAAGCCGGCGGCGAAGATCTCGGCAGCGATACCGCCGAGCGAGTTCTGCGGAGCGGATGCCCCGGTGAGATAGATATCGATGTCGAAGGCGCTGCCCGCGCAAGCGGCGGGCGATACGGCCCAGGCCGGGCTCGAAACGGCGCCCAGGGCGAGCGTGCAACCAAGTGCTATCTGTCTGAGTGTCATGGTTCGGTTCTCTCGAATGGGTTAAGCGTCTACCCTCGGGCTCGTGGCCACTCGCCGCGAGCCCTGCCTTGAATGGCGCAACGCTGAAGTTATTGCAGGCCCGAAGCGGCGGATGCGCCGCCGCGGCCCTCAGCCTTGCATGCGCCGGCGTGCGATTCCTCCGATGGCGATCAGACCCGCAGCCATCAAGGCCCAGGTACCGGGTTCGGGGACGGCCGCGACCGCGTACTTGAGGGTGCCGTCGGCGTTCAACGTCCACGTGGCGTCGGTGAATGCAGTCACGTTGACGAAGGACCCCGAGGCCGGCCTGCTCAACAGATAGAAATCGAGCGCGGTACCGACTGGCGCACTCGTATCGAAGACCGGAGTCTTGCCGCCCCAGTTGGTGCCGAGGGTCTTGCCGACGTTTGCCGCGTCGTTGGGATCGGTGGTGAAGCTGGAGCCATTGAGGCCGGTGGGATGCGTGCCCTCCAGATTCACCGCCGCCAGATAAGGATCGGCGCCGCCTCTGAAGGCTGAAACCTGGCCCGTCGTGCTGGTGGCGACCGTGGCCTGGTCGGCCAGCGTCGTGGTCAGATAGGCGTAGCTGAAACCGCCCTTCTCCGCGAGAACCTGGTAGGTCGCACCGCTCAGATCTCCTCCAAATGCGGTTTGCAAAAGAGGATCGTTCGCGAACGTAAGCGAGTAACCCGTCGTCAACACGTTGCCGGAACCAACGGCAGGCGTGGCGGCAGGATTGAAAGCGATCGTTCCTGCCGTCGGCGCCGTCGTGCCCGCGGGAAGGAAGCTCGTGAGGGTGATCCCGAGGTCGCGGGTATAGGAGATCTGACGGTTCGCGTCAAAGACCGACAGGAACAACTCTCCGACATTGGGAACTGTCGGAGTGCCGGTTGAATCCAGGATAGTAGCGGACGCCTGGCCCGCGGCGAGCAAAGCCACCGCAGCCGCGATCGGCTTCCATTGCAGATGCTTCATGTGTCGTCCCTTTTCGAGAAAGAGTGGATGGATCCCGGCCTGTGACACCCGTTGTCACGGGCGGCGCAGATCGCGTGGTCCATACGGCTCACGTTGCGCGGTGCGCCTTGGGGCCAAACGATGGAGTGGATTCTGAGCGGGCCGCATTACATGCGGTCGCGTCACCCGGCGACCGCGCGTAAGCAGATGCGACTATGTCGCCGTCACGCGACATCACGCCTTCAGGAGGAGCGGACGAATACGAGCGCTCAGTACGCACTCGTATCGAGCGGGACCGAACCGTAGGTGGCCAGATCCAGGCAGGCTTGGTAGCGCAGCTCGACGGAGGTGTTGCACCGATCCGCCAGCTGGGGCCCGTTCTGCTGCGCGGCGATGCGGCAGTTCTCGGTGTCCGCAGCGCGCCGGATCTGGCACAAGCGCTCGCGCGCCTTGCGATCAGCATCGAGATCGGACGGCGGCTTGTTGGACACTGTGCCGGTCGGATTTGGTGTCGGCGGCTGCAACTGGACCGGCTGCAGGGGCTGCTGGGGCGCTGTCCCGGTGCCACCCGGCGCAGCATCGCTGCTGGCACCGGGAGCAGCGGGCTGGAACGCGAACACCCAGTCGCGATAAGTCTTAGCGCCGACAAATGCAGCGTCGCGTGCTGCGAAGTTGGCCTGCTTCAGCGGCACTGCGTCGGAGAGGCTGTGGACCCCCACGATGCCTACGCCTTCCAGTTGCGTCAGTCCCCATTCGGACTTGCCGGTCATGGGATCGACATAGATCCGCCGAAGATGGCGGCGCACGTTCGGAAACCGCTTATCCTCCAGCAGGTCTTCGAGCGACTTGGGATACTGGGCTGCACCGGGAGAAGCGCCGTAGTAGCGTTCGATCGCGGATCTGAACTGGTTGCCGATGAACAGAAGCTCGGTCTCCTTGTCGTGCTGTGCAAGCGTGTGCCAGACCTCCGCAACCGAGACCAAGCCCGCGCCGACCAACGCGACGAGGAACAGCACGCCGAGATAGGTGAAGCCGCCTGCGTGCGCCGGAGATTTGCCGCGGAGAGAATCGTCCACTCGCGTGCGCCGCTCGGGCAGTCAATACTGGCGCCCGCCGTAGTCCGCCGAACGCGTGAGGTTGAGGTTGATACCCTTCGCCACCGCCTGCGCTCGATTCTGGACGTTGAGCTTGCGCAGAATCTTCTGCACATGGTTTTTCACGGTGAGGTGGCTGATATTCAGGATCTGGGCGATCTCGTTGTTGCTCTTGCCGCGCTCCACCCAGTTGAGGACTTCCACCTCGCGCAAGGTGAGAATGTCGGGCACGGTCACCGTGTGGACGCTGGTTTGCATGGCCGTGTCGCAGTTGGCGCGCAGCCAGGCCGCATACAGATAGGGCACCAGCAGCTCCAGCATGCGCATTTCGCGCGAGGCCGGAGGCGTGGGTAGTTTGAAGAACGCGAAGAAGGCTGCCGGTTGGCCGTCCAGCCCCGGCAGCCCGTGGGCCACAGCATTGGCCAACTCGAAGCGGCTCAGCTCCTCCATCAGTGAAGGAGCGCGCGGGATCGCTTCCTGGCTCTCTGTACCACGCAGCAACAGGGGCGCGCGTCCGCCCTGCTCCCACGCAGCGACCAGCATGTGCAACAGGCCGCCGTCGGTGCGGCACAGTTCGCGGAAGCGGTCGTCGGCGATCGGGTAGCTGCCCAGCCACTCGAAGCGGAGCCCGCGCACGGACGGTTGCGGCAGACCACAGACCAGCGCTTCATGCGCGATCATTCCCTGGAACACGCCCTGCACCCAGGAGAAAAAGTCCGCGCGCTTCCTGACCTTCACCGCGGCTTCGACGTTGACCAGGACTCGATCGAGCTCGGTCCGGCTCTGGACCAGTGCTTCGTGTTCCATCACGGCGGAAGGGTCTGTCTTGCTGGCTCGCCTGGACCGGGCCGCCCCGAGGGCCACAGCCGGCCGCGCGCGACTGCGCCAGCACTTCGCCTATGATGAACAGGGAAGATGTCCGAAAGATTTACGTCATGTGTAAGTATTTCTGCACTGAGATGTCACCCGCCCCGCCGCCCACGCATAGGCCGAGTGGGCTCGAGAGCCGGCTATGAAGCCGCAACGGAGCATAGTCCGTTCGGACTATAGACTCAGGCAGGCTGGGTCTATTCCAGCGGCGCCTGCAGGCTGAGCTTGCGCATCTTCTCCCACAGGTTCTTGCGGCTGATACCCAATCCCTCGGCGGTCTCGGTCACGCGCCAGCCGTGGTCTTGCAGCGCATGGAGGATGAACTCCCGCTCGCAACTGCGCAGGTAAGCGCTCAGGCTGCCGGCCTCGCTCGCCGATTGCGCGCCGCCGGCGAAGTCGCTGTCGAACAGGTCCCAGGGCTCGATGGTGAGGCCACGTGTCAGGATGCACGCTCGCTCGATGCAGTGCTTCAACTCGCGCGCGTTGCCCGGCCAGTCATGGCGCAGCAGCGCCGACTCCGCCGTAGGGCTCAGTCGTCTCGCCGCACCCGCACCGGACCGGGCGCGCAGGAACGAGCGGGCGAGCCAGAGGATGTCTTCGCTACGCTCGCGCAGCGGCGGGACGCGCAGGTGGATGACGTGGATGCGGTAGTAGAGGTCTTCGCGAAAGCGGCCCTCCTCGACCAGCCCTCTGAGGTCCTTGTTGGTGGCGCACACCAGCCGAATGCTGACCGGCAGGGCGCGGTCGCCGCCGACTCGCATGATCTGTCGCTCCTGGATCGCGCGCAGTAGCTTCACCTGCATCACTGCCGGCATGTCGCCGATTTCGTCCAAGAACAGTGTGCCGCCCTCGGCCTGCTCGAACAATCCCTTGCGCGTGCGCGTGGCCCCGGTGAAGGCGCCGCGCTCGTAGCCGAACAGCTCCGACTCCAGCAGCGTTTCCGGCAACGCGCCGCAATTGACCGCGACGAACGGCGTCGCCCCGCGCCCGGCGGAGGCATGGGCATGCAGCAGGCGAGCGACCATCTCCTTGCCCACCCCCGACTCCCCGGTAAGCAGGACAGTATCGGCCTGGGCACCGACGCGCGGCAGCATCTCCTCAACCCGGCGAATGGCGGGCGAGACTCCGAGCACACCGGCCTCGCCCTGTTCCAATGCCGGCACAGCGGCGCCGATCACCTGGCGGGTCTTGGCGATGAGCTGTTCGATGTCGAACGGCTTGGTGACATAGTCGGCCGCGCCCAACTTCAGCACCTCTACCGCGCGGTCGATGGAGCCATAGGCGGTGATGAACAGGAACGGCGGCACCCGGCCGCCGCGCGCCAGCAGGCGGCGAAACAGTTCGTCCCCGCTCACGTCGGGCAGGCGCACATCGCTGATGATCGCATCGTAGGGCTCGTGCCCTATGCGGCGCAGGGCGCTTTCCCCATCCTGGTGCCAGTCGAGTGCGAAGCCTTCCAGCGCGAAGCGGTCGCACAGCGACTCGCCCATGATGGGGTCGTCTTCGATCAGGCACACCCGGGGCGCTCTCATGCTGGCTCCTCGATCGGCAGCCGCACTTCGAAGCGAGTAAGCAGCGGGCCGCAATCCACGCCGATCTCCCCCTTCAGTTGTTGCACGATCTGGTAGGTGACCCACAGGCCCAGCCCGCTGCCGGCGTCGCCGAGAAAGGGCTCGAACAGGTGCTCGCGTTGGCGCGCAGACAGGAGCCGGCCGTCGTTTTCCACACAGACACTCATGCTCGATGCGCCGGCCGCGACACGGCAATGCACGTGACCGCGCTCGTCGGCCGCTTGCACGGCGTTGAGCAGCAGGTTGATCAAGACCTGACGCACGGGCGTGGACGGTAGCGGCACGCTCCCGCGGATATCGTTCTGCCATCGGATGCGCAGGCGCTTCTTGGCGGCCTCGGGCGCGACCAGGGTACGAATGTCCTCCAGGTCCTCGCGTGTCACCGCGTGGCTCTCGATGCGCGCCTCCACCAGCAGCGCGCCGACGGTCTCTTTGATCTGCGTGAGACCCCGCTCGAGCAGCGAGATGGTGCGTGCGGTCACCGGGTCGGCGCTGCCGTGGTGCTTGAAGGTGTTAATGGCGTTGAACATGCCGCCCAGCGGGTTGTTGATCTCGTGCGCGATGCCCGCGGTCAGGCGCCCGATCGAAGCCAGCCGATCGGACATGATCATCTGTCTCTCCAGCGCCTGCTTCTCCTCCAGCTGTGCCAGCATGCCGCGGAAGGCGCGGCCGAGCTGCCCGATCTCGTCGCCGCCGGCCAGGTACAACTCGGCCCGGATCTTCGACGGCGGCTCGCTGCCCACCCGGTGCATCGCACTCGCCAGGCTGAGCAGCGGGATCGCCATGCGGTTGCCCGCAAACCACCCGAGCGGAATGAGGATAGCCAGCACCGTCAACGTGGACAGGAGCACCTGCCGTACCGTCGCCCAGAAGCGCGGGAGGAACAGCGCCTCCGCGTACTGCAGCAGCAGCGTGCCGAGCCGGCTCCCGTCCTCCGACAGGATCGGAACGACCACCACGATGTGCCCCGGCACTACGTTCTCGACCACGAACGGTTCGGTCGACTGGCTACGCGCGACCAAGTCGCTGAGTGCGCTCTGGCTGGGGCCGATCGCGGCCAAGGGTTCGAGGGTGCGAAACAAGTCCGGGTGCGACGAGACGTATACCTGCTGCCGCTGGTCCAGCACCAGGATGACCTTGTCTGCGTTCTCCAGATCATCCGGTTTGTCGAACGGAGTAATCACGATTTCGTACGCCTGCCACAACTCATCGTGGAGCATCACCGGCAGCAAGGCACGTGACAGCGTTTTCCCCAGGCTCTCGGCACCGGTTACCAAGTCCTGCCGGAGATACTGGTAGGAGCACACGATCAGGACGCCCGAGACGATCAAGGCTGTCACCAGGATCACCACGCTCACGCTGAACGGGATCTTGAAGCGATAGCTGAGGTCGCGAAACGGCAACCGAAGGCCGCTCAGGCGGCCGTGCCATGGCCCAAGCCAGCGCCGCGCGATCGGGACGTGGCCTTCGTCGGCAGGAGCCAGTGCGGGACCGGCGGGGAGAATCGCGGACATGTTCGGCCCTATCGTCGTGGTTCGTGACCGGCGACGTGCGACTGTCGCCTCGCGAGTCTACCCGCAGCCCTTTGCTCTCCGACTCGAGCCTCCCGGGTCGGCCCTTGCTTTTGGCGGTTCACTGCGGCAGCTTCATGCGCGCCGATACATACGCCAGCGCCTGAGCGATGCCATCGAACACGTGCGGATCGTCGCGCGCGAAGCCGTCGAGGTTGAGGCGCCTGAGCAGTGTCTTGCCCTCCTCGTCCGCGCTCATGGCTACCAGGACGTCCTGCATGGCGACAAAGTCGCGCTGGCTCATGGATGCGCGTGCGACCAGCGGCGGGAAGCCAAACTCGGGTGACTTCAGCGCCACCCGTGTCTTGGCGGTCAGATCGGGCGAGACCAGCGCCAGTGTCTCCCATACATAGCCATCCACCGACCCGCCGTCCGCCACCCCGGCGGCGACCGCGCTCACCACCTTGCGATGCGCATACGTGAAGAAACTCTTGTGGAACAGCGTTTGCGGATCGAGCCCGGCGCGCAGCATCAGATACTGCGGGACCAGGAAGCCCGAGTTCGAGTTGGGGTCCGAGTAGGCGAACATCTTGCCCTTGAGATCCGCATAGCCGCGCGTGACGGAGTCCGAGCGCGGCACAATGAGATAGGACTGGTAGAGCGGTTTGTTGTGGTACAGCGGCATGGCCAGAAGCCGCATGGTCGCGCGGTTGGCCACGTACGGGTAGCCGCACACCCACGCAAAGTCCAGTTCGTCACCGTTGATCAGCGCGGTGATCTCGCGATAGCTGCCACGCTGCACGAACACGGCCCTGCCGCGCAGGCGTTGCTCCAGGTAGCGACCCCAATCGTCCAGGAAGCTGACCTGATCCTCGAGGATTACCGCGGTGGTACCGATGCGAACAGCGACCCCACTGGTTAAGCCGGGCTCCTGCACACGAGACAGGGCCAGCGACGGGCAAGCCAGCAGCAGGAGCGTACCCAGCCGCCGCCGCGCGACGCCTCGCGAACAGGTTGCGCCATCGACGCTTGTGCGCACCTCGCCGTCTGCCGATGTCGACACGCTCTCCTCCTTCGAGTGGAATCGCCGGGGCTCGAGTGCCCTCTGTGCGGCCCATGTTAGCCCCAAAGCGGACGCACGCGAAGTATCCCTTCAACCGACGTTACCGGTTGGTAACGCAAGCACGCGCTGTAGATCGACCGGTGTCACGGAATGGTAACCAGCAGCGCCGCCTCGCCCGGCTAACCCTTCGACTTCGCGCAGGTTTTGCTCTCCGCGCAGATGGTCCCGCGTTTGCAGTGGCTAGCCGCGGATCATCCGGTCCGACTACAACCAACAAGACTCGGAGGGGAATAACTATGAGCAGCGAAGTCAGCAGAAGGACATTTCTCAAGTTGACCAGCACTGTGGCTGCCGGCGCGGGCATCGTGGGTGCGGGCAACGCCGATGCGGCGCCCCCGCCGCAGACGCGCGCAACCCTGCCCTACCCGGCCAAAGTCGTGGGCAGCGCAACAAAGCTGCAGGTGAATGCACCGCAGACCTTCGCTTACCCCGACGCAGCCTCGCCCTGTACGCTGGTGAAGACCGGCAAGCCGGTACCCGGCGGCGTTGGACCCGATGGCGACATCGTGGCATACAGCAACCTGTGCACCCACATGGGTTGCCCGGTCACCTACGACGCGGCCGTGCGCGTATTCAAGTGCCCGTGCCACTTCAGCATGTTCGACGCCGAGCTCTCAGGGCAGATGATCTGCGGGCAGGCAACCGAGAATCTTCCGCAGATCGAGCTGCGCTACAGCGCG
>JBGPMS010000145.1:0-12494 GCA_041487115.1 Gammaproteobacteria bacterium
AACGCGCGCCCTGTTCCTGCGCTCGCTGGCCGAGGCCAAAATCGATCCGAGCAAGGACGAGCGCCTGCGCTGCTACGCGGCGCACTACACCATCATGGAGAACGCCAACGACTTGTGCCGGCTTGCGATCCGCACGTGCGGAGGCCAGTCGATGCTGCGCTCGCTTCCGCTGGAGCGGATGTACCGGGATAGCCGCTGCGGCTCGCTCATGCTGCCCTGGACCGCGGAGCTCGTGCTGGATCGCATCGGCCGCGAAGCGCTGTACGAGCAAGGTGAGACGGATGAATAGCGCAGGCCGACGGTTTCGCCCCCCTTTGCAAAAGGCGGGTTTGGGGGGATTTCAGTTCTCCGAGGCGAATACGGACCGTCAAGCTGGCTTTCGTGAAGCCGTCTCTCTCGCCCAGGTCGCGCAGACGGAATGAGTCTCCACGCCGTCATCGAGCGCTGGGCGCAGACGCAGCCCGACAAGACCGCCCTGCATTTCCAGGGCGAGGACCTGTCCTATGGCGCGCTCGCGCAGCAGATCGTGCGTGCAAGCGAAGGGCTGGCCGGGCATCTCGGCATCGCTCGGGGCGATCGTGTCGTCTATCTTGGCTACAACCGTCCCGAAATGCTGGTGCTGTTGTTCGCGCTCGCGCGCATCGGCGCGCTCCTCCTGCCTCTCAACTTTCGCCTGGCACCCGCCGAGCAGCAGACTATCCTCGAACACGCCGAGCCGAAGGCACTGATCGTCGATCCCGAGCTCCTCGAGGTTGCACCAGCGCTTCGTTCGGCATTCCCGGCGTTGCGGACGGTTTGTCTCGGAGCAGGGATCGAGGGTTGGACGTCCTGGGATACGGTCCTCGCGGCGGCCGGGAAACCTCTGACGCACCTCGGCGTGGCGAAGGATCCTGTACTGCTGGTCTATACCTCGGGCACGACCGGCCAGCCCAAGGGCGCGGTGCACACGCAGGAGGGCCTGATCTGGAACGCGGTCAACGCCGCACACTGCCACAACCTGACGAGCGAGGACCATGTTCTGACCGTGCTACCGATGTTCCACGTCGGTGGTCTATGCATTCAGACTCTGCCTGCGCTGCATGCGGGCGCCACTGTGACTCTGCATCAGCGCTTCGATCCGGGCCGGTGGCTGGCCGATGTCGGATCCAGGCGACCGACGCTGTCGCTGCTGGTGCCGGCGACGATCAAGGCTATCCTCAAGCACTCCGCCTGGCCGATCGCCGATCTGTCATCGCTGCGAGCGGTTTACACGGGCTCGTCCACCGTCCCCGACGCGCTGTTTCCGCCGTTTCACCTGCGTGGTATCCCGCTCGGGCAGGTGTACGGCGCGACCGAGACCGGACCTGTGTCGATCTACGTCCGCGCCGAAGATGCCGTGCGTAAAGCCGGCTCTGCAGGCAGGGCCGCGATTTACGCTGACATCCGGCTGATCGGCAACGATGGACAAGACGTTGCGCCAGGCCAAGTCGGCGAGATCTGGGTGCGGGCGCCGAACGTCATGCAGGGCTATTGGAGGGACCCGGACAACCCAAGCTTCCAGGATGGCTGGTTCAAAACCGGCGATCTCGCGCGGCGGGACGAAGAGGCCTTCTATTGGGTGATGGGCCGCTCCAAGGACATGATCATCTCCGGCGGCGAAAACATCTACCCCGCCGAGATCGAGAACGTGCTGGCCGAGTGCGCGGACATCGCGGAGGCTGCGGTGGTCGGCCTGCCCGACGAGCGCTGGGGCGAGGTCGCTGTGGCGGTCATCGTCAAGCAACCCGGGAGCATGCTGGACAAGGCGGGGGTGCTGCATTTGCTCGAAGGCCGCATCGCTCGCTTCAAACAGCCCCGCCGCGTGGTGTTCCTGCCGAGCCTGCCGAAGAACGCGCTGGGCAAAGTGCAGAAACCGGCGTTGAAGGAAGCCATTATACGCGGCGCCTGATCGGGGTCAGCCACGCGCCCGCTCGCGGGACAGAGCGGAGGTCGTCCTACCGTCCCTCTTCCGCGTATCCCACCAGCAGCCGCCTGCGCGCGAGCGCGACGACCGCATTCAGTCCCAGCCCCAGCAGCGAGATGGTCACCAGCGGCACGAACATGTCCACGGTTCTGAACGAGCGGGCTGCGCGGATCAGTAGATGCCCCAGGCCGTCGGCGGAGCTGATCATCTCGGCCAGGAACACCACCACGCACGAAATCACCAGTGCGATGCGAAACCCGGTGAGCACCGAAGGCAGCGCGGCTGGCAGCACGACCTTGAACGCACAGCCTAGGCGTGAGGTTCCCGCTGCACGCGCCGACCAGATCAGCTTGCGCTCCACCATCCGGCCGCCGTAGTAGGTGGCGAAGAGGATCGGGAACAACGCGTCGGCGGCGACCAGCGCGATCTTCGAGGCGTGATCGAAGCCCAGAATCAGGATCAGGGCCGGGTAGAGCGCGATCTTGGGGATGGGCGCCAGTACCCGCATCAGCGGCTCCAGCAGCCGTCCGCCGAGCGGCCAGGTCGCCGCGGTCAGGCCCAGTCCGATGCCCAGCACAGTGGCGATGGTGAGACCGACACCCAGCCGCAATACGGTCTGGGCCAGATGGTGCAGGAACTGCAGATCGAGCAGTTGCTGCGCGAGGCGGGCGAACACGATGCTCGGCGCCGGCAGCAGTTGCGGCTGCGCCAGCCCTGTGCGGCAGACGAGCTCCCAGGCTCCGAGCAGCAGGATGAGGGAATAGCTGTGAGACAGAGTGGACTTCAACGCGCGGCTCATGCGGCCGCCTCCTCAAAGAACGCGACCGGATCCAATGAATCGCGTCGGCAGCTGGCCGCAATCTCTTTGCTGTCGATCCCCATCGTCCCGATGGGGCCACTCGCCAGGTAGCTCATGCGGCTGCCTCTTTCAGCAACGCGACCGGATCCAGTGACGTCTCGGCCCAGAACGTCAGCCGGCGCCGCAGCTGCTCGAAGACCAGGTCGAGCGCAAATCCGAGCGCCGCGAGCACCACGATCATGGCGTAGACGTTGTCGTACAGCGCCATGTCGAGCGAATTGAACAGGATATTTCCGACGCCCGACTGGCGCGCGATCATCTCGGAGGTGATCATGACGATCAGCGCCATCGCCAGCCCGACGCGGCAGCCGAGCAGAACCTCGGGCAGCGCGGAGGGCAGGATCACGCGCAGCACGCGTGCCGCCGGTCCGGTGCCCATTGCCATCGCCGACCAGATCAGCTTTTCATCCACGGCGCGCGCACCCTGATAGCTGTGATAGACGAGCGGAAGGCTCACGCCGAGAAAGATCACCAGGACCTTGGAGACATCGCCGACCCCGACCCACAGCATGATGATCGGCATCAGAGCCGCCTTGGGAATCGGATAGATGACGGTCAGAATCGGGTTGAGGAAATTCGTCACACGCTGGCTGCGTCCCATCACCAGCCCAACTGGAACGGCGATGGCGAGCCCGAGTACCAAGCCCGTCGCCATGCGTGCCAGCGAAGCCGCGAGGTTGGTGTAGGTTTCCCGGTCGCGAAACAATTCGGGTAAGGCGCGGAACGCCTCGATCGGTGGCGGAAAGGAGCTCTGCCCCAGGGCGAGGCTCGCCGCCTGCCACACCGCCAGCAGGAAAGCGACCGATGCCAGCGGTGGCAGGCCGGGAAGGGTGAGCAGCGCGCGTACCTTCACACCATCTGCCCGCTGTCCATCATGCGCTCGATCTCGATCACGTACTCCTGGTAGCGGCGGTTCAGCAGCAGTTCGGCGCGCACGCGCGGCCGCGGCAGGTCGATCTCGATCAGCGCCTTCTGCCTGCCTGGCGAGCCGGTCAGCACCAGCACGCTGTCGGAGAGAAAGACGGCCTCCTCCACGCCATGCGTGACGAACAGCACGGTCTTGCGGTCGCGTTCCCAGATCGACAGCAGCTCATTTTGCAGGATGCGGCGGGTGTGGGCATCGAGTGCGCCGAACGGCTCGTCCATCAGCAGGATGGCTGGCTCATAGGCGAGCGTGCGTGCGATCGCCACGCGCTGCTTCATCCCGCCCGAGAGCTCCTTGGGATAGAAGTTTTCGTAGCCGGTGAGATGCACCATTTCGAGCAGGCGTGCCACGCGCTCCTCGGCCCGCTCGCGCGGCACACCCTGCACGTCGAGGCCGTAGCGCACGTTGCCCTTCACCGTCTTCCAAGGAAACAGGGCGAACTCCTGGAATACGGGGCCGCGGTCCGGTCCCGGCCCGGTGACCGGACGGCCTTCCACTCGCACGCTGCCGGAGGACGGTTCGATGAATCCGCCGACGATGTACAGCAGCGTGGACTTGCCGCAGCCCGAAGGGCCGAGGATCGAAAGAAACCGGCCGGCCGGAACGTCGAGCGTGATGTCGGCGAGCGCCGGATGCAAAGTTCCCTTTGCGGTCTCGAAGGACTTCGACAGGCGTTCGATTTCGATCACGCTACGGCCCTGTTGCCGGACGAACTCCCTCTTCCGCAGGCGGGGGAGGGTCGAGCTGAGGTCAACTTGGTGTGGAGGCAGCTCACTCGATCGGCGCGGTCACGTCGTCGCGCTGGAACTGCTTCACATCGAGCGGCTTTCTCAGCAGTCCGGCCTTCTGGTACAGGTCGAACATGGCCTGGATGCCGGCGAAGTTAGGATGGCCCCCGGGCTCGCGCGCAAAGTCGTTGGGCTTGAGCAGATAGGTATCCAGCACCTCGACCGGTGCCTTGGTCACCTCCGACACCACCTTGAGCGTTTCGGCCCGGTTGGCCGGCGCCTTCTTCATCCCGGCGGTGAGGTCGCGCACGTAGAGCTTGGCCACACCCGGGTTCTTGTCTACGAACTCCTTCTTGCAGACCTCCAGGATGTGCACGATGTTCTGCTGCACCTCCGACAACGCGAACAGCTTCCTCAAGCCGCCCTTGGCCTCGGCGCGCGCCGCGAAGGGCTGGTTCAAAACGCCCGCGTCGACGCGACCCGAGCGAATGGCGTCTTCGGAGGGGGCAAAGCCGGTTTCGACCAGCTTGATGTCCCTCTCCGGATCGAGGCCGTTCTTCCTCAGCAGCAGCACCATCGGGTAGTAGATGCCGCCGCCGTAGACGTTGATGCCTACGGTCTTGCCTTTCAGGTCGGCCACGGTCTTGATGGGCGAGTCCGCTTTCACCGCCCAGTAGACGGAGAACGAGCCGGGCTTCTCGCCCACGTGCTGTGCCACGATATAGGCCTGCAGCCCCATCTCCACCGCCCCCTGCGCGAGCGAGAGCGGGGCCTGAGTGGAGCAGTCCAGTGCTCCCGCCGCCATGGCTTGCACCATGGGTGCGGTCCCCTGAAACTGGATCCACTCGATCTTGTAGGCCTTGCCGAGATCGGGGAACTCTTGCGGCCGCCGCATCAACCAGTACTTCGATTCCTCGGCGGGAATCGTCCAGCCGACTCGGATAGTGGGGATGTCTTGCGCCTTGGACGGCAGTGCGGAAGCGAAAGCGAGGAGAGCAAAGACACAGGGCAGAGCGTGGCGCGGCATGGTTGGTCCCTAGCGGTCGAGTCGGCGAATTCTAACAGGCAGCAAGATCCTCCAAGTGCAACCCTTGCGGCCAGTGCTAACATCCCGGGCACTATGACGGCAAATGGCTTTGCGCTGTTCGATACACCCATTGGACGATGCGGCATCGCCTGGGGCGGGCGCGGCGTCGCTGGCGTGCAGCTCCCGGAAGCACGGGAGCCCGAGACCCGCGCGCGCCTGCTTCAACGATTTCCGGACGCGCGAGAATCGCCGCCTCCGCCCGACGTGCAGCGCGCGCTCGACGGCATCGTCTCCCTCCTCCTTGGCGAGGCGAGCGATCTCTCCACGGTCGCCCTCGACATGGAGCGCGTGCCGCCGTTCCATCGCCGAGTCTATGAGGTCGCGCGCACCATTCCCCTGGGCGCCACGGTGTCCTATGGCGACATCGCGGTACGCCTTGGCGCGCCCGGCTCGGCGCGCGCCGTGGGGCAAGCGCTGGGGAGAAATCCTTTCGCGCTCGTCGTACCCTGCCATCGAGTGCTTGCAGCCGGAGGCAAGGTCGGCGGCTTTTCCGCGGCCGGCGGGATCACGACGAAGCTCCGCCTCCTCTCGATCGAGGACGCGCAGGCGAACGGTGAGCTCTCGATCGTCGACGGCGGTAATGTGTTCGGGTTCGATCCGAGCGTTGCGGTCGAGCACGTGCGTGCGTCTGACGCGGCGCTGGCGCGCGTCATCGACGCCGTTGGCCCGTTTCGTATGCGGCTCAAACAGACGCCGAGCATCTTCGTTGCGCTCGCGGAGGCGATCGTCTACCAGCAGCTCACCGCCAAAGCAGCCGGGACGATCTACTCACGCGTATGCGCGCTCTTCCCGCGCGCGCACGCAGGTCCCACGGCCGAGCAGATCCTGCGCGCCTCCGACGAAAAACTGCGCGCCGCCGGCCTCTCCCGTCCCAAGCTGCTTGCGCTGCGCGACCTCGCGTCACGGGCCGCGGAGGGCAAGATCCCGACACTCGCCGAGCTCCAACAGATGGAGGATGAGGCGATCGTCGAGCGCCTCATCGAGGTGCGCGGCATCGGGCGGTGGACCGTAGAGATGCTCCTCATGTTCCGGCTCGGCCGCCCGGACGTGCTCCCGGCGGACGACTACGGGATCCGCAAGGGCTTCGCCGTTGCCTTCAAGAAACGCGAGCTGCCGGCGCGCAAGGACCTCGAAAAGCGCGGTGCGCGGTGGAGGCCCTACCGCACCGTGGCGAGTTGGTATTTGTGGCGCGCGGTGGAGCTGGGGAAAAAATAGCTCGGCCGGGCCACTCGAGCATCGGTGCGAGGGCGCTGATGCTACGAATCGTAGCTCCTGCACGATGCGCACTGCGTCTTCGTCAAGAAGAGGATCACGCGAACTTCGCGTTGGCGCTCGCGTGGTGGTTTCGCATCGAGCCGCAACATCCATTCGGTAGCTGGTCTCCGCGGCTGCGGGTAGAATTGGCCGCATATGGTGACCACAACGGTATTGCGGCGCGGATCGGTTTCGGTGGTCGACTACCGCTGCAGCGGCGGAGCGGCGGAGAAGCCGTTCGTCGAGGTGCACGACGGCTTCTCCGTCTCCTACGTCAGGAGAGGCAGCTTCGGCTATCGCGCCCGGGGTGAATCGTTCGAGCTGGTCGCCGGGTCGATCCTCGTCGGCCATCCGGGCGACGAGTACATGTGCACGCATGACCACCACCTGTATGGCGACGAATGCCTGTCGTTCCAGCTCGCACCGGCGGTGGTTGAAGCGGTCGGTCGCGGGAGCGGAGCGCGGGGGACCGAGATCTGGCGTACTGCCTGCGTGCCGCCGCTGCCGGAGCTGATGGTGTTGGGCGAGCTGGCGCAGGCTGCGGCCCAGGGCAGCAGCGACGCTGCACTCGACGAGCTGGGCATGTTGTTGGCAGCCCGGTTCGTCGAGGTCGTCTCCGGGCGGAAGCAAAAACCGCCGGCAGCCCCGGCGCGCGATCGCCGTCGCGCGGTGGCAGCGGCGCTCTGGCTGGACGCGCACTCGCACGAACCGATCGATCTCGAGACCGCAGCCAGAGAAGCGGGCTTGAGCTCGTTTTACTTCCTGCGGCTGTTCGCAACAGTTCTGGGCGTGACACCGCACCAGTACCTGGTCCGGTCCCGGCTCCGCCATGCGGCGCGCCTGCTGGCCGAAGACACACGGTCGATCACCGACGTCGCGCTCGACGTGGGCTTCGGCGACATCTCCAACTTCGTCCGCACGTTCCACCGGGCCGCCGGGGTTTCGCCGCGAGGCTTCCGCCGGGCGGCGAACGGAGATCGCAACGTATTCCAGGACCGGCTTGCCGCGCCCGCCCCATGACGAGCATGGACTCCACCGAGCTGCACTATCTCGAGTTGGCGGAAGTCGCTCACCTGATCCAGACCAAGAAGCTCTCGCCGGTGGAGTTGACCGAGGCGATGCTCGACCGGATCGGGACGCTCGACCGTCGGCTCCATGCCTACGCGTTGGCGACCCCGGAGCTGGCGCTGCAGCAGGCGCGTAAAGCCGAAGCGGAGATCGTGGGGCATCGGTATCGTGGCGCGCTGCACGGCGTGCCAATCGGACTCAAGGACCTGTGCTACACGAAAGGCGTCCCGACGTCGGCCGGCATGCCGATCTTTCGGGAGTTCAAACCGGCGTACGACGGTACTGTCGTGAAACGGCTGTATGACGCTGGCGCCATATGCCTGGGCAAGCTCCAGCTCACCGAAGGCGCGTTTGCCGACCATCACCCTGCGGTCAGCGTGCCGGTCAATCCTTGGCATCAGGATCACTGGTCAGGCGCTTCTTCGAGCGGATCCGCCGTGGCGACCGCCGCGGGCATGGCGTTCGCCACGCTCGGCTCCGACACCGGCGGCTCGATTCGCTTTCCCTCCGCGGCGTGTGGAGTGACCGGACTCAAGCCAACCTGGGGGCGAGTCTCTCGCTACGGGGCATTCGAGCTGGCTGCCTCGCTGGACCATATCGGGCCCATGTGCCGAAGTGCAGTCGATGCCGGCATCGTGCTCGGCGCCATCGCGGGTCCCGATCCCGACGACCCCACTGCCAGCCAGGTTCCAGTGCCGGACTACGTGCGTGCGGTCGAGCGCGAGCCGCGCAACCTCAGGATCGGGCTGGATGAGCGCTACGCGTTCGAGGGCGTGGAAGCGCCCGCAGTGCGCAGCGTGCGCGACGCCTTGGCCGTGTTCAGCTCACTCGGTGCCGAGGTGAGGCAGGTGCAGTTCCCCACCGTCGACCAGGTGCTGCGGGACTGGCCGCTCAACTGCGCGGTAGAGACTGCCGTCGCGCACGAGGCCACCTACCCTGCGCGCAAGGCCGAGTATGGACCGGGGCTCGCCGGCCTCATCGAGTTGGCACAGGGAGTCAAGGCGACGGACTATCAGAAGATCCTGCTGCGACGACGCGCCTTCGCCGGGCGCGTGGCGGCGTTGTTTCAGCAGATCGATCTGCTGATCATCCCGGCGCAATTCATCGCCTCGCCGACCGTGAAGCAGATGGCGACGCTCGGGCAGGACCCGAGTGCGCTCCTGTCCCTGACGCGATTCACCTCTCCGTTCGATATGTCGGGCAGCCCGACTATCACGCTCCCGTCCGGATTCACCAGCGCAGGTACCCCGATGGCTTTTCAGTTGGTCTCGCGACACATGGAGGAGGAGCTGCTGGTGAGTGCCGGACGCGCTTTCCAGCGTGAAACCGATTGGCATCGCAAACATCCGAAGCTGTGACGACAACGGCGGCGGATTTCCTGGAGCTTGCCGCCGAGCTGGGCGCCTGACCCGAACCGGTCACTTGACAGAACCGTCTGATGATTCTCGTGCATCACTTGAACAACTCCCGCTCCCAGCGCGTGCTCTGGCTGCTGGAAGAGCTCGGCCTGGACTACGACATCAAGCGTTACGAGCGCGATCCGACAACCATGCTGGCGCCGCTGTCTCTGCGCGAGGTGCATCCGCTCGGCAAGTCCCCGGTGATCACCGACGGCACGCTGACCCTGGCCGAGTCGGGCGCCATCATCGAGTACCTGGTCGACCGCTATGGCGGTGGGCGGCTAGCGCCTCCGCCGGGCACGCCGGAGCGTCTGCGCTACACCTACTGGCTGCATTACGCCGAAGGCTCGGCCATGCCTCCTCTGCTGCTGAAGCTGATCTTCGACCGGATCGAGAACGCACCGATGCCCTTCTTCGTGCGGCCGATCGCCAGAGCCATCGCCGGCCGCACCAAGACCTCGTTCATCGAACCGCAGATCGCACGCCATCTGAATTACCTGGAGGCGGAGCTCGGCAAGAGCACCTGGTTCGCCGGCAACGAGCTCACCGCGGCGGATATCCAGATGAGCTTCCCGCTGGAGGCGGCGGCGGCACGGGGGGGCCTGGACGCTGGCCGGCCCAAGCTCATGGGTTTTCTCGAGCGCATCCATGCGCGCCCGGCCTACCGGCGCGCACTGGGGCGCGGCGGCGCCTACGAGCTTCTACGCTGAGCGGAAGGCTCCTGCGATCGCCCGATTCCGCAACAAGTTATGTGAGCGATGAAAAGCGTGCACAATTCGATACCGCGCTGATCGGTGATTTTGTGCGTTTGGATTGCAGAGGATCTTATGAACGACGAGAAGATCAGGGTACGTATGGAAAACGGACAGACCATCGACGTCGTGATTCTGAACAAACGGGCGGACAGGATACAGGTTGTGATTGGAGAAGGCGTCCACAGTGTCAGATGCGAGCTGACTCCCACTCGCAATGGGCTGGCGTACGCCGGTAGCATCATGGGACGCGAGATCGTATACGAGCGCAGTCGCGACCAGGTGCAAGCCGATATCGACAGGCTCAATCCGAGAGTGGGCAAGTCCAGTCGGCGTTGAGCAAGATGATTGACGAGCCGGATCGATGAATGCGCAGATGACACGAGCGCTATCGTTCAAGTCCCTGCACGAGAGGCCGGGCCTGTTTGCGATCCCCAATCCCTGGGACGCGGGCTCGGCCAGATTGCTCGCGATGCTGGGGTTCGAGGCGCTTGCGACAACCAGTGGCGGGTTCGCATTCTCGATCGGCCAGCCGGACGGCGAGGGTGCGGTCGATCGCGAACAGACCCTGGAGAATGCCAGGAGTATCGTCGACGCAACCGCACTGCCGGTCTCCGCGGACCTGGAGAACGGCTATGGGGACGACCCCGACACCTGCGCCGAAACCATCCTGCTGGCGGCCAAGGCGGGACTGGTCGGCGGATCGATCGAAGACGCAACCGGGCGTGCAGCGGATCCGATCTATCCGTTGCCGCTATCGGTCGAGCGCATCAAGGCTGCGGTGGACGCTGCACGGAGTCTGCCCTTTCCTTTCGTGTTGACGGCGAGAGCGGAAAACCTGATCCACGGGCGCCCGGATCTGCCGGATACGATTCGCCGTCTCGAAGCCTTCGCCGATGCCGGAGCCGACGTTCTATACGCTCCCGGCTTGAAGACGCGAGAGGAGATCGATGCTGTAGTTCGTGCGGTGGCACCCAAACCCGTGAACGTCATCATGGGTCTCGCAGGAGTGGCGTTGTCCCTCGATGAGCTGGCTGCCCTCGGGGTGAAACGCGTGAGCGTGGGCTCGTCCCTTGCGCGTGCCGCCTACGGCGCGTTCCTTCATGCGGCCCGCGAGGTCAAGCAGCAGGGGACTTTTACCTACGCCCGCCAGGCCATCCCGTTTGCCGAGATCAACGCGATGTTCAAGGCACCCCGCGCCGAGGCATGATACGGATTCGACGAGAAGGAGCCGATCGCCACCATTGGAAGTCCTGTTGCCGCCATGAAAATTGCACGCATCCGATCCCAGATCCTCCGCATGCCCGCCGATGAGCCTCTGGCGGGCGGCCCCCCCTTCGGCGGACCGTTCCGCGAGTTCGTGACGGTCCATATCGATACCGACGCCGGCATCGACGGAATCGGCATCACCTTCTTCGGCGCCGCCCTCACCGCCACGCTCAGGCTCGCAGTCGAGCAGCTCGGTGCGCTGACGGTCGGAGAGGATCCGCTCCGGATCGAGGCCATCGGACAGAAGCTGCGAGATGCGGCTGCGAGCTCGGCGGGACCCGGCGGGATTTTCACGCTCGCCTATAGCGCCATCGACATGGCGCTGTGGGACATCAAGGGCAAGGCGCTCGATCAGCCGCTCGCCGTCCTGCTCGGCGGGCTGCGCGATCGGGTGCCCACCTATGCGAGCGGTGCGCTCATGCGCTCATATCCGCTGGACCACGTGACGAAGGCTGCGCGACTGCTAGCCGAGAAAGGCTTCCGGCAGATGAAGATGCAGCTCGCGCTGCCGGGTGACACGTCGCCCGCCAAGGAAGTCGAGCGCGCGCGCAAGGTCCGCGCGGCGATCGGCCCGGACATCGACCTGATGTGCGACATCAACCAGCGCTGGAGCGTGCACCAGGCGATCGACATCGGCACTCGCTTGGAGGACATCCACTTCTACTGGTGGGAGGATGTGACGGCGCACGACGACTACCCCGGGCTCGCCCGGGTCGCCGACGCACTCGCGACACCTACGGCAGGCGGCGAATACGGTTATGGCATCGCTGCCTTCCGCCACATGCTCGAGGCGCGTTCCGTCGATATCGTCATGATCGACCTGCTGCGCGTGGGCGGAATCGCCAATTGGATGAAGGTCGCCGGGATGGCCGAAGCCTTCAACCTGCCGGTCGTCAGCCACCTGTTCCCCGAGATCCAAGTGCATCTCGTCGCTGCGGCGCCCAACGGCCTCAGCGTCGAATACATGCCCTGGACGCTGCAACTGTTCGAGGAAGTGCCGGTGCTCGCGAACGGCGAACTGACCGTGCCGGCCAGGCCCGGGCTCGGGCTCAAGTTCGACCGTGACGTGATCGAGCGCTACGCCGTTACGTGAATTGTAAGAGCCTGCCTCGGACTCCATCCGTGCAGGGGCGGGGGCCGGGGCTGCCAATCCCAACCCGGCTCGCCCTGTATGCTTCGACTCCGCAGCTTTCGCTCCCGAGTTTGTCCT
>JBGPMS010000146.1:0-12449 GCA_041487115.1 Gammaproteobacteria bacterium
AGGCGTTGTAGTTCAGCGCCTCGCCGAGTTCCCGAAGCGCATCGAGCTCCGGCGGCGTTAAATCAAGCTGCCGCGCGAGACGAGCGGCGGTGGCACGCAGGTTGTCGCCGAAGGCGGCGACCACCGCCCACGCCCGGAAGCGACCACCCAGGTACGCGTCGACGAGCAGGCTGGTGCACACGCCCGGCGCCGAGCGGATGTGCGCTTCCAGGCCGGGATGGGCGGGAATGTCGCCAGAGAAATGATGGTCGAAATAGATGCAGCGCGCGCCGGCCCGCAGCAGCCTCAGCAGCGCGTCGCGGTTATCGGCCAGAGAGATGTCGAGTACCGTCAACTCGTCGCCGGCTGCGGCCTGCACGCGCGCAACCAGCGCGATGTCGCGCTTTACGCCGGTGACGAGCTCGCTAGCGCGCGGCTGCGCCAGGCGCAGCTGCTGCAGTGCGCAGATGCCGTCCGCGTCGCCGTTGAAGATGTCATAGAATGCCAAGAGTCACGCGCAGTCGAGAGTCTAGTCTAGCAGCCTGATGCAAAACCACGACGCGAGCGCCAACGCGAAGTTGGCGTGGGGCGCACACGCGCAAGTGCTCGAACGTGCGACAGGTCGTGCTTCGACTCTGTGTGCAAAGTACGCCTTCCCAGGATTTTGCATCAACCTGTTAGGCCCGCTCGAGGACGGATGCCGGTCGCGTCCAGCATGCATACCAACGCTCCCAGCCCGATTCAACGCAGCTTCGCTCGCCGCTCCTGGCTGGTAGAGTACCTCGCGGTAGCCTACACGCTGCTGGTGGCCTATGCGAGCCTGTATCCCTTCTTACCCTGGCGGCGGCTGGCCAGCAGTCCATTCGCCTTTCTGTTCGAGCCGTGGCCGCGCTACTACACTGCAGCCGACGTGGCGCTCAACGTGCTGGGCTATCTCCCGCTCGGACTGCTAGTGACGCTTGCCGCCACGGCGTGGACCACGCCGCGCCGGGCGGCGCTGATCGCGGTGCTTGCCGGCAGCTCGGTGAGCCTGTCCATGGAGACGCTGCAGAGCTTCCTGCCCCCGCGCGTACCGTCGAATCTCGACCTGCTGAGCAACGGCCTGGGGGCGCTCGCGGGCGCGCTGATCGCGGTGGCCGGCGGGGAGCGCTGGCTGCTCAGCGGCCAGCTCTATCATCTGCGCAGCCGCATGTTCCTGCCCGGCGCCGTCGTGGATGCGGGCTTCGTGCTCCTGGTGCTGTGGCTGTTTACCCAGCTCTACCCGGCGGTATGGCTGTTCGGCAACGGCGATTTGCGCTTTTTGTTCGAGGACCCGCACAACCTGGCCTACAGCCCCGAGTCCTATCGTTGGATCGAGGCCGGCGTCACTACGCTGAATCTCGCTGGCATCGCCTTGCTCACGTCCTCACTCGCCCGTGCCGGGCAGAACCTGGCGGCACCGTTGCTGGTGCTGGTTACCGCCGCGCTGCTGCTCAAGAGCGCGGCCGCGCTGACCCTGTTCAAGCCCGGGGAAGCTTCGCTCTGGCTCACGCCCGGCTCCATGCTGGGCATTCCGGCGGGCATCGGCGTCTATCTGGGACTGATATGGTTGCCCAGAACGCTCCTCCCTGCGGTGGCCGCAGCGCTGCTGCTTGGCGGCGCGGCGCTGGTGAACGTGGCGCCTGCGAACCCCTACATCGTTGCCTCCATCCCGACTTGGACACGCGGGCACTTCCTCAGCTTCAACGGCACCACACACCTTGTATCGAGCCTCTGGCCCTTTCTCGCGGCGGGCTATCTGATCTGGTGGGGCCGGCGCCAGGAGGCGCCGGTGCCCGCGCCTGCAGGCGGCGGCCAGGCGCTGGGATGACGAACAGAAAAGGTTTGAAGGAACTGCAACGGTGGGCCGATATCGAAGCATGGAGGCCGCGGCCCTGACGCGGTACCACCGCCGCAGGATTCTGGCACGTTGCCTCGCTCGAAAGGTGTGCCGATGAAACTGGTCTGGTTCTGCCTTACCGCGACCTTGGCGTGCGCCGTTGCGCCCGCGCACGGCGAGGTGCCGAGCTTCGACGACCTGTACCGTGGCGTCTCGGAGTGCAGGTTCGACCTGTCCCGCTACAACGACGTACCGATGGACCCGTACGCCGAAGCGATCTTGATCTCGCTGCCTGCGGCAGGCGCCATGCGCGGCTTCCTCATCAATACCTTCTACTTCGCGCCCGCGAAGGCGGGCAGAGGCGAGAACTATGGGCTGGTGTTCAACGCACCGCTGGAAGCCGTCGCCAATGCCTTTCCCGAGCTGGCCCCGCGCGAGACGATAAACGGTCATCTGCGCCGGCTCTTGCGCCTGTCCGATGAAACCGGCGACCGCAGCGCGGGACGCAAGACCTTGCTGATCTGCAGTGGCGGCACCGAAACGTGACTCAGGTTGTACCGCACGCTGTACACTGGACGGATCATTTGTTAACACACTGTTAAAGATCTCCACGTCCCCCCGGGCGCAGAACGTAACAATCGGGCGCCCCCAGTAGGCTCCTCCGGCTGTCCCTGCCTCGACGCTCGGCTCGCGAGGCGGCTAATTTCGCGCGCTTCCGACGCGTGGCATGGCTCTTGCAAACCCTCCTTCCTGACAGTTGAGCGCAACCAGCCAACAGGCTGACGTTGCAGCGCACGACGGAGATAACCGCACTATGGTCTCATCGCCGCAATCGGTCCTCGTGGCTGAGGACAACGAGGACATCCGCGAACTGGTGTCGCACCAGTTGCGCAGAATGGGTGTGCTCGTGCTTCTCGCCGAAGATGGGCGGCGGGCGCTTGACCTTGCGCTGGCGGAACAGCCGGCGTTGGTGCTGATGGATATGGACATGCCGGTGATGAGCGGGTTCGACGCCGTTGCCGCGCTGCGTGCCAGGGGCTATCGCGGCTCGATCTTCGCGTTGACTGCTTACCAGGATGGTCCGGAAGCGGAACGCGCGCTGTCGAGCGGCTGTGACGCTCTGCTGGGCAAACCAATCACCATCGAGCGGCTGCGCAGCCATGTCGCGCAGGCGTTGCAGCGAGCGGCGGAAGCCGCGCTGCCATGAGCACTTTGCTCGGGGTCGGTCCGGACGAGTCGGGGCGCGCCAGTGCGCTGCCCGTATTGACGGTTCGGGTCGAGAAAGACCTCGAGGCCTTGGTGCACAAGTTTCTCGCGCGCAAGCGCGAGGACCTGGACCGCGTGCGCATTGCGCTCGCGGCCAGCGACTACGAGACCATCCGGCGCATCGGCCACGATTTGAAGGGCGCCGGGGAGGGGTTCGGCTTTCCCGAGTTGTCCGCCTTCGGTGCGGCACTTGAGCGAGCCGCGATCGCCCATAACGAACGTGCGTTGGGAGAGCAGCTCGCGGCCGTCGAGCAATTTCTCTCGCGCCTGCGCGTGACCCTAAGATAAATGAACTCGGCCACCCTTAAAGATCCGGAAGTGAAGACCGCAACTCTCGTACAACCTGCGCAGGCTGCGCCCGCAAGCACCATGCGGGTAGCCGTCGTCGAGGACGATCCGTCCCAGGCGGAGCTCCTCAGCCACTGGCTTGAGCTGGCAGGGCACCGCTGCCATCACTTCGACCGGGGCGAAGCGCTGATCCGCGCGCTCGACCAGGAGAGCTTCGACATCCTGATACTGGACTGGAACCTGCCCGACATCAGTGGTGTGGATGTGCTCAAACGCATTCGCGCCAGCCAGCAATCCTCGCTGCCCATCCTGTTCGTCACCGCCCGCAATCGCGAGGACGATGTGGTAATGGCGCTGCGCCAGGGTGCCGACGACTATATGGTGAAGCCGGTACGCCGGCTGGAGCTCTTGGCTCGGCTGGAAGCCGTCGCCAGGCGCGGCAAGCACCGCGTCGAGCAACAGGAGGTCCTGGAACTGGACGTCTACCGCGTCGACTGCCAGACGCGCACGGTGATGCGCGAGGAGCGCTTAGTGGAGCTCACCGCCAAGGATTTCGACCTTTCGGTGCTGTTCCTGCGCAATGTCGGCCGGCTGCTCTCACGCGGTCACATCCGCGAGAGCGTCTGGGGGCCGAACGCAGTAGTCACCTCTCGTACCCTGGACACGCACGTGAGCCGCATCCGCAACAAGCTCGGGCTCACACCCGAAAACGGCTGGCGCCTGGCCGCGGTCTACCGCTACGGCTATCGCCTCGAGCAACTCGACGCTGCGCCGCCGCGCATTCCTCGCACCAACGAACGCTGAATTCGATGTGATATGACAGCCCGGCGGAAGCGCCGGGCTGTCTGCTTTTTCGCGCGCCTCAACCGCGGGTCCAGGGCATGCAGCCGCCGCGCTATAATGCCTACCCGGTCCTCCATCGATGTCCATGAGCTACTATCGGCACCACGTCTTCTTCTGCTGCAACCAGCGCGACAACGGCGAAGCCTGCTGCAACGACCACGGTTCCCAGAAGATGCGCGACTACGCCAAAGGTAAGGTCAAGCAGCTCCGCCTCGCGGGTCCGGGCCAGGTGCGCGTCAACCAGGCCGGTTGTCTGGATCGCTGCGCGGAAGGCCCGGTGCTGGTGGTGTACCCGGAAGAGGTGTGGTACACCTACGTCGATCAACAGGACATCGACGAGATCATCGAGGAGCATCTCGTCAACGGTCGGGTGGTCGAGCGCCTGCGGATTTGAGACCGTCCGAGCAAGAGAAGATTCTGATCGGCGGTCCCGCGGGTACGCTCGAGGTCGTCATCAACGATCCCGCTGCCGGTTCCTCCGGCCTGCGCCGCGGGCTCGCCCTTATCGCCCATCCGCACCCGCTGTTCGGCGGAACCCTCGACAACAAGGTGGTGCAGACGCTGGCGAAGGTCTTCTTCGCGCAGGGTTACGTGTCGGTACGGATGAATTTCCGCGGCGTCGGCGCGAGCCAGGGTGTGCACGACGAGGGCAGAGGAGAGAGCGAAGACTGGTTGGCCGTCGCGGAGGCGATGCGTACGCGCTTCGGCGCGTTGCCGTTGCTGCTCGCGGGCTTTTCGTTCGGGGCCTTCGTACAGTCGCGTGTCGCCAGGCGGCTCGCCGAGCAGGGGGTGTCGCCGGAACGGCTGGTGCTGGTTGCTCCCGCGGTTGGACGCTTTCAGGTGGAACCGGTGCCGGCCGGCGCGCTGGTTATCCACGGCGAGGAGGACGACGTGGTGCCACTGTCCGCGGTATTGACATGGGCGCGCCCGCAGAAGCTTCCGGTGGTCGTGCTGCCCGGAACAGGCCACTTCTTCCACGGCAACCTGGTCGAACTGCAACGCATCGTTCAGAGCTCCTGCCGCTGCCATGGCGAAGACGAGATCAACTAGCTGTGGCTGCCCAAGCAATGTTGTCCCTGCGTGGCGTGCGCAAGTCTTACGCGGGCACCGAAGTGGTATGCGGCGTCGATCTCGAGTTGTGCGGCGGCGAGTGCTTTGGGCTGCTTGGGCCCAACGGCGCGGGGAAAACCACCACGCTGCGCCTGGCGCTGGGCCTGACTGATCCGGACGCGGGCGAGATCGATCTGCTCGGCCACCCGGTGCCGCGCCACGGCCGGGAAGCTCGGATGCGGGTTGGCGTGGTCCCGCAGATGGACAATCTGGATCCCGACTTTACCGTGTTCGAGAACCTGCTGGTGTATGGCCGTTACTTCGGCCTGGACGACCGCGCCATCGCCCAGCGCATCCCGCATCTGCTGCAATTCGCTGGGCTCGAAGCTCGCGCCGCGGCCCGTATCCAGACCCTGTCAGGGGGCATGAAACGCAGGCTGGCATTGGCGCGCGCGCTGGTCAACGATCCCGACCTGATCTTCCTGGACGAGCCTACGACCGGCCTGGACCCGCAGGCGCGCCATCTGATCTGGGAGCGGCTCAAGCGGCTGCTGGGCGAAGGCAAAACCATCCTGCTCACCACGCACTTCATGGACGAAGCCGAGCGGCTGTGCCACCGGGTGGCGGTGATGGATCGCGGTCGCCTCATTGCCCAGGGTTCGCCGCCCGAGCTCATCCGGCGCCACATCGAGCCGCAGGTGATCGAGGTCTATGGCGACGGTGCCAGTGCGTGGGCCAGCGAGCAGGGCGCGACAGTCTGCGGGCGCCACGAGCAGATCGGGGAAACCGTGTTCTGCTACACGCACGACGGCGATCGCGCACTGGCCGTGCTCGACGGGCGTGACGATCTGCGTTTTCTACATAGGCGCGCCAATCTCGAGGACGTGTTCCTGAAGCTGACCGGCCGCGACCTGCGAGACTAACCTGGACAATTCATGAAGACGCCCCCGAAGATAACGAAGGTCGCGCGCGCTGGGGCTGGTGAGCGATTCAGACCGGGTACAAGAAAGTTGCGCCGGGCTACTCGACTCGCCATCATCCCGAGTCCCTCATGAATTGTCCAGGCTAGAGCGTGCGCGCCAAGGACTTCGCCCTCCCCCGCGTCACGACGCGATTTGTCCACGTGTGGCAGCGCAATTTTCTGGTGTGGCGCAAGCTGGCCATCTCATCCATGGTGGGCAATCTGGCGGACCCGATGCTGTACATGATGGGCCTGGGCTACGGCCTGGGCAGCCTGCTGCCGCAAGTCAACGGGACGCCCTACATCACCTTCCTGGCGGCGGGCACGGTGTGCTACGGCACCATGAACAGCGCAACCTTCGAAGCGCTCTACTCCGCATTCTCGCGCATGCACGTGCAAAAGACGTGGGACGCTATTCTCAACACACCCATGAACCTCGACGACATCGTTCTGGCCGAGGTGCTGTGGGCGGCGAGCAAGAGCGTCCTGTCGGGCTCGGCGATCCTCGCCATCATCTGGGTGCTCGGGCTGTCGCACTCGCCACTGACACTGTGGATCATCCCGCTCACGCTACTGATCGGGTTGACCTTCGGCGGCCTGGGGCTGATCATGACTGCGCTTGCGCCGAGCTACGATTTTTTCATCTACTATTTCACGCTGGTGGTTACGCCGATGGTTCTGCTGTGCGGCGTCTTCTTTCCCGTGACTCAGCTTCCGCCGCTGCTGCAGCACGTCTCTGCGGCGCTGCCCCTGACGCATGCCATCGACCTGGTGCGTCCTCTGGTCAACGGGCGCGCGCCGGGAAGCGCCTGGCTGCACGTGTGCGTTCTGACGGCCTACGCCGCGGCCGGGTTCTATCTCGCCCTGGTGCTGGCGCGCCGCCGGCTGCTCACCTGAGACGACCGCGATGCTGTGGATTAAGGCGCTGCACATCATCTTCATGGTCACCTGGTTCGCCGGCCTGTTCTATCTGCCGCGCCTGTTCGTGTACCACGCCCAGACGACCGACCCGACTGGCAGCGATCGCTTCAAGCTGATGGAGCGCAAGCTCTACTTCGGGATCATGACGCCGGGAGCCGCACTGACCATCGTGTTCGGTGTCTGGCTGTGGCTGGCGTACGGCATTTCCGGCGGCTGGCTGCATGCCAAGCTCGCCCTGGTGGCGCTCCTCATCGCCTACCACGTCTACTGCGGAAAGCTGCTGGCCGATTTCAAGCACGACCGCAACCGCCGTAGCCACGTATGGTTGCGCTGGTTCAACGAGCTTCCCGTGCTCGTGCTCGTCGGCGCGGTGCTGCTGGTGGTGGTCAAGCCCTTTTGAAGGTCATGGCGCGCAACGCTGCTGCCGCCTTGACCCGCGTCCTGGTCGTCCTGCTGCTGACATGGGCCAGTCCCACGCTTGCGCAGGATCGTGGCCGGGCGGAGATCGTGGTGCAGATTTCGCTTACCGCCGGCCTGCGCTATCACGAGGCCAAGGCGGTATGGGACGAGATGAAGGAAGGCGATGCTCTCACTCTCGTCCGCGAGCCGGAAAACCCCTACGACCTCAGTGCCGTGCGGGTCGATTGGAGTGGGCACAAGCTGGGCTATATACCACGCACCCAGAATGCAGCGGTGGCGCGCCAGATGGATCGGGGCAACAAACTGGAAGCGCGGATCACGAAGCTTATCCAATATCGAAACCACCGCAGAAAGCTGGAATTCGAGGTGTTCCTGCCCCTGTAACGCCGCGCTTGCGGCTCGCTGGCCGCAGGGCTACGCCATGCGCGATAATCGCGCATGGCTGATCGTATTGCCCCATCGAACGCACCACGACGCGAGCGCGAGGCCGCGGAGCGCTTCTTCTGTCCCTGCCCGCGGGGGCTGGAGCAAGTCCTTGCCGCCGAGCTGACGGGGCTCGGCGCCAACGATGTGAATGCCGTCGAGGGCGGAGTCGGGTTCGCCGGCGACCTGCGGCTGTGCTACCGCACGAATCTCGAAAGTCGCGTCGCGAGCCGGGTGCTGTGGCGGCTGGGGGAATGGGACTACCGGCGCGAGGAGGACGTATATAAGCGCGTTGCGGCGTTGCCGTGGCGCGATCTGTTCGACCCACGCCTCACGATCCGGGTCAACGTGTCCGCTGTCGCAAGTCCGCTCAGGAGCCTCGACTTCATCACGCTGCGTATCAAGGACGCAGTATGCGACCGCTTCCGTGCGGACACGGGCGCACGTCCCAGCGTGGACACGAACGCGCCCGATGTACGGATCCATGCTTTCTTCGAGGCCACCCGGTTTACTCTCTATCTCGATACTTCGGGCGAACCGCTGTTCAAGCGTGGATGGCGCCGGATCCAAGGCGAGGCGCCGCTGCGGGAGAATCTGGCGGCAGGTATTCTCATTCTGACCGGCTGGCAGCCCGGGACTAGACTTCTCGACCCCATGTGCGGCGGCGGCACCCTGCTGGTGGAGGCGGCCATGATGGCGCTGCGCATTCCGCCCGGCGGCTCGCGTTCCTTCGGGTTCCAGAAGCTGCGCACGTTCCAGCCCGAACTGTGGGAATCGGTGCTGTCGGCCGCGCGGTCGGCGCAGCTCGCAGTGACGGCGCTGCCGATCTCCGGGGCCGACCTCTACGGTGAACAGCTGAAAATCGCGCGCGACAACCTCTCGGGAGCAGGGTTGGCGGACGCGGTTTCACTCAAGCAGGCCAACGTTCTGGAGTTGCCACCGCCGGCGCCCTCGGGCGTGATCGTCGCCAATCCCCCCTATGGCGTACGCTTGGGTGAGCAGCAGGAACTGGCCGCCTTCTACCCGAAGCTGGGCGACGCGCTCAAGGCGAAGTACGCGGGATGGAGCGCCTGGATCTTCACTGCGGATCTACGCCTGCCGAAGCTGATCGGCCTCAAGCCCTCGCGGCGAATACCGCTGTTCAACGGAGCGTTGGAGTGCCGGCTCTACGGCTTCGAGGTCGTCGCGGGCTCGCTGCGCCGCCAGAAGGTGGCCGAACCGCCGGAGGTCGCGGGCTAGACGATATTCAAATGATCCAGTCCGGACATCATGTCCTTGTCCTTGGCTTCATGTCCATGCAGCTTGATGGCCAGGCGCAGTTCGTTCATCGAGTCGGCATTGCGCATGGCGTCCTCGTAGCTGATGTGGCCGGCTTCGTACAGGTCGAACAGGGACTGGTCGAAAGTCTGCATGCCGAGCTCGCGCGACTTGCGCATGATTTCCTTGAGCTCGTGCACCTCGCCCTTGAAGATCAGGTCCGCGATCAGCGGCGTATTGAGCATGATTTCGATCGCGGCGACGCGCCCCGGCCCATCGCGCTTGGGAATCAGGCGCTGGGAGATCATGGCCTTGAGGTTGAGCGACAGGTCCATCAGCAACTGGGCGCGGCGCTCCTCGGGGAAGAAGTTGATGATGCGGTCGAGCGCCTGGTTGGAGCTGTTGGCGTGCAGCGTGCCGAGGCACAGGTGGCCAGTCTCGGCGAACGCGATGGCATGGTCCATCGTGCCGCGCTCGCGGATCTCGCCGATCAGGATCACGTCCGGTGCCTGCCTCAGGGTGTTCTTCAAGGCGGTTTCCCAGGAGTCCGTATCCACGCCCACTTCGCGCTGTGTGATCAGGCAGTTCTTGTGGTCGTGTACGTACTCGATCGGATCCTCGATGGTGATGATGTGGCCGTAGCTGTTCTCGTTGCGGTACCCGATCATGGCCGCCAGCGTGGTGGATTTGCCGGAGCCGGTCGCGCCCACCACGAGCACCAGGCCGCGCTTGGTCATGATCACGTCCTTGAGGCCCTCGGGCAATCCCAGGTCTTCGATCCGGGGAATGGCGGTCGTGATCGTGCGCACTACGATGCCGATCCGTGCCTGCTGGACGAAGGCGTTGACGCGGAAACGGCCAATGCCCGGCGGGCTGACGGCGAAGTTGCACTCCTTGCTGGCCTCGAACTCCTGCGCCTGCTTGTCGTTCATGATGGAGCGCGCGAGCTCCATCGTGTGGGTCGGCGTGAGAGTCTGGTTCGACACCGGCGTCATCTTGCCGTCCACCTTGAAGGCGGGCGGAAAGCCGGCGGTGATGAACAGATCGGATGCCTTCTTGCTGACCATCACGCGCAGCAGCTCGTGCACGAACTTGATTGCCTGGTCTCGTTCCATAGTCCCGTTCCTCTTGAGCCCGTGAGCTTGACCTTCCGCCGGGAAGTATTACAGTCTTTAGCCGTTGAACAGGTCTTTGTTGGCTGCCTTGACCCGCGCTTCCGACGCGGCGACGATGTTGCGCTTCACCAGCTCCTGCAGGTTTTGGTCCAGCGTCTGCATACCGTACTGCTGGCCGGTCTGGATCGAGGAGTACATCTGCGCCACCTTGGCCTCGCGGATCAAATTGCGGATGGCGGGTGTGCCGATCATGATCTCGTGTGCGGCCACGCGTCCGCCGCCCTCCTTGGTTTTGAGCAGCGTCTGCGAGATGACGGCGCGCAACGACTCCGACAGCATGGCGCGCGTCATTTCCTTTTCCGCCGCCGGGAACACGTCGATGATGCGGTCGATGGTCTTGGCCGCGGAACTGGTGTGCAGCGTTCCGAACACCAGGTGACCGGTTTCCGCTGCGGTCAACGCCAGCCGAATCGTTTCCAGATCGCGCATCTCGCCCACCAGGATGATATCCGGATCCTCGCGCAGGGCCGAGCGCAGGGCGTTGGCGAAGCTCAAGGTATGCGGCCCGACTTCGCGCTGATTGATCAGGCACTTCTTGCTCTCGTGCACGAACTCGATCGGATCCTCGACGGTGAGGATATGACCGAACTCGTTTTCGTTGAGATGATTGACCATCGCGGCCAGCGTCGTGGACTTGCCGGAGCCGGTCGGCCCGGTCACCAGCACGATTCCGCGCGGCTGGTCCGCGATCTCCTTGAAGATATTGGGCGCCTTCAGCTCTTCGAGCGAGAGCACCTTGGACGGAATGGTCCGCATCACCGCCCCCGCTCCGCGGTTCTGGACGAAGGCGTTTACGCGAAAGCGTGCCAGGTTGGGGATCGCGAAGGAGAAGTCGCACTCGAGATTTTCTTCATAGTGCTTGCGCTGTGCATCGCTCATGATGTCGTACACCATGGCATGCACGTCCTTGTGTTCCATCGGCGGCAGGTTGATACGCCGGACGTCACCATGGACCCGGATCATCGGCGGCAGCCCCGACGACAAGTGCAGGTCGGAGGCTTTGTTCTTGACGACGAAGGCAAGCAGTTCGGAGATGTCCATATATGATTCTCGACGGTAACGTGCAGGAGCCCCGCCGGATCGGCGGACAGATTACACAGGCAAATCTTATGCCCATTCGCCGCTGTCGCCCAGCGCTAACGGATGCTCTCGGCCCACCCCCCCGGCGATGCCCGTTTACCAACTCCACGTTTCCCGACGCAGCCTCCTGACCCTGCTTCTGGATGGGCCTCGCACGCTGCAGCGAGCGAAGATCCCTGACCGAAAATTATGTCCACAATAGAAACGCGGTTGCAAGCTGTCCATGACCGCATTTCCCGTGCCGCGGCGGCCGTCGGGCAGCACTCGGAACCTATCCGGCTAATCGCGGTCTCGAAGACCTTTTCTGCGCAGGCCGTGCGCGCGGCCGCCGCCTGCGGTCAGCGGAGCTTCGCAGAAAACTATGCGCAGGAGGGCACCGACAAGATGCTCGAGCTCGCGGACCTGGACCTGGAGTGGCATTTCATCGGTCCGATCCAGAGCAACAAGACGCGGCTGCTGGCCGCGCACTTCCACTGGGTGCAGAGCGTGGACCGGCTGAAGGTGGCAGAGCGTCTGGCCCAGCAACGTCCGCCTCAGCTGCCCCCGCTGCAGCTGTGCATCCAGGTGAATGTCAGCGGCGAGGCCACTAAGAGCGGTGTCGCACCCTCCGCATTGGCCGCCCTGGTGCACGAAGTGGCGGCACTGCCGGGGCTGCGGCTACGCGGCCTCATGACGATCCCACAGCCTACACCCGACCTCGATTCCCAGCGTCGCCAGTTCCGCCGGCTGCGGGAATTGAAGGACGAGCTGGCCGGCCTCGGTTTCCCGCTCGACACGCTGTCGATGGGCATGTCCGATGACCTGGAAGCGGCCATCGCCGAAGGCGCGACGATGGTTCGGGTGGGGCGCGCGATCTTCGGTGAGCGTCGCTAGAGTTCCTCGCGAGCGCGAGGCGCTGCGCTATACTCGGCATCCCCGGGTACTAAAA
>JBGPMS010000147.1:0-12419 GCA_041487115.1 Gammaproteobacteria bacterium
AGAACGGGCGATCCCGGCCAATGGCCGAACCGCCCGCCGCGATACGCGTTACCAGCCGCTTCAGCGCCCCGCCGGCGCGCGTGTTCAACGCACGTTGGTCCACGAAGACGTACCCCCGGACTACGCGGACGACACCGAGGCGCGCTGGACCGGCATCCTGTACGGGCTCGGCGTGACGCTCGATGCGCGCTCCAGGCGCAGGGGCTCGAGCTGATCTGGCAGGGTGGGTCGATTGTCGATTTCGCGCTCCGCCAATCGACTATACAGAGAATATTGTGGTTGCCCGCCGCGCGGCCAGGCATTGAGGCAAAGGCCAGGCATTCAGACCAAGGGAGAGGCTAGTGATGACAGACAGCACCGAGACCCGCAAGCGCTGGTGGGCGCTCTACGTCCTGTGCGCCGGCGTCCTGATGATCGTCCTCGACACGACGATCGTGAATGTCGCCCTGCCGTCGATACGGGAAGATCTCGGCTTCACCGAGACCGCTCTCGTCTGGGTCGTGAATGCGTACATGCTCACCTTCGGCGGCTTCCTCCTGCTCGGCGGCCGGCTGGGCGATCTCTACGGGCACCGCAGGCTGTTGCTGATCGGGCTTTGGCTTTTCACGTTCGCATCGCTGGCCTGCGGACTCTCCAACTCGCAGGCGCTGCTCGTCGCTGCGCGTGCCGTGCAGGGGCTCGGCGGTGCCGTCGTCACTGCGGTCGCGCTCTCGTTGATCATGAGCTTGTTCACCGCGCCGGCCGAGCGGGCGAAGGCGATGGGGATCTACGGCTTCGTGTGCGCCGGCGGCGGAAGCATCGGCGTGTTGCTCGGTGGACTGCTCACGAGCGCATTCAGCTGGCACTGGATCTTCCTCGTCAACCTCCCAATCGGCATCGCGGTATACGCGCTGTCAGCGGTCCTGCTGCCGGGTGGCCGCGGGCAGGCGAACGCGGGGCGCCTCGACGTCGCCGGCGCCGTGACGGTGACGACGTCGCTGATGCTCGCCGTCTACGCCATCGTGAACGGCAACGAAGCCGGCTGGACTTCCGTGCAGACGATCGGACTGCTCGCCGCCGCGGCGGTGCTCCTCGCGCTCTTCCTCGGCATCGAAGCCCGGGTGCGCTCGCCGCTCATGCCGCTCGGCCTCTTTCGGCTGCGCAATGTCGCGACCGCCAACGTCGTCGGCGTGCTGTGGGCCGCTGGCATGTTTGCCTGGTTCTTCATCTCCGCGCTCTACATGCAGCTCGTGCTCGGCTACAGCGCGATGCAGGTAGGCCTCGGCTTCCTGCCGGCCAATCTGATCATGGCGGCTTTCTCGCTCGGCCTGTCGGCCAAACTCGTCATGCGTTTCGGTATCAGGCTGCCGCTAGCGGCGGGACTGCTGCTCGCCGCGGTCGGGCTGGCGCTGTTCGCCCGGGCGCCGGTGGGCGGGAGCTTCGCACTCGACGTGCTGCCCGGCATGATCCTCCTTGGCTTTGGCTGCGGCATGGCGTTCAACCCGGTGCTGCTTGCCGCCATGAGCGAAGTGAGCCCGAGCGAATCGGGCCTCGCCTCTGGAGTCGTCAACACCGCGTTCATGATGGGCGGGGCACTCGGCCTCGCGATCCTCGCGAGCCTTGCAGCCGCCCGCACGCAGAGCCTGCTCGCGTCCGGGGCGGGCCCGCTCGTCGCGCTCAGCGGCGGCTACCACCGTGCGTTTTTGGTCGGCGCGGTCTTCGCGGCTGCAGCTGCATTGCTTGGCGCCGCGCTCCTTCGCGCCGGCCTGCAGGCGAGTGCGCACGAAGGTGAAGAAGCGCCCAGCGCCCCTGTCACCAATCCCTGAAAAGGACATGCGCCGGATACACGACGTAAAGCCGAATTCGCTCGCTTCCGTGCTTGGGGAGCTCTTTGCTGCCTGAAACAAGGAGATCGACATGCTGGGAAACAAGGATGCAGCCGCCAACATCGCGGTCAGGAACCTGGAGATCGCCAGAAAATTCTACGAAGGCACACTCGACCTGAAGCAGGTGGGCGCGGAAGGCGATGAGCTGATCGCATACAGGACTGGAAACTCCACGCTCCTCGTCTATCGGTCCAATTACGCCGGAACCAACAAGGCGACGGCGGTGACGTGGACGGTGGGCGATGACGTGGAACGCATCGTCGGCGCGCTCAAGACGAAGGGCGTGACCTTCGAGCATTACGACATGCCGGGCATGACGCGAAAGGGCGACGTCCACGTCGCGGGAGACATGAAAATCGCGTGGTTCAAGGATCCAGACGGCAACATCCTCTGCATCGTCAGCGGATAAAACAGGATCAATCCATGAAATACCTTTGCCTCGCGTACTACAACGAGAAGGAATTCGATGCATTGTCCAAAGCCGAGGTGGACGCGATCGTGAGCAAATGCCCGGACTACGACGAGGCGCTCCGCAACAGCGGTCATCTGCTCATCCAGGCGTCCCTTGAGTCGCCGCGTGCGACCACCACCGTGCGACCCAGAAACGGCAAGCCTTTGGTCACCGACGGCCCTTTCGTCGAGACGAAGGAGCAGGTGGGTGGGTTTTTCATCATCGAGGCACGGGACCTGAACGAGGCCATCCGCGTGGCCTCGAAGCATCCGGCGGCGAACCTGGGCGAGCAGGTGGGATGGGCCATCGAGGTGCGGCCGATCGAAATGTACGAGCCGAAATAGAATTTGGCGTGTCGATTGCGCGACTTGCCGCTCGACTAAGGTCAGAGAGCAGATCCACTCACCCGAAACCAAACCAGGAGAAACGACGATGCGATTCATGATTATAGTTAAGGCCAACAAGGACACGGAAGCGGGCGCCATGCCCGAGGAGAAGCTTATTGCCGCCATGGCGACGTACCACGAGGAGTTGGCGAAGGCGGGCGTGCTGCTCGATGCCACCGGACTCCACCCGACCTCGAAGGGCTTCCGCGTCAAATACTCCGGCGGCAAGCGCAGCGTGATCGACGGCCCCTTCACCGAGTCGAAGGAGCTCATCGCCGGCTACACGCTGATTCAGGTGAAGTCGAGGCAAGAGGCGGTCGAATGGGCCAGGCGCTTCCCCAATCCGCATGGCGAAGGATCGGAGAGCGAGATCGAGGTGCGCCAGCTGTTCGAGCTGGAGGACTTCGGCCCCAGCGAGGCGGTGGATCGCTTTCGCGACATCGAGCTCGGGCCGAAGAAGTAGTCCTCGCGCGCCACGACCAGACCAATTCGGAGAAAGATTCACTATGCTCATCAAAGTGCTCATCGCTCTTGCCGTGATCGTCGCGGTGTTTGCCGCAATTGTCGCTATGCAACCGTCCGAATGATTTGATCCCCAACGTTCACAAGGAGACTGCAGTGCAAGTTCAACCCTACCTGTTCTTCGACGGCCGCTGCGAGGAGGCGATCGAGCTCTACCGCAAAGCGCTCGGGGCAGAGGTAACGATGCTCATGCGCTTCAAGGACAGCCCCGAGCCCGACGAGCACGGCATGGTCCCGCCCGGTGCCGAGGACAAGGTGATGCACGCGAGCTTGCGCATCGGCGAAACGACGGTGATGGCTTCCGACGGTCGCTGCCTGGGGCAGCCGAGCTTCCAAGGCTTCGCGCTGTCGCTCACAGCGCGCAACGATGCCGAGGCCGACCGGTTGTTCGCTGCTCTGGAGGACGGTGGCCAGGTGCGGATGGCGTTGACCAAGACCTTCTTCTCCTCGCGCTTCGGCATGGTCGCCGACCGCTTCGGTGTGTCCTGGATGATCATCGTTGGGCCTTGAGGAGCGAGTTCGACGCGTCGGGCACAGCACTGCCAGGAAATTGCTCGTGATAGCAACGAAGCTGAGCCGTGGGCAAACTCCCACCACCCCGCCCGCTGTGCGGGCGCCCCTCCTCGGGCAGGAGGGGAAGGAATTACTTCTCCCCTCCTTTTCAAGGAGCGGAGTAGTCCGGCGCGAATGCGACGGGGTGGTTCGCAGGCAGACGCCGTCACCGAGGGGGGGCAGTACCCGGCTATAATCGTCGCCTCGACTTGCCCCTGAGGCTTTCATGACCCCGCATCCCAAGATCGGCATCACCATGGGCGACCCGTCCGGGATTGGCCCCGAGATCATCGTCAAAGCGCTGCAGGAGATGTCGCCCGACCAGCGCTCGGCTTCGGCCGTCATCGGCAACCTCGAGTTCCTCGAGCGCGCGGACAAGCTGGTGGGTGCGGGATTGATCTTTACGGACTCGCTCGAAACCGCCCGCAACGGGGTCGTGCCTGTAGCTCACGTGGCGACCAAAGACGAAGCACAGATCCGGGACGGCGAGATCACGGCGGCGGGCGGCGAGGCTGCCTATCAGTATGTGGTGAAGGCGGTGGAGCTGGCGTTGGCGGACCGGATCGGAGTCATCGTGACCGCCCCGCTCAACAAGGGCGCGATGCATGCCGCCGGGCATCACTTCGATGGCCACACCGAGCTGCTGGCGCATCTGACCGGGGCCAAGTCGTCTTTCATGCTGCTCGCCTCGAGCAAGCTGGCGGCGGTGCACGTCTCCACCCACGTCAGCCTGCGTGGCGCCGTGCAGCGGGCGACCACCGAGCGGGTACTGGCTACGATCCGCGCCGGCAACCAGCACTATAAGGCGCTCGGCTACGCCAACCCGCGCATCGCCGTTGCGGGCTTGAACCCGCATTGTGGCGAGGGCGGCATCTTCGGCACCGAGGAGATCGATCACATCAACCGCGCGGTAGAGCTGGCGCAGCAAGAGGGGATCAACGCCAAGGGCCCGATCTCGGGCGACACCGTGTTCTATCGCGCGTTCAAGGGCGAGTTCGACCTGGTGGTGGCCCAGTACCACGATCAGGGCCACATCCCCACCAAGCTCATCGCGTTCGATGAGACTGTCAACGTGAGTCTGGGCCTGCCGATTCGCCGCGCCTCGGTGGATCACGGCACGGCATTCGACATTGCGTGGAAGGGCAAGGCGGACCACACCAACATGCGCGCGGCCGTAGCCTACGCGCGCATGATGGCCGAGCGCATGCCAGCCAAGGTTGCCGCCTGAAGTCCGTACAGCGGGGGAAGCGCTGGCGGAGGAGATGATGGCGGCGCCTCCGCGAGTCGTCATCGTCGCCGACGATCTGACCGGTGCCATGGACGTGGCCGGGCCGCTGGCAGGTCGCGGCCTGTGCACTCTGGCTGTGGCGTCCATCGATGGCTGCACGCCGCAACATCTACGCGGCGCCGAAGTCGTCTCGATCAATTCGGATTCCCGCCATCTTCGCGCGGAAGAAGCGTCGCAAAGCGTCACCGCGATCGTGCGCGAGCTGATCCATCCCGATGCCGAGATCCTGATCAAGAAGATCGACTCCACCCTGCGCGGAAACGTGGTGGCGGAGACCCTGGCCATGCTGCACGCGAGCGGCCGCCGCGCGGCGGTGGTGGCGCCGGCTTTCCCGGCACAGGGACGTACCGTCATCGGCGGCGTGGTACACGTGCGCGGAGTGCCGCTCGCGGAGACGAACTTTGCCCGCGACGCGCTCTCGCCGCCGCCTCTGGAGCCGCTGCACAAGCTGTTCGAGCGCGCGGCGCCACGGGCACGCGTGCACGCGGGCCGTGCCGGTGAGGTGTTGACCGTCGGTCAGGATGACCGTCTGTACATTTTCTCGCTCGACAGCGCCAGCGACGAAGACTTGAGGCTCATCGTGCACAGCCTGCGGGGGCAGTTGCGGCAAACGCTGCTGGTCGGCTCGGCAGGCATTGCTGAAGCGGTGGCCGACGACTGCTTCGAGTGCACTCCGAGTGCGCTTCCCGCGCCCGTGACCGATGGCCCGCTGCTGTTCGTGGTCGGGTCGCGCGCAGAGCAGAGCGCGCAACAGGTTGCGGCCCTGGTCGAGGCCAGTGGCGGGCAGGCTTTCGCAGCGCCGAACGGGCGGGTCGACGTCGAAGCCGCGGTGCGTTCCACCGCTCCGGTGCTGGTGCTCAAAGCTACGCCCGATGGCGAAGGGAACGAGGGCGACGCCGGGGCGGTCGCGCGGGGTCTGGCCGAAGGCGTGGCCCGACTGCTCGAGCGCCGTCCGGTCGCGGCGCTGGTGGCCACGGGCGGCGACACCGCCATCGCCATCCTCCAGCGCCTGTCGCAGCCGGTGCTGCGCGTCATGGGCAACCTGCTGCCCGGCATTCCCTTCAGTCGCATCCGCACGGACAGCGGCGACCTGTGGTTCATCACCAAGGCGGGCGGCTTCGGCGGCCGCGATACCTTCGTCGCCGTTGCGCAACGGTTGCGGGGCTAGCCTGATCCCCCCGAACCTTCCACGCCCTCGACGGTCTCCAACCACTGACAAAGCATGGGCGGCACGGGCTCCGGCACGCACCTTGCGGGTACTCGGCCACGTGGTTGAACGCAATGCCTGTCGGCATGCCTCCAACGGGCCATTGCTGCCGCAGATGCAGTGCGTAGATCTGGCTGGCGGCTGACCGGCTGCGAACTTCCGGCTACCACAAGGCGCACGACTTGGTTCGACAGCTTTACATACCGATGCTGCTCCTGTTCCTGTCGTGGCCGCTGGCGCTGGCCGCGGAGTCGGATGAGGTCAGGGTCGACGCGCGGCGCGTAGGCGATGCCGTGCTGGTTAGCGCAGGGGCGCGCGTACGCGCCGACCTCGACACCGCATGGACGGTCCTCACCGGCTACGATGCCTACGCGGATTTCATCCCCGACCTGAAGTCGAGCCGGGTCGTAGTCCGTGCAGGCGACACCGTCATCGTCGAGCAGAAGGGCGAGGTCGGTTTCTTTCTATTCCATTTCCCGATGGAAGTTACGTTTACCGTGACCGAACAGCCGCGCACCAGCATTACCTCGCAGGCCATCTCGGGCACCTTCAAGGAAATGACCAGCACCTACCTGTTGGCGCAGGAAGGCGAGACCGTGCACCTCACCTACAGCGGGCGGCTCGTGCCCGATTTCATATTGCCGCCGTTGCTCGGGACGGCGGCGGTGCGGGCTGCGGTCCACAAGCAGTTCGGCGCGCTGGTCAAAGAGATCCGGCGCCGCGCGGCGCTCCTGCCGCGGTAAGCGGGCTAGCGGCGCGCGCGGCGTAGCGCGGTCCAAGTCGATCGCTACTGGGGGCGGCGCGGCGGTGCGGGCGTTGCTATGATCGAGCTCGGCATGAACGTATACCGGGGACTGATCGCAATGCTCGTCACGATTCTCCCGGTCGGGGCCGCGAGCAGCGCCAGCCAGCTCCCCGACGGGGAACCTGCGCCCGGAATCTCACGCGCCCTCGCCGCGTGGAGGGCAACGCAGTATCGCGACCTGCGTTATGTGCTGAAGCTGGAGCTGGCACCGCCCTTCGAGCGCCTGCGCGGAGCGCTTGCGATCGATGTCACGCTCGGTGCGCCCGAGGCGGACCTGGTCCTCGACTGGCGGCCAGGAGAAGGTGCGACGGCCTGGGATCTGCGGGTAAACGGGGTGACACCGGAGGCACCGACGACGGTGCAGGACCACCTGGTGGTGCCGAAAGAGCTGCTGCACGCCGGCGAAAACCGAATCGAGCTGCGCCTCGACAGCCCGATTCGTCCCTCCGGCACGGCGGTCACGCATTTTCGTGATGGCCAGGATCAGGCCGATTACATCTACACGCTGCTGGTGCCGGCGGATGCCAGCAGCGTCTTTCCGTGCTTCGACCAACCCGACCTGAAGGCGCGCTTCGACCTCACCGTAACTGCACCGGCAGACTGGCGCGTGATCGGCAATGCCCCCGAGGTGGAGAACAGCTCGAGTGGCGCGATGGCCACCACGCGCTTCGCCGCTACCGATCCGATCAGCACCTACCTGTTCGCCTTCGCGGCCGGACCCTTTGCCGAGCTTAAGGACCAGGCGAGCGGAACGCGCCTGTTCGTGCGGCGCTCTCGGCTGGAGCGTGCGCGCCAGGAAGCGGACGAGGTGTTTCGCCTCACGCGCCACAGTGCGGCCTACTTCGCCGACTACTTCGCGCAGCCGTTTCCCTTTGCCAAGTACGATCTGGTGCTGGTTCCCGAGTTCGCTTACGGCGGCATGGAGCACGCGGGTGCGACCTTTCTGCGCGAGGACAGCGTTCTGTTCCCCTTTCAGCCGGCCGCCGCCGACCGCCTGCGCCGGGCGCAACTGATCTTTCACGAGACCGCGCACCAGTGGTTCGGGGACCTGGTCACGATGCGCTGGTTCGACGGCCTGTGGCTCAAGGAAGGATTTGCCAACTTCATGGCGGCCAAGGCCACCGCGGCGTTGCTGCCCGAGTTCGACGCCTGGAATGCGTTCCGCGCGCTCAAGACGGCCGCCTACCGCACGGACGCAACGCGCGGCACGACACCGATCTGGCAGTCACTGCCCAATTTGGCCGGGGCCAAGTCGGCGTACGGCAACATCGTGTACAGCAAGGCGCCGGCCGTGCTGCGCCAGGCCGAGTTCTTCCTGGGTGAGGAGGCGTTCCGCAGCGCAGTGCGCGAGCTCACCGCGCGCCACGCGTTCCGTACCGCCGATTGGAGTGACCTCGTGGGCGCCTTCGAACGTGCCTCCGGCCGCAGCCTGCAGGGCTGGGCCGATGCCTGGGTCAAGCGTCGCGGCTTGCCCGCTGTGCGCGTGTCCTGGGGCCTGGATGCCGAAGGCCGGCTGTCGGAGGTGACGCTGTCGCAGCGGGACGCACTGGGCGAGGGCGGGCTGTGGCCCATGCGCGTGCAGGTCGTGGTGGTTTACCTCGACGGCGATGTCGAACGCCTGCCGGTCACGCTGGAGGCCGCGTCGGTGCGGATTCTCTCGCTCGAGGGCCGGCCCGCGCCGCGGTTCATCTTCGCGAACGACGGCGATTTCGGCTACGGGCTGTTCCTGCTCGACGACAGGAGCCGTGCTGCGCTGCTGGCGGAGATCGGCGAGGTGCGCGAGCCGTTTCTGCGCGCGCTGCTTTGGGACGCGCTGTGGGAGAGCGTGCGCGAGGCCGAGCTGGCGCCGCGGGACTTCTTGGAGGTGGCGCTGCGCGAGCTGCCGCGGGAACGCGACGAGGTCACGGTAGCGGGCATCCTCGCGCGCATGCAAACCGCCTTCCGCTGGTACCTGTCCGATGCGCAGCAGGCGGCGCTCGCGCCACGGATGGAAGCTGCCTTACGCGCCGGGATGCTCGGCGCACCGGCGGCGGGACTTCGCATCACATGCTTCCGGGCTCTGGCCGCAGTCGCTGCCAGCGGCGAGGGCAGAGCGGACCTCGAGCGCCTGCTGTCCGGCCAACAGGCGATCCCGGGCGTGACGTTGTCGTCGAACGATCGGTTCCGCATCGTCCGACGCTTGTTGACGCTGGATGTCGCCGGCGCGGCACAACTCCTCGCCGCGCAATCGCAAGCGGACCAGACCGACGATGGCCGGCGCCAGGCGTATGCCGCCGGCGCAGCGCGCTCCGACCCTGCGACCAAGCGTGAATACTTCAGCGCGTTCCTCGACGATCCGCGCCTGGCCGAGCGCTGGATCGAGGAGAGCCTTGCGCCGTTCAACGCGGTGGAGCAGGAGACTCTGACGCTGCCTTATCTGGAGCCGGCCTTGCGTGCGCTGCCCGAGCTCAAACGGCGGCGCAAAATCTTCTTCGTGAACGACTGGCTGGCCGCGTTCATCGGTGGCCAGCGCAGCGCGCGGGCGCTCGGTGTGGTGCAGAGGTTTGTGAGTCAGCCAGCGCTCGAGCCGGATCTGCGGTTGAAACTGCTGGAGGCGGTGGACGGGCTGGAGCGCACCGTCAAGATTCGCGCGCGCTACTCGGAGTGACCAGCTGTTGCGACGGTGAACGCCCTGCGCGACACTAAATGGAAAGGGGAGGCGATTGAAGCGCCTCCCCTCGGTATTGCCTACCTCGACCTTGGTGCTTACTTCTTGTCGGTCGGGGCCGCTTCCGGCTTCGGGGCGTGCTTCTTGGCGTGCTTCTTGTGCTTCTTCGACGCGGCCGGCTTATCCGTCGGGGCGGCAGTATCGGCCGCGACAGCGGTGAATGTGACAGCGGCGAACAGGGCAGCAACCAAGGTAGCGATCAGCTTCTTCATTCACTTCTCCATCGTTTAACGAAAGGTTTGACTCCGGCTTATTGCCTCGTCGCCACCTTTAACGCCCCGTGTTCGGCCCGGTTGACGCCGGCCGCCGACACGGAGCCGGTAGAATGGGCGCGAGCGTCCCGATCGCGTTCCAGCTGCCAGCGGAGAGTTTCACTTGAAACCTGTCTCGTTTCCCGCCACCGATGTTGCCGGTGGCGCTCCCAGCATGAGTCCGCATAGTCCCGCTGCGCTCCTGCGGCCACGCAGCGTCGCCCTGGTGGGCGCGAGCGACCGACTCACCAGCTCGGGCGGCGCGGTGCTGCGCAACCTGCTGCGCTCCGGATTCAAAGGTCGCATCGTTCCGATCAATCCGAAGGGCGGTGAGTTGCTCGGTCTGCCCGTGGTGAGATCGCTGGCCGAGGTGTCTCCGCCCTGTGAGCTGGCGGTGATCGTGGTGCGCCCGGACGCCATTCTGGACGTCGTGCGCGAGGCGGCCGCCAGCGGCCATCGCAATCTGCTCATCCTTCCCGGCGGGTTCGCCGAAGGCGGCGCCGAAGGCAAGGCGCGCGACCGCGAATTGCAGGCGCTGGCACAGGAGCACGAGCTGACCATAGGCGGGCCGAACTGTGCCGGCATCATCGACCTGATCGATGTCTGCGCGCCGTTTGCCGCGACCTTTCTGCGCGACATGCCACGCGGTGGCGGCGTTGCGCTGGTGTCGCAATCCGGTGCCATCGCCGAGGAGGTGATCGCCTCCAGCCACAGCCTCGGCATCCCGCTCGGTGCGGTGGTATCGGTCGGCAATGCCATGCATCTGGGCCTCACCGAATACGTCGACCAACTGGGCGCCGATCCCGCGTGTCGTGCCATTCTGCTGTACGCCGAGTCGTTCGGCGATGCGTCGCGTTTCCGGGAAGTGGCGCGCCGCGTGACGTCGCACAAGCCTGTGATCGCACTGGCTGGCGGGCGCACGCAGCCAGGCCGGGCAGCGGCATTCCGCCACACCGGCTCGGCAGCCTTGACCGACGAGCAGGCCGAGGCGTTTTGCCGCGATTGCGGCATGGTGCGCGCCACGACGTTGCGCCGGCTGATGCTGGCGGGCAAGGCATTCGGCCAGCATCCGGCGGGCATCGGTCCGCGGGTGTTGGTGTTGTCCAATTCGGGTGGGCCGGGGGTGCTGGCGACCGACCAGTGCGCGGTCGAGGCGCTGCAATTGCCGGAACTGCCGGCCGCTCTCGAGCGCCGGCTGCACGGCTTCCTGCCGCCCGAAGCGGCAGTGGCCAATCCGCTCGACCTGCTGGCGGACGCGCGCGAGGACCGCTTCGGCGAAACGCTCGCCGCCGCGCTCGAAGAAGGCGCCGGTGCGTTCGACGCGATCCTCATGATTCACGTTGTCCCTTTCATGGTGGACGGCGGCGCGGTGGTGGCGCGCCTCGTCGAGTTGTGCAGTGGTGCGCGCATGCCTATCTTGCACGCGATGATGGGCACGCTGGAGCGCAGGGCCGAGTGGATGCAGGCGATGGAGTCGGCCGGTGTGCCGATGTTCGACAATGTCGAGGACATGGCCGTTGCCACCGGTTTGCTCGCTCGCTACCGCCTGCTGCGTGATCTGGTTCGAGCGAAATGAACGCTGCCGAAACGCTGCTATCCACGGGAAGGGACGAGGCCGTCGCGCTGATCTGCGGCGACGATGCGCTGACCTACGCGCAGCTGCGCGAACGAGTCGCGCAAACCGCTGGATGGCTGTGTGCGCACCAGGTGGCCAGCGGCGACCGGGTGATCGTTACCGGCGCCGACGGCATCGCCTGGGTCACGGTCTGGCTGGGCGCGGTGTGGGCAGGGGCGGTGGCGGTCGGGCTGAACCCGCGCCTGCGCCCCGAGGAACTGGGCGCGATCCTCTACGAAACGGCCGCGCGTGTATGCTGCGCCGACGCCGAGGCGGCTCAATCCATCTCGACGGTGTCGTTGTCCGCGCCTATGAAGCTGGTGGCGATGGAGGGCAGCGAAATCCTGCGCGGCGAGCCCGTAGCGCCGGCCCGGTCCAACAACGACGACCCAGCCTTCTGGATCTATTCCTCCGGCACTACCGGGCGGCCGAAGGCGGTGGTCCACGCGCACCGCGCGGTCGACGCGTGTGACGCCTTCGCGCGGGAGGTTCTCGGCGCCACTGCGCAGGACCGGTTGTTCGCCACATCGCGTCTGTTCTTCGCCTATGCGCTGTGCAATAGTCTGTTTGCCGGGCTGCGCCTGGTGAAGGTGGCGGGCCGCTGGGTCAGCACCCTCGATCTGCAGCGCGAGCTGAGCAACGATCTGGCGTGTGAGGTCCACGATCTGGCGGTGGCCGCGGTCATCGGGAGTGAAGGGTTGACCGGCATCGCGCTGTTCGCCGTGTCCAGACCGGGGCGCGAAAGGGAGGCCAGGGATCGCCTGCAGGCG
>JBGPMS010000148.1:0-12363 GCA_041487115.1 Gammaproteobacteria bacterium
GCCATCCGCCAGTTGAAGGAGAAGGGCTACACCATCGTCATGGTGGAGCAGAACTTCCGGTTCGCCGCGCCGTTGGCCGATCGGCACTACGTGGTGGAGCGTGGGCGCGTGGTGGAGACCGTCACGAAGGATGAACTGAGCAGCCGCATGGATATGCTGCACGAATACCTTGGTGTATGACAATCGCGGTGTATGACAATCGCGGCGTGTGACAATCCCCGGGTTGGTGACAATCTCGGTGTATGACAGAAATCTGGAGGAGACAACGATGAACAAAGCAGTGAACACGGCGCTTGCGCTGGCGGTGGCGTTGGGCGTGACAGCGGGACCGGCGCTGGCTCAAGGCAAGATCTCGGACGACGTGGTGCGCATCGGCGTGCTGACCGACATGTCCGGCCTGTACGCGGACATCGGCGGCCAGGGCTCGGTGGTTGCCGCGCAGATGGCGGTGGACGACGTCGGCGGCAAGGTGCTGGGCAAGAAGGTCGAGGTGGTCTCCGCCGATCATCAGAATAAAGCAGACATCGGTGCCCAGAAGGTGCGCGAGTGGTACGACACGGGCGGCGTGGACATGGTGACCGACGCGCTCAATTCCGCGGTGGCGATCGCGGTGGCCAAAGTGACGGCAGAGAAAAAGCGGGTGCTGATCGACACCGGCGCGGCGTCGACCCGGCTCACGAACGAGGACTGCACGGCCTATACGATCCACCATAGCTACGACACTTTCGCGCTGGCCAACGGAACTGGGCAGGCGGTGGTAAAGCAGGGCGGCGACACCTGGTTCTTCCTGACTGCGGATTACGCCTTCGGCCACTCCCTGGAGAAGGACACCGCGGACGTGGTAAGGGCCAGCGGCGGCAAGGTGCTGGGGGCGGTGCGCCATCCGCTGAGCGCGTCCGACTTCTCCTCGTTCATGCTGCAGGCGCAGGGCTCCAAAGCCAAGATCGTCGGTCTGGCCAATGCCGGCGGCGACACCATCAACTCCATCAAAGCCGCCAACGAGTTCGGACTGACCAAGACCCAGACCCTGGCCGGGCTGCTGGTCTTCGTCACCGATATCCACAGCCTGGGGTTGCCAGCTACGCAGGGGATGTACGTTACCGAAGCCTGGTACTGGGACTTGAACGACGAAACGCGCAAATGGAGCAAGCGCTTCTTCGACAAGATGAAGAAGATGCCGTCCATGAACCAGGCCGGTGTGTACTCCGCCGTCACCATGTACTTGAATGCGGTGAAAGCCACGGGTACGGACGACGCCGACACCGTCATGGCGTGGCTGCGCAAGAACCCGCAGAGCGACATGTTCGGCAAGAACATGAAGCTGCGCGAAGACGGGCGGCTGGTGCACGACATGTACCTGTTCCAGGTCAAGAAGCCGTCGGAGTCGAAGGGCGAGTGGGACTACTACAACGTGCGCGAGACGATTCCGGCGGAGAAGGCGTTTCAGCCGCTTGCTCTCTCGCGGTGTCCCCTGGTGAAGAAATAGTCGCGCACTGGTTATTGCGTCAGCATAGCTGACGCAATAACTGTCCGAGTTGAAGCGGACGGCTAAGCCGCCGCTTGACTCGGACGGCGATGTCGCCCGATGAAGGGACTTTGCTGAGCAACGAATCTCCCTCTCCCCTTGTGGGGGCTGGGGTGAGGGGCAGGTCTTTGCAGGAAGCGAAAGCGTTGCTCGGTGAGCTAGCCCGACCGGCAGGCTCCCGAGATCGAAGGCCCGGCTGGTAGTCCGGCTGTCGTGCCTGCATTCGATGGCCCGAGCCGATACAATGCGCTCATGCCGAGCATCAAGCCGCGACCCAATCATGCCGCCTATCTGCGCGCACTCCGCGGCATGTCGCCGCAGGCGCGACTGTGCAAGGCGTTCGAGCTTTCCACCCTCAGCCTTGCGCTATTCCGCGCAGGGCTGGCGCGGCGGTTTCCGGACTCGAGCGTAGCCGAGCTCGACCGCCTGGCGCGGGACCGCCTCGAACGATGTCACAACAGGAACTACTAAAACTGGTCGTCGCACGACTGGACGAGGTGGGCATCGAGTACATGCTGACTGGGTCGCTGGCTTCCAGCCTCCAGGGCGAGCCGCGAGCCACCCACGATATCGACCTGGTCATCGCGATCCGCACAACAGCCAGCGACGTTGCACGCACGCTGAGGGCGGCGTTCCCCGAACCGCAGTACTATCTCGATGAAGAGGCCATCCGCAATGCGATTGGTGCGATGGGCATGTTCAACATGTTAGAGGCCCAAGAGGGCAACAAGGTCGACTTCTGGGTCCTCACCGCCGATGCCTTCGACCAGGCCCGCTTTGCCCGCCGCAGCGTCGAAGACTTCGAGGGGTTACCGCTCCGGGTTTCGCGACCGGAGGACACCATCCTGATGAAACTCAAATGGGCCCTGATGTCTGGCGGCAGCGAGAAGCAGTTCGTCGACGCGTTGCGGGTGTACGAAGTGCAGCACGGGCTGCTGGATCAACCCTATCTCGACGCGTGGGCCGCCAGGCTCGGTGTGGCTGAGTTGCTTGCCAGACTACGCTCGGAAGCCGAGCCGATCGACTAGACGGGCTGACGGATGGGCGCGGCTAGTCGCTGTGCGCGGCCTGTGCCGTCATTGAGTTGTTAAGCTGCTTGTTTCAACGCCCTTGCTGGCGAATTCTTCCGAGGCACGGTGGACATCTTCGGCATACCGATCCAGGCGCTGCTGGGCCAACTCCTGCTGGGGCTGGTCAACGGGTCCTTCTACGCCATGCTGAGCCTCGGCCTGGCCGTGATCTTCGGGCTGCTCAACATCATCAACTTCGCCCACGGGGCGCTGTACATGATGGGCGCCTACGTGGCCTGGATCGGGCTCACCTACTTTGGCATCAACTATTGGTGGAGCCTGTTGCTGGCACCGCTCGCCATCGGTGCCTTCGGCATGATCATCGAGCGCACGCTGCTGCGGTGGCTGTACAAGCTCGATCATCTCTACGGGCTGCTGCTCACCTTTGGCCTGGCGCTTATCATCGAGGGCACCTACCGCCACTTCTTCGGCGTGTCGGGGCAGCCCTACTCGGTGCCGGAGGCGCTGGGCGGCGCGACCAACCTCGGATTCATGATCCTGCCCAACTACCGCGCGTGGGTGGTGCTGGCGTCGTTGCTGGTTTGCCTGGCCACTTGGTTCGTGATCGAGCGCACACGGCTCGGGGCCTATCTGCGGGCGGGCACCGAGAACCCCAAGCTCACTCAGGCCTTCGGGATCAACGTGCCGCTGATGATCACGCTGACCTATGGCTTCGGCGTGGCGCTGGCCGCCTTTGCCGGCGTCCTGGCGGCGCCGCTCATTCAAGTCAGCCCGTTGATGGGGTCGAACCTGATCGTCGTCGTGTTCGCGGTGGTCGTGATAGGCGGCATGGGCTCGATCCTGGGATCGATCTTCACTGGACTCGGGCTGGGCGTGATCGAGGGCTTGACCAAAGTGTTCTATCCGGAGGCCTCGTCCACCGTGGTGTTCGTGATCATGGCCCTGGTGCTGCTGGTGCGCCCGGCAGGCCTGTTCGGGCGGGAGCGCTAGCATGACGCGCACTGCGCTTCTCTACCTCGCCCTGTTCGCGCTGCTGCTGGCTGCACCGTTCGCGGTCTACCCGGTGCTGGTGATGAAGATCCTGTGCTTCGCGCTGTTCGCCTGCGCCTTCAACCTGCTGCTCGGCTTCGCTGGCCTGCTCTCCTTCGGCCACGCCGCGTTTCTTGGCGCGGGCGGCTACATCGCAGGCTATACGATGCTGCACTGGGGACTCACGCCAGAACTGGGCCTCGTGGCCGGCACGCTTGCGGCGGCGCTGCTGGGCGCCGTGTTCGGCGCCGTTGCCATCCGTCGCCAGGGGATCTACTTCGCCATGATCACGCTGGCGCTGGCGCAGATGGTGTACTTCTTCTGTCTCCAGGCGCCGTTTACGGGCGGGGAGGATGGCCTGCAAGGGGTGCCGCGCGGCAAACTGTTCGGGCTGCTGGAGCTGCGCGCTGCGCAGGGCCAGCCCGAGTACGTCATCTACTACGTGGTGCTCGTCGTTTTCCTCGTCGGGTTCGGGCTGATCTACCGCACCGTCCACTCGCCTTTCGGCCAGGTGTTGAAGGCGATCCGGGAGAACGAGCCGCGCGCTCTTTCCCTCGGCTACGACGTGGACCGCTACAAGCTCCTGGCTTTCATCCTCTCCGCTGCCTTGGCAGGCCTGGCTGGCGCCACCAAGACGCTGGTGCTCGGCTTTGCTACTCTGACCGACGTACACTGGCAGACCTCGGGCGAAGTCGTGCTGATGAACCTGGTGGGCGGGGTAGGTACCATCCTCGGCCCGGTCATCGGCGCCGGCGTGATCGTGGCGCTGCAGAACGAACTGGCCGACAAGGTCGGGCCCTGGGTCACCGTCATCATGGGCGTGATCTTCGTCGTGACCGTTCTGCTGTTCCGGCGCGGCATCGTAGGCGAGCTCGCCGCTCGGCTCGGATCCAAGGGAGCCGCCGAGAGGCCCGGGGCTTGACACCCGGAGTCTAGAACCGCCGATGAAGTCCTTGGCGGTTCGATTCGGGTTTGGTCTTCGCCTGCGGTAAAATCAACCGGCTTTCCTTCCAGGATAGAGAGGCAAGATGAAAATCCTCGTGCCGGTGAAGCGCGTGATCGACTTCAACGTCAAGGTGCGCGTCAAGGCGGACGGCTCCGGCGTGGAGACCGCCAACGTCAAGATGTCCATGAACCCGTTCGACGAGATCGCGATCGAGGAGGCGATGCGGCTGAAGGAGGCCGGCGTAGCCACGGAGGTCATCGCCGTCTCCATCGGTCCGGCCCAGTGCCAGGAGACGCTGCGCACCGCGCTCGCGATCGGCGCGGACCGCGCTATTCTGGTGGAGGCCGCCGCAGACACACAGCCGCTGGGGGTCGCCAAGGCCCTCGAGAAGCTGGTCGAAAGAGAATCTCCGCAACTGATGATCCTCGGCAAGCAGGCCATCGACGACGACTCGAATCAGACCGGCCAGATGCTGGCCGCGCTGCTGGGCTGGCCGCAGGCCACCTTCGCCTCCAAGGTGAAGATCGCCAACGGCGAGGCGGAAGTCATGCGCGAGATCGATGGCGGCCTGGAGACCGTGGCCGTCAAGCTGCCGGCCATCATCACCACCGACCTGCGCCTGAACGAGCCCCGCTATGTGACGTTGCCCAACATCATGAAGGCGAAAAAGAAGACGCTGGAGGTGGTCAAGCCGGAAGACCTGGGCGTGGACCTGACGCCGCGCCTCAAGACGCTGAAGGTGCAGGAGCCGTCCAAGCGCAAGGCCGGCGTGCTGGTCAAGACGGTCGAGGATCTGGTCGACAAGCTGAAGAACGAGGCGAAGGTGATTTCGTGAGGGCACCCAACGAAATCATCGCGGCGGACCCGGGAGACAGATAGATGGCCATTCTAGTCATTGCCGAACACGACAACGCCGCCCTCAAGCCGAGCACGCTCAATACGGTCGCTGCGGCGGCAAAGATCGGCGGCCCCGTCCACTTGCTCGTGGCTGGACACCAGTGCGCTGGCGTGGCACAGGCGGCGGCGAAGATCCAGGGGATCGAGAAGGTGCGCGTCGCCGACACCCCACTGTATGCCCACCCGTTGGCAGAGAATCTGGCGGCGCTGGTCACTGGCATGGCAGAAGGTTATTCGCATATCCTGGCGCCGGCCACGACCTTCGGTAAGAACTTCCTGCCACGCGTGGCGGCGCTGCTGGACGTCGCCCAGATTTCGGAGATCATAGCGGTGGAGTCGCCCGACACCTTCGTCCGGCCCATCTACGCCGGCAACGCGCTCGCGACTGTGCAGTCTTCCGATCGCATCAAAGTGATTACGGTGCGCACCACCGGCTTCGATGCAGTCAAGGCCGACGGCGGTTCCGCCCAGGTGGAGCCGGTCGCTTCGGCAGCCGACGCCGGCACCTCGCGTTTCGTGAGCCAGGAGCTGACCAAGTCCGCGCGGCCGGAGCTGACCGCCGCCCGCATCATCGTGTCGGGTGGCCGCGGTATGGGCAGCGGTGAGAACTTCAAGATCCTCGAGGCGCTGGCGGACAAGTTGGGCGCTGCGGTCGGTGCCTCGCGCGCTGCGGTCGACTCCGGCTTCGTTCCCAACGATTACCAGGTCGGCCAGACCGGCAAGGTGGTGGCGCCGGAGCTGTACGTCGCGGTTGGCATCTCGGGTGCGATCCAGCACCTGGCCGGGATGAAGGACAGCAAAGTCATCGTGGCCATCAACAAGGATGCCGAGGCGCCGATTTTCCAGGTCGCCGACTACGGACTGGTCGCCGATCTGTTTCAAGTGGTGCCCGAGCTGACCGCCAAGCTCTAGCCTGGCTACGGAGACCCGATCATGGCCGAGTACGGCGCGCCGCTGCGCGACATGAAGTTCGTCATCAAGGAATTGGCCGGGCTCGACGCGGTGGCGAGCCTGCCGGGCTGTGAAGAAGTTACGCCGGACCTGGTCGATGCCGTGTTGGAAGAGGCGGGCAAGTTCGCTGCCGGCGTGCTGAGCCCGCTCAACTGGGCGGGTGACCAGACTGGATGCAAGCTGCAGGACGGGGTGGTCACCACGGCCCCGGGCTTCAAGGACGCGTACCGGCAGTTTGTCGCAGCGGGATGGACCGGCCTGAACGGAAGCCCCGAGTGGGGCGGCCAGGGTCTCCCGCATCTGGTGTCGGCAGCGGTGTCCGAGATGTGGAACTCGGCCAACATGGCCTTCTGCCTTTGCCCCATGCTGACGAGCGGCGTGGTCAATGCCGTCCTGCGCCATGGCTCCGGCGCGCAGCAGCAGACGTACCTGCGCAAGCTGGTGACGGGGGAATGGACCGGCACCATGAACCTGACCGAACCCCAGGCTGGCTCCGACCTCTCCGCCGTGCGCACGCGCGCGGTGCCCGAAGGCGAGCACTACCGGCTCTACGGCACCAAGATCTTCATCACCTGGGGCGAGCACGACATGGCGGACAACATCCTCCACCTGGTGCTGGCGCGCACGCCCGACGCACCCGAGGGAGTAAAGGGCATCTCGCTCTTCGTGGTGCCCAAGTACCTGGTCAATGCCGACGGCAGCCTGGGCGCGCGCAACGAGGTGAAGTGCGTGTCGATCGAGCACAAGCTCGGCATTCATGCGAGTCCCACTTGCGTCATGGCATATGGCGACAAGGACGGCGCCATCGGCTACTTGGTGGGCGAGGAGAACCGCGGCCTCGAGTTCATGTTCACCATGATGAACTTCGCCCGCCTGGAGGTCGGCATCGAGGGGGTCGCGATCGCGGAGCGCGCGTACCAGCGTGCGCTCGGTTACGCGAAAGAGCGCGTGCAGGGTCGCCCCATCGGCGTCAGGGGAGGGGAGCGCGTCACCATCATCCATCACCCCGACGTGCGGCGCATGCTGATGACCATGAAGGCGCAGACCGAGGCCATGCGCGCGCTCGCGGCAGCCGCTTCGGCGGCGCTGGATCAGGCGCATCGGCACGCGGACCGCTCCGAGCGGCTCAAGCATCAGGCGGTGTTCGACCTGCTGACGCCGGTGGTGAAAGGCTGGTGCACCGAGCTGAGCACCGAGCTGGCCTCGCTCGGCGTGCAGGTGCACGGCGGCATGGGCTACGTCGAGGAGACCGGCGCGGCGCAGCACCTGCGCGATGCACGGATCACCTCCATCTACGAGGGAACCACCGGCATACAGGCCAACGACCTGATCGGCCGCAAGGTGGCGGCAGAAAAGGGCATGACCGCGAAGGCCCTGATCCAGGAGATGCGCGCCTTCGACAAGGACCTGGCCGGCTACACGCACCCGGCGCTCGCCGTCATCCGCCGCGCCCTGGCGGACGGCGTCACTGCGCTCGACGAAGCCACCGACTGGATGCTGGAGACTTATCCGTACAACGCACTGGCCGCCGGCGCGGGCGCGGTTCCCTATCTCAAGTTGTGGGGCACGGTGGCAGGCGGCTGGCAGATGGCGCGCGCCGCACACATCGCCAAGACGCGGCTCGACGCCGGCGCCGGGGACTTCGACTTCTACCGCGCCAAGATCGGCACCGCCCGCTTCTACGCCGAGCACATATTGCCGCAGGCGCAGGCCTACAAGTCTGCGATCGTCAATGGCTCTGCGAGCGTGCTCGCGCTGGAGGACGCGCAGTTTTGAGAAGCAGGGGTTAGGAGCGGGGCCTGTCTGGTCGCGCTCGGTTGCGAGAATATCTGGCGACTGTGAAGAAGAACCGTTCGCGCTGAGCGTCGTGGCGCCAGCCACAGAGTCGAAGCGCCTCTCCATGTTTCGACTCTGCTGCGCGACGCTCAACACGAACGGGTTTTTGGGGTGCTAGCCGCGGGGTCCTCGCCCATGCCCCTTCACCCTTCACCCCTGCTCCCGTTGACATCCGCCCCCCGGCACGGGCATGATTCAAACGCCCGTTTGAATCGGCCGTTTGAGACGATCCCGGGCGCGAGACCCCAGTCAGCGGAGGCGATGAGCCGTGGCCCAGGGCAGCCGTACCAAGACAGCCGGCAGGAACCAGGCAGACACCCGCGAGCGCATCCTCGGCGCCGCGGAGGCGCTGTTCATGGACCGCGGATTCGCGTCCACGTCGCTACGCATGATCACCGCGTGCGCCAAGGTCAACCTCGCCGCGGTCAACTACCACTTCGGTTCCAAGGATGCGCTGATCCGCGAAGTATTCGAGCGCCATCTCGCACCACTGAATCAGGCTCGCATCGCCTACCTGGATCGTCTTGAAGCCGACGCCGGGGGCCGTCCGTTGAGCCCCGAGAAGATCATCGAGGCCATGGTGGCGCCCGCGCTGCAGGTGAGCCGCGATCCGCTCCGGGGCGGGGCCGTGTTCCTGCGGCTCCTGGGGCGCGCGTTCTCCGAGCCGTCGGAGTACATGCGCGCCTTCCTGCCGGCGCAATACCGGGCCGTGGTGGTGCGCTTCAAGCTGGCGCTGGTGAGCGCTCTGCCTCAGGTGCCGGAGCCGGAGCTGGTATGGCGGATGCATTTCATGTTCGGGGCCATGTCTTATGCCATGGCGGGCAACGATGCGTTGCAGCTCATTTCGACCTGCAACGTCGAAGGTGCCGACGATGCGGAGGCCGTCATTCGCCGCCTCGTCCCCTTTCTGACCGCCGGGCTGCAAGCCGGGGTGACGCCGTCTCCGCTCAAGGCGGTTCCGGTGCCCGCGCGTCGCTCGCGTGGAGGCGGAGGCGTGATGACGCGCAGCGCGGCTTGATGCGCCGGGTCGCTGTTCTCGGCCGCTGACCAAACTTTTTGGAGAGTGTCGATGTTTACGTTGATCTGGATAGTCGGTTTGATCGTCCTGTGCGGGGCGCTTGCCTATTTCCGCGCGCCGGGTTGGGCGTGGGTCATCGGGGGCGCGGCTTTCCTGGCCGCGCTCATACTGCACGGCGGGCTTTCGCCGGCGGCGAGCGGCACGCTCTGGACCCTCTTCATCGTCGCCTCCGCGCTCGTGCTGATTCCGCAACTGCGCCGCGCGCTGCTCAGCGATCCGCTGCTCGGCTGGTTCCGCAAGGCCATGCCCCAGGTGTCGCAGACCGAGCAGGAAGCCCTCGACGCCGGTACGGTGTGGTGGGATGGCGAATTGTTCAGTGGCAAGCCGGACTGGAACAAGCTGCTGTCCTATCCCAGGCCCGTGCTCACTCCCGAAGAGCAGGCGTTCGTCGATGGCCCGGTGGAAGAGCTGTGCCGCCTGTGCGACGAATGGAAGATCAGCTACGAGTTGAACGATCTCCCGCCCGAGGTGTGGCAGTTCATCAAGGACCAGGGCTTCCTCGGGATGATCATCCCGAAGCGATACGGCGGCCTGGGCTTCTCGGCGCTGGCGCATTCCCAGGTGGTGATGAAGCTGGGCAGCCGCAGTTCGACTGCATGCGTCTCCGTGATGGTGCCGAACTCGCTGGGGCCGGCCGAGCTGCTTCTGCACTATGGCACCGAGGAGCAGAAGAACTATTATCTGCCACGCCTCGCCAAGGGGCTGGAGATGCCCTGCTTTGCACTCACCGGGCCCGACGCCGGTTCCGACGCCGGCGCGATCCCCGACTTCGGCATCGTCTGCAAGGACCAGTACGAAGGCAAAGAGGTCCTCGGCATCCGGGTCAGTTGGGAGAAGCGCTACATCACGCTCGGGCCGGTTGCCACCCTCCTGGGGCTGGCGTTCAAGCTGCACGATCCGGACCATCTGCTCGGAACGCAGGAGGACATCGGCATCACGCTCGCGCTGATCCCCACCAGGCACCCGGGCGTGAATATCGGCCGCCGCCACTTCCCCCTCAACGGCTCGTTCATGAACGGGCCCAATTGGGGCAAGGAGGTCTTCATACCGATGGACTGGGTGGTCGGCGGCCGCGCCTTCGTGGGGCAGGGCTGGCGCATGTTGATGGAATGCCTGGCGGCGGGCCGCGCCATTTCGTTGCCGTCCTCCACCACCGGCGGGGCCAAGACCGCGGTGCGCACCACCGGGGCCTACAGCCGTGTCCGTGCGCAGTTCCGCGTGCCGATCGGCAAATTCGAGGGTGTCGAAGAGGCCCTCGCCCGCATGGGAGGCAATCTCTACGCGATGGAAGCGGCGCGCGTCATGACCGCGGGCGCCGTCGACCTGGGCGAGAAGCCGTCGGTGATTTCCGCGATCGTGAAGTATCACTGCACGGAGCGTGCACGCCAGGTGGTCAACGACGCCATGGACGTGCATGGCGGCAAGGGCATTTGCCTCGGCCCCAACAATTACCTCGGCCGCGGCTATCAGCAGGTGCCGATCGGCATCACCGTCGAGGGCGCCAACATCCTTACGCGTAGCATGATCATCTTCGGCCAGGGTGCGATTCGCTGCCATCCCTACGTTCTGACGGAGATCGCCGCGACCCGCGAGACCGATCCGGTGGCTGCCTCCCGCGCGTTCGATCAGGCGTTGTGGGGGCATGTTTCTTTCGCGGTGAGCAACGTTGCGCGCTCGCTGTGGCTGGCACTGACTGGCGCCCGCTTCGCCCCGGTGCCAGGCGCTCCCGAGACGCGGCGGTACTTCCGTCGTCTGACTCGGCTGGCGGCGGGTTTCGCCCTGGCCTCCGACCTGGCCATGCTGTTCCTGGGCGGAGACCTCAAGCGCCGGGAAAAGATCTCCGCGCGTCTGGGCGACATCTTGAGCCACCTCTATCTGGTGTCCACCGCGCTCAAGCGCTGGCACGACGACGGCCGCCAGCAGACCGACCTCCCCTTCGTGCAGTGGGTGGCCGAAGATTGCGAGCAGCGCATCCAGGACGCGTTCTTCGGGCTGTTCCAGAATTTCCCGGTGCGGCCCGCGGCGTGGCTGCTGCGCCTGCTGGTATTCCCGTATGGAAAGACCTTCAGCGGGCCCGATGACCGCCTCGGCCATCGCCTCTCGCAGCTGATGATGGAGGATTCGCCCACACGCGACCGGCTCACCACCGGTATGTTCATCGACCGCCGGGAAGGCGATCCGGTCGGCCGGCTCGAGCTGGCGCTGCAGCAGGTGGCGGTGGCCGAGCAGATCGAAGCTAAGGTGCGCGCCGCGGTCAAGTCGGGCGCCATTCACGCATTCACCACCGGCGAGCGCATCGCCGCCGCAGTCAATGCCGGTGCCATCACCACGCAGGAGGCCGAATCCCTCGAGCGCTATGACAAGCTGCGCCGCGCCTGCATCATGGTCGACGACTTTCCTCCCGAGATCGGACGCCACGCTACGGCGGAGCCGGACAAGGTCGCCGATCTGCGCGATGCGCTCATGGCGAGGAAGACGGCATGAGCGAGCGGGTGCTGCTATCGGTGGAGGAGGGCGTAGCGACACTCTCCTTCAACCGGCCGCAGGTGTTCAACGCGATGGACGCGGACATGATGATCCAGTTCCGCGCGGCGGCGGAACTGGTGCAGAGAGACGCGGCGGTGCGCGCGGTGGTGCTGCGAGGCGAAGGGAAGGCCTTCCTCGCCGGTGGCGACGTGACGTTGTTCCACCAGCGGATCAAGGAACTGCCGGAGGCGATCGTGCGCTGGGGGCGCGAGATGCACTTCGCCATCCTGGCCTTGCGGCGGGCGGACAAGCCGGTGCTGGCCAGCGTGCACGGAGCATGCGCCGGCGCCGGTTTCAGCATCCTGTGCGCTGCGGACCTCGCTGTTGCCGCGGACAACGCGTACTTTTCTCTGGCCTATACCAAGATCGGCGCCAGCCCGGATGGCGGGAGCACGCACTTCCTGCCTCGGCTGGTGGGCTACAAAAAGGCGATGGAGCTGACTCTGCTGGCCGATCGGTTCGACGCGAACAAGGCCAGGGAGCTGGGGCTGGTGAACTGGGTGGTGCCCGCAGACCAGCTCGGGCAGGAGACACAGCGCATCGC